>NZ_JAJHOG010000002.1:0-426513 GCF_020819615.1 Rheinheimera sp. UJ51
AACGGTTTCCAGCGCTTGGCTAATATGCATAAAAAAGGCCTACAGAGTTCATTCTGTAGGCCTTTATATACCAACCACTGGATCGGTCAACCGATCTGAAAAGTTCTTAACTGATCGGCATTACGCCAGTCGCGGTTTTTTTGTGCCGGTTGGACTAAACTTCTTTAACAGTATCCTTTGTATTTAATTAAACGAATTTGCTCTGTAGCTCTTCCATGTGTTTAAACTTTGTGCATAATAGCCCATTGTTATTATACATCTGACCAGTTTGTATTCGCTTCAGGATCGGAAGATTGACTAAACAACGAACGCTCCAATACCAATTAAAACAAGCGGGCAATAAAATCAGACGGCTGTTGCTGTTGATTGCTCGGCAAAAAGAAGCCTATACCATTCAGGGGGCCTTGTTGCAGCTGTCAGAATTGGCCAGCCATATTAGTGATATGGCCGATTTTTATCCGGCGATCCACAAAATGGTCTCTGAGCAGTTACACGCCGAAAACTTTTATGTTGTGCTTTATGATGCCGACACTGAGCGTTACCAACTGCAGTACTTCTCTGATGAAAAAGATCAACAACTCATTACTTCTATTCCAGACAATGCTTTCTCTCGTGGCTTAACCGGTTATGTGGCTCGCTACCAGCGGCCGCTGTTGTGTGATGAAGAAGAATTTGACGAATTAGTGAGAAGCGGCGAGATTGAAGCACAAGGCTCACCCTCAGCGCACTGGATGGGTATCCCTTTATGTCGTGGTGAAAAAATTATCGGTGTGATGGCGATCCAGTCTTATGACAGTCAGTATCGTTATAACGAGCAAGATTTAAAATTGTTTAGCAGTATTGGTTCTCACACTGTTATTGCTTTAGATCGAGTAAAGAGTCGTGAACTATTAGAAAGCACGGTGAAAGAACGCACCTTGCAATTACAACAAACCAACGACTTTTTACAAAAAGAAATTAGAGAACGTATCCACGGTGAAAAGCTGCAGGCGGCGTTATATAAAATATCTGAGCTAACGGCCAGTAGCCAAGATATGCAAACGTTCTATAAAGCCATCCATAAAGTGCTTTGTAATTTTATGGCTGCAGAAAACTGTTACATTGCCTTACTCAACGCCGATGCGACGAAATTAACCTTTCCGTATTATGTTGATCAATTTAGCCCTGCGGCCTTTGACCGGCCACTAAGCCGAGGTTTTACCGAATATGTTATCCGCTGTGCTGAAGCGCGGCTCATTAACCCTGATCAAGCGGCAATACTGGTTGAGCAAGGTGAGATCCGCCGAGGTATGAGTGGTACCACTGAGCTAGAGAAAGCAGCTCGCCATTCAAAAAGCTGGCTCGGTGCTCCGCTGAAGATTGACCAAAAAGTCATTGGGGTGGTTGCGGTTCAGTCTTATGTTGATGGTTATCATTACACCGAGCAAGAACTCACTATCTTACGTTTCGTTTCACAGCATATCGCGGTAGCGATCCAGCGTAAGCTTGCTGCTGAGAAACAAAAACAACATCAAGAAGAACTGGAACGTAAAGTCTTTGAAAGTACCCGCGAATTGCGTCAAACCAACTTATTTTTACGCCTGCAAGTTGAAGAGCGTAAAAAAGCGGAGCAAAAATTGTTCTATGATGCGAATCATGATGTATTAACTGGGCTGGCCAATCGGCAGATGTTTTTGCAGCAATTAAAACAACAATTTTTATTAAATAAACGCCAACCGCAAACCGGGATGGCATTGCTGTTTTTAGATCTCGACCGTTTCAAATTGATCAACGATACCTTAGGCCATCATATTGGCGACGCGTTTTTAATTGAAAGTAGCAAACGTTTACTCAGTGCGATCCGCGAGCATGATGTAGCCGCCCGCTTCGGCGGTGATGAGTTCGTGATTATGTTATTAAACTTGCAATCTGAGCAAGATGCCGAAGAAATTGCTCAGCGCATTATCGACAAATTCCGTCAGCCCTTTGTGTTAGAAAATAACAGTGTCAATTCGGGCATCAGTATTGGTATTGCGCCATTCAGTTCAGACTATCACCATGCCGATGCGATGTTACGCGACGCTGATGCCGCCATGTATCACGCCAAAGCATTAGGGCGTGGTCGCTATGTGACGTTTGAATCGGGTATGCGCGATCAAATGTTAAAAGCGCTAGGTGCCAATTAGCGCTAATTGAACCGTGTGTTTATAGGGCTAATCTTTATTCAGCATTTGCCGCAAACGTGCGATATTCGATGCCGCAGTTTGCTGGCGCTGCTCTGCAGTTTTGGGTTGATTAGGCTGTTGCCATTCCAAATCGTCTTGTGGTAACTCGGTTAAAAAGCGGCTGGGCTCTGGCCGAATCACTTCTCCATATTGCCGACGCTCTCGTGCATAAGTAAAAATGAGTTCGCGCTGTGCCCGAGTGATACCCACATAGGCTAAACGGCGTTCTTCTTCGACATTATCTTCATCAATACAGCTTTGATGCGGCAAAATGCCTTCTTCCATGCCCACCATAAAGACATAAGGGAACTCTAAGCCTTTCGAAGCGTGCAACGTCAGCAATTGCACCTGATCGGCGTTATCTTCTTGTTCTTGCCGTTCTAGCATATCGCGTAAACATAATTTGCTAACGACTTCGCTCAAGGGCATCGGCGGTTCATCATCTTTGCCGTTGAGCATTTCGACAATCCAGCGGTACAGTTCATTGACGTTTTTCAGGGCCATTTCAGCTGCTTTAGGGCTGTTACTGCTTTCAAACAACCAGGCTTCATAGTGACTTTGCCGGATCAAATCACGAATGGCTTCGGCAGGCTCTGCTCGCACGGCATTATCGGCTAATTGATTAACCCAATCGGCAAATTGTTTTACGGCCTGAAAACTGCGTGCCGGTAAAGTATGGCTTAGCCCCGGATGGCAGCACGCTGCAAATAAACTGATGTGTTCTTGATTGGCCAGGTTACCAATTTTCTCCAAGGTGGCATGGCCTATTTCGCGACGCGGCACATTGATGATCCGCAGCAAGGCATTGTCATCATCTTGATTCACCAGCAAGCGCAGGTAGGCCATCACATCTTTAATTTCACTGCGTGAGAAAAAAGACGTGCCGCCAGAAATGCGATAGGGAATGCGGTTGGTCATTAGCGCTTTTTCAAATACCCGTGCTTGATGATTGCCACGATATAACAATGCATAATCGCGATAATGACTCCGGTTGGTAAAGCGATGCGAGATAATTTCGGCAATCACTTTTTCGGCTTCGTCTTCTTCATGCTTACAAGGTAAGACTTTCAGCGGCACACCATAGCCATTCACGCTAAACAGTTTTTTCTCAAACTCGTGCGGGTTATTGGCAATTAAGATATTGGCCGCTTTTAAAATGCGTTCTGCTGAGCGGTAGTTTTGCTCAAGTTTGATCACGTTTAATTCAGGAAAGTCTTTTTTCAATAACACCAAGTTTTGCGGCCGCGCACCGCGCCAAGAATAAATAGACTGGTCATCATCACCGACCACGGTAAAGCGGCGACGTTCGCCTACTAACCAGCGGACTAACTCATATTGGCTGGTGTTGGTATCTTGATATTCATCCACTAACAGATAGCGAATTTTCTGTTGCCAGCGCTCACGTGTTGCTACATCGTGTTGAAACAGCAAGGTTGGCAGCATAATTAAATCATCGAAATCACAGGCATTACAGGCCTTAAGCATGGTGCTGTATTGCTGATAATAATTGGCTAAACTGATGCTAGCGGCATCTTGCGCTTGTTGCACAGCCAACGCAGGTAAGGTTAAGTCGTTTTTCCAGTTAGAAATTTTGCTTTGCAGCGCTTTAATCTGCTCTTTATCGCCATTGTATTCGTTGGCGGTTAGCTCTTTGAGTAGCGCAAAGCTGTCTTGATCATCAAACAGGCTAAAATTAGCTTTGTAACCCAGCTGCCGATATTCTTTTTTAATAATATCTAAGCCAAGGGTGTGAAAGGTGGAAATAGTAAGGCCACGGGTCGCGCTTTTTGGCAATTGGGTGTTAATTCGCTCGCGCATTTCTCGTGCCGCTTTATTGGTGAAGGTCACGGCGGCAATATGACGAGCGGGTAATTCGCACTGCTGGATCAGATAGGCTATTTTATTAATAATAACGCGTGTTTTACCGCTACCCGCACCGGCTAATACTAGGCAGGGCCCGGAGATAAATTTTACTGCTGCGTCTTGCTGTGGATTTAACTTCATAGTGTTTGCCTGATCTGAGGAGCTGCATTGTAACCAATTTTTGCGGTAAATTTCATTCGCGTTCTGGTCAGAAGACCGTAGAATGGTTAGATACTATCACAGTGCAGCCTGAACCCTGGCTGCCTAGCGTAACGGAGAACCTGATGTTAGATCCGAAAAAAGTGGAAGATATTGCACGGCAAATTGGCAGTATTATCCCGCCACAATTAAAACAGTTTGCCGATGAATTAGAAGGCAAAGTAAAGCAAGTGCTGCAGGCAAAGCTGTCAGAGTTAGACTTTGTTAGCCGCGAAGAATTTGATGTGCAGCGCCAAGTGCTGTTGCGAACTCGCGAAAAAGTGGAAGCGATGGAACAGCAACTGGCCGCGTTATTAGCTGAGAAAACCCAAGATTTCAGTAAAAACGCCTTACCCAGCTCTGATCAAGAATAAATGATGAGCGGGCAGTTTACTGCCCGCCATGGTTATTTTTGGACGGTTTTTAAAATTTCAGTTAAACCCGCCACTGCACCACCAATGTTCGCCAGTTCAACCGGCACGATCATGCTGTTGTTGGTTTTAGCCAGGTTGCCGAACTCTTTCACATACTGCTCGGCCACGCGTAAATTTACCGCGTTTTGACCACCCGGTTGATTGATGGCCTCAGCAATTTGTCGAATACCCTCAGCGGTGGCAATAGCGATTAATTCAATTTCTTTTGCTCGACCTTCGGCCTCGTTGATTTGTCGAGTTTTATCGGCTTCCGACAGGTTGATCACTTCCTGCTTTTGACCTTCAGACACGTTAATCATCGCTTGGCGTTCACCTTCAGACTTGGCAATCGCAGCACGGCGTTCACGCTCGGCGCGCATTTGTTGCTCTAGCGCGTCTTTGATACTGACTGGCAATTCAATATCGGCTATTTCATAACGCAACACTTTAACACCCCAAGGCGCTGCGGCATCATCCAGGGCGCGTACCACTTCTTCGTTAATTTTGGCTCGCTCTTCAAAGGTTTTGTCTAAATCGGTTTGGCCGATCACAGAACGCATGGTGGTTTGCGCTAATTGTGACGCAGCATAGCGATAATCGTTAATACCATAACTGGCTTTATGCGGGTCGATAACCTGTATATATAAAATACCGTCGATGCCGACCTGAATGTTATCTTTGGTCACGCAGGTTTGACGAGGCACATCGATCACTTCTTCTTTTAACGTGTGGGTGTAGGCAACTTTATCGATAAAGGGGATCAAAATATGAAAGCCCGAGTCTAAGGTGCGTGAATATTTCCCTAAGCGCTCAATCACCACATTGCTTCGTTGCGGCACGACTCTGGCAGACTTCAGTATGGTGATCACTACCGCAATCGCAAAGCCTAGGGTTAATACCGTTTGAATATCTAGTTGTTCCATAACACTCTCCTACGATTAATACGTGCTGTAAAGTTAAGACGACTGTGGCTTATTGGCCGCGACTTCGAGGTGGATGCCTTTATTGGCAATTACCCAAGCCACATCCCCGGCTTTTAATGTGTCGTTAGAATGCGCATCCCATTGCACGCCATTTAACACCACACGACCTTGGCCTTGTTGAAAATCCAATAAAACCGTAACGCGATCGCCGATATCTTGGCTCAGCGAGCTGGGTTGCGTCTCGCTATCAGCGGTAAAGCCGACAAACCAGCTTTTAAAGCGGCCTCGTGCGGTGAAGAGCAACAGCAGGCTGACCAGACCAAACACGCTGTATTGCATGCTGGCTGATTCAATGAGCCCAAAGTGCAATAAAATACCGACGACGATAGCGGCTAAACCGAGGAATACCGCGACAATGCTGGTTGCCAATAACTCTGTTAAAATCAGTACCACACCAATAATGATCCAAATCATTGCTGTACTCATTTTTTTCTCCTATTTGACGGCCATTTCGTACTGATGCGGCTGCCCGAAAACGTGATAGTAACTGTATATTTACATTTTATTATTAGCAAGTATTTACTCGATTTGCACTGCTAATTGTTGATCAAGTATTAATATAAAATGCAATACGGTTTCAACGACTTGATGATAAAACGCCAAATCTACTTTGTCGGCGGTGTCGCGCGGGCTGTGGTAATCGGGATGGTCGGCTACCCCAAAGTACATAAACGGTACCTGTTGCTGATGAAACACGCCGTGATCAGAGCTAAGGGTCCAATCTGCCGTGTTACCTGCCAGATACCAAGGGCGATCATGGGCGGGCAGTAATTTCACTGCGCTGCGAGTTTGTAACTGTTCAACTAGCGGTAATAGCCAAGGGTGATGATAAGTGCCAACGGCATACAATAATTGGTGGGTATCACGGCTTAACATATCAATATTAATGTTAAAGGCCAGATCGGCAGGTTGTAACAAGCCGGTACGAAATAGCGCCACCGCACCTTGTAAACCTTTTTCTTCACTGTCTAAAGCAATAAACAATACCGGATGACGCAAAGGATGAGCCGTTAAATAGCGTGCCAGCTCAAGCATGGCGGCCACACCCGAGGCATTGTCATCGGCGCCAAAGTAAATGTCGTCGCCGTGCATCCCTAAGTGATCATAATGTGCGGTGATCACCAGTGGCTTAAGGTTAGCTTCGGTGCCGGGTAATAAACCGATAACATTTGCCGCATTATCTACGCCGGGGATAGTGGAAGACGCACCACGCAGCCAACGACGCCAAGAAAAATGTTCTGCCACGCTGTAAGGGTGCAAATAACCGTCGGTTCCGGCGGCGGTTAAACCGATTTCGGCAAATTGCTCGGCAATCCATAAACGGGCAGCAATACCACCCGGTGTGCCCGGTGCTCGACCCTGACGTTCAGCAGCGGCTAACCAGCTTACATCGGCCAGTAAACGATCGGGATTTAAACGGTTTAAAGTGGGTTCAGCGACAAAGGTTGGTGTGATAACACGGATCCGTTCGGCTTCGCGTTCTGTGAGTTGATTAAGCCAAAAGGGCCAAGCCCATTGATACAATGCCCAGCCGAACAAGATGAAAATAGCGGGCAACCACAGTCGTTTTTTGTGTAGCAACGTCTTTACAGCCATGTGTCAATCTTTCCTTAATACATTACAGCAGCGCAGTCTTGCTGAGTGCAACAAGCCTGCTGCTCAGCGGTTAACTTCAGATTATTGTGCAGCGGTGATTTTAATTTCTATTTTCCAATGCGGATCCGCTAATTTTGCCGCTACCGTTGCCCGTGCTGGCGCACAGCCTGGGCTGAGCCATTGCTCCCATACCGCATTCATTGCCGCATAATCCGCAAAGTCAGTTAAATAGATAGTGGTATCAACCAGTTTATCCTTGCTGCTTTGACAGCGCGCTAACAAGGCATCAACTTGGCTTAACACGTTTTGGGTTTGCAGCGTAATATCATTACTGTCGGTGTCTGGCACCATGCCAGCACAAAACACTAAACCATTCACAATGACTGCTTCAGAATAACGACTAGCAGGATCAATACGTTGTATGCTCATAATCACTCCAAACAAATAGTGCAGCAGGCATTGCTGCTTATTAAAGCTGAATTATGCAGGCTATTGTGCGGGATGGCAAAAAGGGCGTACGGCAACAAAGTTGCGTACGCCAAGCTCGCGGTTAGGATGGGGGTTATTCTGCTTTTTCGTTATGCAATGTCACCAGCGTAAAGGGCTGCATTGCCGGTAACTGTTGCTGTAATTGGCGCTCTAATTGCTGTAACTGTTCAAGCTCAGCACACAAGGTTGCGGCTTGCTCTTCTAGCGCTAGGGCTTTGTCTTGCATGTTTTGCTCGAGTTGCTCACCCATGGTTTCCATACGCTCGCCAAAAGCATTCATGCGATCTTCAAATGAGCCACTACCACTTAACATGCTCTTGCCAACATGCATTAACATATTGCCCATCAGTTGCTGCACCATATCTTCCATGGCCGCATCAAACTCTGGCCCAAAGGCTTGGTCCAGTTGCTCTAGTTTGCTGCCATTCAATAGCAAGGTATCGCCTTGTTGTCTTACCACTAAGTCTAAGCTTTGGCGAAGATGCGCAAAAGCCGGTTGCAGTGCGCTTTGTTCCATGTCTGATTGGCCAGTCAACCCTGCAAACGTTTGCTCTAAGGCGCTGGTGGCTAACTGCAAAGCGTTGTTAACTAAATTCAGCGTACTGAAAGCTTGCTGGCGAACACTTTGCTGATATTGCTGTAATAGCGCCGCAGTACTGGCATCGGTTGGGTGTAATTGCTCGGCAAGCCACAATTGGCCTGAGTTTGAAATACGCCACAGCGGCTGCTCTTCAGCTTGCAGGCTGACATCTTGCGCTGTAATGCGTAAATCATGCTTTAACGTTAAATGACAATTTTCTGCTGCACTGAGTTGCCCAACAAAAAAGACACAGCAAATAAGTAATAAGGTTTTCATGATCAGTCCTTGGTTGTATTTCAATCACGCTGAGTAGTTTGCAAAGCCAATGCCAACTGCACATTATTGAATTTAATAGCTTTAATTTTTAATGTGGCAGTTGTGACTGCTTAGTGTTGGCATGAAATACTATTTTTTGGCGAATTAGACCACATTGTTTTCAAGGGGTTTTGGTCAGCATGAGTGGTTTTTAATTACTAATTGGCATAAAGAAGAGAGATCCATTCTTTTACCTGAGTGACTTTAGCTGGCTAAAATAATCATCTAGATTTTTTGCAGGATATTTTATGCTTTTATCGTCTCTTGTTGCCCAAGCTAGCCCGTTGTCTGAGCAGCAAATTATTGAGTTGCAAGCTTTGCTGGTGAAATTGAATCCGATCCAACAAGCGTGGGTGAGTGGTTATTTAGCGGCCAGTGCCCAGTTAGCGGGGCAGACGTTAGCCGCACCCAGCGCCGCCACCAGTGCTGCCGCGCCAAGCTTAACGGTATTGTTTGGCTCGCAAACGGGTAATGCCAAACATGTTGCGGAGGATATTGCAGCCGCAGCAACGGCCAAGGGGTTCGCGGTAAAAGTACAAGACTTGGCCGAGTATAAAAATACCAGCTTGAAAAATGAACGCTTGTTGGTGGTGGTCACCTCAACTTATGGTGAGGGCGAACCGCCCGAAAATGCCATCAGTTTTTATAATTTTCTCTTTAGTAAGAAAGCGCCTGCGCTGCCTGAATTGCGCTATGCCGTATTAGGCTTAGGCGATACCAGCTATGAATTCTTCTGTAAAACGGCGCAAGACTTTGATGAGCGTTTCGCGGCTTTAGGCGCAAAAGCGCTGATTGCCCGTGCTGATTTAGATGTCGACTACGCTGAGCAAGCCGCGCAATGGCAACAGCAGCTGTTAAAAGCACTGGAGCCCGAATTGGCTCAGGTAAGCAGTGCGTTAGCGGTGGATTTGACGAGTGTAGCTGCGCCAGCGGCAGTCAGTAGCTATAACAAGCAGCAACCCTTTAGTGCGGAATTGTATACCAACCAAAAAATCACGGGTCGAGACTCAACTAAAGATGTGCGGCACATCGAAATTTCTTTAGCCGGTTCAGGTTTAACTTATCAACCCGGTGATGCCTTAGGGGTCTATTTCCGTAACGATCCGTTGTTAGTGCGCGAGTTGTTATTGCTCACCGGCATTGCCAGTAATACGCCGGTGCAGTTTGCCGAGCTGCAGCTACCGATAGCCGAGGCCTTGATTGAGCACCTAGAGCTAACGCAATCGTATCCGGGGTTTGTGAGCCGTTATGCCACGGCTATCGGCCATGCCGAATTACAAACCTTGGCGGCTGACAAAGTGGCGTTGCGACAGTATTTAGCCGATCGGCAAATTATCGACATCGTGCGTGATTACCCAGGTTTATTAAATGCCCAGCAATTGGTGGATGCGTTACGTAAGCAGCAGCCTCGTTTGTATTCGATTGCCTCGTCTCAAGCTGAAGTGGAAGACGAAGTTCACTTAACGGTGGGGGTGGTGCGTTATGATGCACATGGCTTCCCGCATTTAGGCGGCGCGTCGGGTTTCTTGGCAGAGCGCTTAGCCGAAGGCGAGTCGATCAAGGTGTTTGTAGAGCAAAACAACAACTTCCGCTTACCGGAAAACGATGACACACCCATTATCATGATTGGCCCTGGCACCGGTATTGCGCCGTTCCGTGCCTTTTTACAAGAACGTGATGCTCGTGGCGCCAGTGGTAAAAACTGGTTGTTCTTCGGTAACCCGCATTTTACCCAAGATTTTCTCTATCAGGTTGAGCTACAAAACTATTTGAAACAAGGTTTGCTGAACAAGTTAGACGTGGCCTTTAGCCGCGATACGGCTGAAAAAATTTATGTACAACATAAGTTAATGCAGCAAGCTGCGACAGTGTGGCAATGGTTAGAGCAAGGGGCGCATCTGTATATTTGTGGTGATGGTAATCGCATGGCGAAAGACGTACACCAAGCTTTGCTGAGCATCATTCAGCAACAGGGCGGCAAAGATGAAAAAGCGGCCCAACACTATTTAGACCAATTACGGGTCGCCAAGCGTTATCAGAAGGATGTGTATTAATGAGCCAATATCCAATCAAGCCAGAATTTGTCGCCCAGGGTAAGCTGTCTGACAACGAACGCTTAAAAGCCGAAAGTGAGCATTTACGCGGCACCATTACCACTGACTTAAAAGATGAAATCACCGGCGGTTTTAGCGGTGATAATTTTATGCTGATCCGCTTTCATGGCATGTATCAGCAGGATGACCGCGATATCCGCGCTGAACGCGCGGCACAAAAATTAGAACCGCTGCACAATGTGATGCTGCGTGCGCGCATGCCAGGTGGCATTATTACGCCAACGCAGTGGCTGGCCATCGACAAGTTTGCAACGGATAAAACGCTGTACGGCAGTATTCGTTTAACCACTCGGCAAACCTTTCAATTTCACGGTGTATTAAAGCCGCACGTGAAACCGATGCACCAATTTTTAAGCAGTATCGGTATCGATTCCATTGCCACGGCCGGCGATGTTAACCGTAACGTGCTGTGTACCTCTAATCCGGTAGAAAGTGAATTACATCAACAGGCCTATCAATGGGCGGTGCAGATCAGTGAGCATTTACTGCCGAAAACCCGCGCCTATGCCGAAATTTGGTTAGACGAAGAAAAAGTCGAAACCACAGAAACCGAGCCGGTGTTAGGTGAGCACTATTTACCGCGTAAGTTTAAAACCACCGTGGTGATCCCACCGCATAACGACGTGGATTTACACGCTAATGATCTTAACTTTGTGGCGATTGCCGAGCAGGGCAAATTAATTGGTTTTAACGTGCTGGTTGGCGGTGGTTTAGCCATGACCTTTGGTGACACGGCAACCTATCCACGCCGGGCGGAAGAGCTGGGTTTTATTGGCCTTGAGCACGTTTTAAAAGTGGCCGAGCATGTGGTTACAGTGCAGCGTGATTATGGTGATCGGGTGAACCGCAAAACAGCCAAAACCAAGTACACCATTGACCGCATTGGCTTAGATAACTTCCGCGCTGAAGTAGAGCAGCGCGTAGGTGTCCGGTTTGCGCCGGTGAAGCCTTATCAGTTTACCACGCGCGGTGATCGTTTTGGGTGGGTAGAAGGCATAGATGGTCAACATCACTTAACGCTGTTTATTGAAAATGGCCGGATCTTAGATTTTCCGAACAAACCGTTAAAAACCGGCTTAGCCAAAATTGCCCAGATCCATCAGGGCGACTTTCGGATGACCGCCAATCAAAACTTAATTGTTGCAGGGGTGCCGGCCAGTCAAAAAGCGCAAATTGAGCAGTTAGCCCGTGAGCACGGTTTAATTGACGATAACCACAGTGAGCAACGCAAAAACTCCATGGCGTGTGTGTCTTTTCCAACCTGTCCGTTAGCAATGGCAGAAGCCGAGCGCTACTTACCTGAATTAGTGACCAAGGTTGAGGGCTTACTCACTAAGCATCAGTTGAGCGATGATCATATTGTCTTGCGGGTCACCGGCTGCCCGAACGGCTGTGGTCGTGCCATGCTGGCCGAAGTGGGGCTGGTAGGCCGCGCGCCGGGTAAATACAACTTGTATCTGGGGGGAAACCGCATTGGTACGCGTATTCCAAAATTGTTATTGGATAACGTCGCCGAAGCCGAGATCCTCGATACGCTGGATCAGCTGATTGGTCAATGGAGTCAAGAGCGGCAAAGCGGAGAATGTTTTGGTGACTTTGTGATACGCGTTGGCGTTGTTGCCGAAGTGAAAGTGTCGAAAACCGATTTTCATGCGTAAGCAGGTGGTAACTTAACAATGAATGCGTTAGTAAAATCATCTGAACATATTTTGCAGCAAACGCCAATGGCACAGCAGCAATGGTTAAGCGAGATCAATGCCCATCTTCAGCCACTTAGCGCGGCAGAGCGGGTAGCCTGGGCGCTTGCGCATTTACCAAAACAACCGATGCTCAGTTCCAGTTTTGGGATCCAGGCGGCGGTGATGCTGCATTTAGTCAGCAGCCAGCAGCAGGATATTCCGGTAGTGTTAACCGATACCGGTTATTTATTTCCTGAAACCTACCAATTTATTGATCAGCTGACAGAGCGGCTACAACTGAATTTAAAAGTGTATCGCGCCACATTAAGCCCCGCCTGGCAAGAAGCCCGCTTCGGTCAGTTATGGCAAACAGCGGAGGGGTTAAAACACTACAATCAGTTAAATAAGGTGGAACCGATGCAGCGTGCGCTGCAACAACTCGAAGTAGGCTGTTGGTTTACCGGCTTGCGCCGCAGTCAAAGCAGTACGCGTGCCGATAAAGCCATTGTTGAAATTAGCCGTGGCGTGGTAAAGGTACAACCGATTATCGACTGGTCAAATAAAGACGTGTTTTATTATTTAAAAGCGCACAACTTGCCATATCACCCGTTGTGGGAAAAAGGTTATCTCTCTGTCGGCGATACGCATTCCACCGTTAAATTTGAGCCCGGTATGCGTGAAGAAGACACCCGCTTTAACGGCCTTGGCCGTGAGTGCGGTTTGCATATGGATGGTGATGGTATTTAGGTTTTTTAGCGTTGCACTTTCACTTCGCTGAAATTTCAGCCATAGTAACGATATACTTTTTACCAACATAATCGTATTGCCATGAAATGGTTTGTCATCTTGTGTTTAGGCTTGCTGTTTCAGCAAAGTCAGGCGGAGCCGCTGGTGATGTATACCGAGCATTTCCCACCTTATAGCTATGAACAAGATCAGCATGTTACTGGCTTAAATGCGGAAATTGTGCGGCGCACTTGTGAAGTGGCGTTACTAAAGTGTGACTTTCAATTGATGCCGTGGCTGCGGGCACTGGAAACAGCACAGCGCACGCCGAATAGCGGCTTATTTTCCACCGCTCGTAACGCCTTGCGTGAAAAACAATTTCAGTGGGTTGGGCCTATAGTGCATGCCTCCGCCAATATGTATTGGCTTGCTTCACGCCGGGATGCACCACCTCAGGATCTTGAGGAAGCCAAAAAATATGTTGTTGCGGTTGCCCGTGGCGATGTTTACGAAATATATTTGCAAAACCAAGGTTTTGAAGTTGGCGTCAATTTAATTCAATTTAACAGTAAAGCTGATGCGGTATTGCCATTTTTACATGGCAAAGTCGACTTACTGATCGCTTCTGATTTGATTTTACCGGTCTGGTTAGAGCAACATCAACAAACCCTATCAGCGGTAACTGCGATAATCGATTTATCTACTATTGGCAATAATTATCTCGCCTTACACCCACAAATGCCCATCGCCACGGTTGAGCGTTTGCAAGCAGCGCTTGATCAGCTTAAGGCGAATGGTGAATATGGCGCCCTCGAAAAACAGTTTTTGGTGAAACCTTCGCCAAGCTCTCGTTAATTAAGTACCAATATCACTCAGCAGTGCAAACCATGCCGCTTTGTGACGGTGCGCCAAGTATCGATAAAAATAGGCTATTGAAATTCCGTTCAGCCGCCCTAATTACCTTAGCACTATTGAGGTTGCCATTATTTTTGACCTGATAGCCGCAGTGCAACATATATAACGGATGAAGTAAACCATCTTCATCGATTAAAGTGATTAGGATGATTTGTTTTATTCGTTTTAAAAGTCTGGTCGAGTTAGATAGACTAGTTGGCGTTGAAACAAGAAACTGTTTTTATTAACCCAAAGGAGCAAGACAATGTCTTCATTAATTAACACTAAAATCAAACCTTTCAAAGCGACTGCCTTTCATCAAGGTAAATTCGTACCAGTAACTGAGCAAGACTTACTGGGCAAATGGTCTGTTGTTTGCTTCTACCCAGCTGACTTCACTTTTGTTTGCCCAACTGAATTAGGCGACTTGGCTGATTTCTACGCTAAGTTCCAAGAAATGGGCGTAGAAGTTTACTCAGTATCTACTGACACGCACTTCACGCACAAAGCATGGCATGACGCGTCAGAAACCATCAAGAAAATTCAATACCCTATGATCGGTGACCCAACAGGTGCCATCACACGCAACTTCGGCGTAATGATTGAAGAAGATGGTTTAGCGTTACGTGGTACTTTCGTGATCAACCCTGAAGGCGTGATCAAAGTATGTGAAATCCACGACTTAGGCATCGGCCGTAGCGCTGCTGAATTGTTCCGTAAAGTGCAAGCTGCACAATACGTTGCAGATCATGACGGTGAAGTGTGCCCAGCTAAGTGGACGCCAGGTGAAAAGACCTTAGCGCCTTCTTTAGACCTAGTTGGTAAGATCTAAATTTGATGCAAACTGCAGGCAACTGCAGTGTGACACGCTAGATACAGTACTCCCCGTGAGGCTGTAATCTAGCCTCACACTGCCAAACTCAAGTTTGGTGTCAGGCCAGCGGCTTCGCTGGCCTCGTCCTCCCTTGCCCTGCTGCGCCGCAATCTCCATATTTTTTAAGGATTTATTAGTTATGTTAGATACTAACCTGAAGCAACAATTACAAACTTATCTGCAGAACCTGAAAACTCAGGTAGAGCTGGTGGTATCTTTGGATGATAGCGCCAAGGCAGCTGAGGTAAATGAACTGGCAACGGAAATTGCTGAATTATCAGATTTAGTCAGTGTGTCGCGTGATGACAGCGCAGCTGACCGCAAACCGTCGATGCTGGTTCGCTCTGCTGCGAAAAATACGCAAATTACTTTTGCTGGTGTGCCGCTAGGACATGAGTTTACCTCATTAGTATTGGCTTTATTACACTCGGGCGGCCACCCCATCAAAGTGGAAGCCGATCTGATTGAACAAATCAAAAATATTCCAGGCGAGTTTAAGTTTGAGACTTATATCTCCTTAAGCTGCCAAACCTGTCCAGAAGTTGTGCAGGCCTTAAATATTATGTCGGCCATTAACCCGAATATCACTAACGTGATGATTGATGGTGCCATGTTCCAAGACGAAGTATCGGCTAAGAATGTCATGGCTGTACCGTCGGTATTTTTAAATGGCGAATTATTTTCACAAGGGGCGATTACCCTAGAGAAAATCTTACAGAAAATCGATGTAAATGCTGAAAAGCGTCAAGCTGAAGCGTTGAAGAATAAACCAGACTTTGACGTGCTCGTGGTCGGTGGTGGCCCAGCCGGTGCCGCAGCGTCTATTTATACTGCCCGTAAGGGTTTAAATACCGGTATTGTCGCAGAGCGTTTTGGTGGTCAGGTGGCGGATACCGTGGGTATCGAAAACTTTATCTCGGTGAAATATACCGAGGGCCCAAAACTGGTGGCCGGTTTAGAAGCACACGTGCGTGAGTATGACGTTGATATTATGAACAACCAACGCGCGGTGAAGTTACGCAAAACCGATAAAGTTGAGCTAGAACTGGCGAACGGCGCGGTACTGAAAAGTAAGACGATTATCCTAAGCCCCGGTGCCCGCTGGAGAGAAATGAATGTGCCTGGCGAGCAAGAATATCGTGGTAAAGGCGTAGCGTACTGCCCACACTGCGACGGCCCGCTATTTAAGGGTAAAAAGGTTGCCGTGATTGGTGGTGGTAACTCGGGTATTGAAGCGGCCATCGACTTAGCCGGTATTGTTGAACATGTGACTGTACTGGAATTTGCTGCGGAGCTTCGCGCTGATGCGGTGTTAGTGAAAAAAGCCCATTCTATGGGAAACATCACCATAATTACGGAAGCGCAAACGACAGAAGTGACCGGTGATGGCAATCGAGTCAATGGCTTAAGTTACATCGATCGTCCAAGTGGCGAAGCGAAACATGTTGAGTTAGCCGGTATTTTCGTGCAAATCGGTTTAGTGCCTAACACGGAATGGTTACGTGGTGCAGTGGAATTATCACCACGCGGTGAAATTATTATCGATGAACGCGGTCAAACTTCTATCCCAGGTGTGTTTGCCGCCGGTGATGCCACCACAGCGCCGTTTAAGCAAATCATTATTGCTTTAGGATCTGGCGCAACAGCTGCTTTAGGCGCCTTTGATTATTTAATTCGCCAGTAGGTTCTGGTTCCACTGAGTTTTGTTATTGCTATTCTCATCCCTGCTTGCGGCAACTTCGGTTGCCGCTTTTTTTTGCTGTCATGTTGTTAAAAACGACAACACCCCCACGCGTTGCACCTTCGCCGTAAGCTGATCTTAGCTCAGCCGTTTTGTATGGCAATTTTAATAAGCCGCTATCGTTTTAATGCCTTTTGGTTATAACAGAGCGCGAATATCTATTTCCGTTCAGTTAGGCTGAGCGCTATGATTCATCATCAAGATGGCCTGTATCCGCTAACTGTAGGAGCCTTTGTGCAGTATCTGCCTTTGTTTGTAAAACTTACCGATAAACCGGTACTGATTGTCGGTGGCGGCTCGGTTGCCTTACGCAAAGCTGGCACGCTGCTTACAGCGGGTGCCAAGCTGACGGTGATTTCTCCCGAGTTTGCCGCAGAATTTATCGAGTGGCAGCAGCAAGGTAAGGCAGAGCTGATTACCGGCTATTTTTCTCCAGAGCTACTGGACGGTAAATTATTAGTCATCGCCGCCACGGATAACGATAGCGTCAATGCTGCTGTCTTTGCCGCCGCCACCGCCCGCAATATGCTGGCCAACACGGTAGATGATCAGCCTAAATGCAGTTTTATTTTCCCTTCGATTATAGACCGTAGCCCAATCATTATTGCGATCTCCAGTTTTGGTACTGCGCCGGTGTTAGCGCGCCGTTTACGTGAAAAACTCGAAACCTTATTGCCTCAGCATTTAGGGCCTCTAGCACAGTTAGTGGGGCGGTTTCGCGATAAAGTTAAAGCTAAATTTCAAGGTTTTGCTGCGCGTCGGCAGTTTTGGGAAAAAGTGTTTGATTCTGATGTGGTGCGGGATCTTGAGCAAAACTTACCCGCGCAAGCAGAGCAGCGTTTAGATGCGATGCTGCAAGCTCAGGTGCCTGCGCGGCAAGGCGAAGTGTGGATTGTCGGCGCCGGCCCAGGCGATCCAGAGTTATTAACCTTAAAAGCGCTACAACTAATGCAACAAGCTGATGTTGTTGTGTATGACTATCTGGTTTCGCCAGAAATTTTAGAACTGGTACGGCGTGACGCCGAACGGCTGTGTGTGGGTAAAA
Organism: Rheinheimera sp. UJ51; assembly: GCF_020819615.1. Taxonomy (NCBI): domain Bacteria; kingdom Pseudomonadati; phylum Pseudomonadota; class Gammaproteobacteria; order Chromatiales; family Chromatiaceae; genus Rheinheimera; species Rheinheimera sp. UJ51. Next base: position 17,715 of record NZ_JAJHOG010000002.1, read on the forward strand.
AAGCGGGGGCGCATTCGGTCGCACAGCAAGAAACCAATGCTTTACTGATTGAGTTAGCCTTAGCCGGCAAAAAAGTGTGTCGGTTAAAAGGCGGCGACCCTTTTATTTTTGGTCGTGGCGGCGAAGAAATAGAAGCGTTACTGCCGCACCATATTCCGTTTCAAGTGGTCCCCGGCGTGACGGCTGCCGCAGGTTGTGCCGCTTATGCGGGGATCCCATTAACCCATCGTGAGCATGCACAAAGCGTACAGTTTGTTACTGGCCATTGCCGTAAAGACGGTGATCAGCCCGACTGGCATAGTATGAGTCGCTCGCAGCAAACCTTAGTGATTTATATGGGTATTTTAAAAGCGGCAGATATTCAAGCCCAGTTAATCGCGGCAGGGCGCCATGTCAACACGCCTTTAGCCATTGTTGAAAACGGTACTCGGCGCGAGCAGCGTGTGATCACCGGTACCCTGGCTGAACTGGGCAGCTTGGTGCAACAACATCAGGTAGTATCGCCGGCGTTAGTGATTATTGGTGAAGTGGTTGCGTTACAATCGCAGTTACATTGGTTTGGGCAGCGGCCCAGTGCCGCAGTGTTTGCACAGCCGCTAACCCAACTGCAGTAACCGCCAGCGCAGGGTATACTCTGCCTAAGCGTACTAACAGAGAGTGAATAATGGCGAATAATGCGCATATTAAATGGCAAGACTATCAAGTGGATGCCACAACCCGAGCTGAACTTAATGGTCATCAAAGTGCGGTAGTCTGGTTTACGGGGCTCAGTGGTTCAGGTAAATCGACGGTGGCCAATGCCTTAGAGCAAGCGTTGCTGGCGCGAGGTACCCATACTTATTTGCTTGATGGTGATAATGTACGGCATGGTTTGTGTGCTGACTTAGGCTTTAGCGCCGCCGATCGTACCGAGAATTTACGCCGCGTCGGTGCGGTGGCGGGCTTAATGGTCGATGCTGGTTTATTGGTATTAAGTGCTTTTATCTCGCCTTATCGCAGTCAACGTGAATTAGTGAAAAGCTTAGTGCCCACAGGTAAATTTATTGAAGTGCATATCGCCACGCCTTTGGCTGTTTGTGAGCAGCGCGATGTCAAAGGCTTATACAAAAAAGCCCGTGCCGGAGAAATTAGCCACTTTACGGGCATCTCTGATCCGTATGAGCCGCCTATCGCCGCTGATTTAGTGCTTAATACCGCTGAGCTTACTATTGAGCAAAGTGTTGAGCAATTGCTGGCGCTTTTACAACGCCGGCACATTATTTAACGTGAGTTGACGTGGCCTCATCGGCTAAATGAGCTTATTCATGGCATGACAGCCTAATTTAATCTGGAATTCACCATGCAACTTTTACAGAACATTATTCAGATCGCCGAACAAGCCGGTGCGGCCATTTTAACGGTATATCAAAAAGACAGCAGTGATTTTAATATCACCGATAAAGCCGATACTTCACCACTAACCGCTGCCGATTTGGCAGCGCATCAGTTGATTGTACAAGCGTTAACCGCACTGACCCCTGACATTCCCATTTTGTCTGAAGAAGCCGCCGATATTAGCTGGGAGATTCGCCAGCAGTGGCAGCGTTATTGGCTGGTTGACCCCTTGGATGGCACTAAAGAGTTCATCAAACGTAATGGTGAATTTACCGTAAACATTGCGCTGATTGAACAGGGTGAGCCGGTGCTTGGCGTGATCCATGCGCCTGTGCTGGAAAGAACGTATTCTGCGGCAAAAGGCATCGGCAGTTTTGTAAAAAACACCAGTGGTAGCCTGCCTATTCAGGTGAGTAAACCGGGTGAAGTCATTCGTGTGGTCGGCAGTCGCAGTCATCCAAGCCCCGATTTAGCCGGTTACCTCGCGCAGTTTCCGCAGCATGAAATGGTCACGGTGGGCAGCTCACTTAAGTTCTGCTTAGTGGCTGAGGGCAGTGCCGATGTCTATCCTCGTTTTGGCCCAACCATGCAATGGGATACCGGCGCTGGCCATATTATTGCACTAGAGGCCGGGGCAAAAGTGAGTTTTAGCGGCATTGATGCGCAGGTTTATCATCGTGAAAACCTACTGAATCCGCACTTTATGGTGTCAGCACTTAACGACTAACCGCAAAAATTTGGTTACACTAAGCGCAGCTAATAAAGGTGACTTATGCGTTTAGATAAATTTATATGTGATTGTACTGGTTTAACTCGTTCGCAAGCCGGTAAAAATATTCGTCAAGGCCTTGTGACGGTCAATGGCGAAGTGGTGAAACAAGCCGCGCGCCAAGTGTTAGCGGCTGACAGCGTAACCTTGGATGATCAACCGCTGCAGCTGATTGGTTTACGCTACTTTATGTTGCATAAGCCTGCCGGTTACATCTGCGCTAATGACGATCCAGAACATCCTACCGTGTTTACCTTACTCGACGAGCCACTTGTTGAGCGCTTGCACAGTGTAGGGCGGCTGGATCTGGATACTACCGGCCTCTTACTGTTAACCGACGACGGGCAGTGGTCACATCGATTAACGGCGCCAAAGCATCATGTGCCGAAAACCTACCGTGTTTGGACTGCCGATCCTATCCCTACAGAGGCCATCGCGCAATTTGCCGAAGGTATCATGCTGCGCAACGAAAAAGACGCCACTAAACCCGCAGAGTTGGTGATTGTTGCTGAATGCGAAGCCCTGCTGACCATTCATGAGGGGCGTTATCATCAAGTAAAACGCATGTTCGCCGCGCTTGGCAATAAAGTTGAGCAGTTACATCGCGAGCAAATTGGTGGTTTAGCTTTACCGGATGATTTGGCAGAGGGAGAGTATCGTTTGTTAACGGAGATGGAACTGCAGTTATTGTTGTCCTAACTATTATTAACTAACAACGAAAAAACGCACAGGCTTGTAAATTATTGTTGACTAAATGTGTTCGCTTCATTTAATTTCTTCACGCGGGAATATCGCAACACAACAAAATGGAGATGGAACATGAAATTAGCACTTTTAGCAGCCTCAGTTTTAACCTTATCACTGGTGACTGCTCCTACAGTAAATGCGCAAGCAAAAGTAAACCCATGGAAGCAATGTGGTATTGGCGCGATGATTTTTGATGATAATGGTACTGCTGCTGCCTTATCAAATATTATTTGGGACTTAGGTACCACGGCTGTGTCATCTAACATTAGCTCGCAAGGCTCATGTGAAGGTATTAAAGTGGCTGCCGCGGAGTTTATCAACAGCACCATCACTAACATTGAAGAAGAAACTGTTATTGGTGAAGGCGAACATTTAACGGCAATGTTAAATCTGATGGGCTGTGAAGCAAGTGTTCATCAGGCGGTTATTGAAGATGTTCGTGCAGATTTAGATCTGAGTCATGCCACTTCAGCTGCTAAAGCAGAAGCATACTACCTACAATTAGATAACGCGGTGAATAGTAAATTCGCAGCACAGTGCCAAGTTATCTAACGGTGAGATCTTGATTAAACCCGCTGTAATGCGGGTTTTTTATTTTTGAGTCCCTGATGAAGTTGATTATTGCCATGCTGGGCAGTTTGCTGGCTTTTTCCACATGGTCAGCCAGCGCCCCGCGCTTTATAGAACAGGCAGCAGCAAAGAATTTAGCTGCTGATCGCTATTGGTTAGCGCTTTTGCATAAGCGTGATGCAGAAACAGATAGCGAGATTATCGATCCCCACTTTTTTTTATCCAACACGCAAGACGCCAGTGCAGAGTTCAATGCCACCTTAACGGCTCTACTCGCACCTGTCACTGATGATGTGAACGAACATGCTCAGTGCCGCTTTATTGCGCGTTCGCACTGGCTGCAGCAGCAATTGCCGGAATTAAAGCAAGCGTTGCCTAAATTAACATGCACATTGTTTGAGGCATGGAGTGATCAACAGCAAGTTGATCACGTGAGCATGATTTTTGCCAGTGGTTACCTAGGAAACCCCGCCTCATTTTATGGCCATATTTTACTGAAGTTTGGCAGTGCGAGTGAGCGACGCGCCTTGTTACAGCAACAGAATATTAATTTTGGTGCAGCCGTCCCCGCAGCTGAAAACCCGCTTGTGTATATCTTGAATGGCTTATTTGGCGGTTATAATGCGGTGTTTTCTTATGGTGATTTTTACCGAAATACCCAAGCATATGGTGAAACAGAGTTACGGGATCTTTGGGAATATCAGTTAGCCTTAAACCCATCTGAAGTTTCGCAGTTGCTGTATCACGCTTGGGAGCTGATTGGGCGCGACTATGTCTATTATTTTCTAAAAGAAAATTGTGCCTTTCGGATGGCAGAACTACTGGAATTGGTTATACAGCAGCCTTTGATCAACAAAACGCAGCCTTATGCCATGCCTATCAGCGTGTTTCATCGGGTGGCAGAGTTAGAGCATCATGGGCAACCGCTAGTGGCAAAGGTGATACAACATCCGTCACGGCAAAAGCGTCTGGTTAAACGTTTTGAACAGGTAGCTGAGCCAGTGCAAGCTGCGGTGGCTGAATTAATTGAGAACGAATATCAGATAGAGAATAGCCTTTACGCGCAACTTAATGCGGCTGAGCAGACCCAGACGTTAGAGATTTTATTTGATTATATCGAGTTTCTGAAAGTGGCAGCCGATGACCCGCAGCCTTTAACTACCTATAAAAACCGCTTATTGCAGGCACGTTTAAAGCTGCCTGCCGGTAAAGCATCACCCATAGTGTTAGCCGAGTCGCCACCTCATCTGGCAACCTTGCCGTCATTGTTGCAAATATCAGCCATCCATACAGAGCAATCAAATGCGCTCGAGTTGCGTTTTCGCGCAACCTACTACGATTTGCTGACGGCTAATCGAGATAATGCAAATTATTCAGCGTTGTCGATGGTGGATGTTCATGTTCGACAAGAGGCCGATCGCTTGCAACTTTATCGCTTTGATTTGCTTAATATCGAGAATATGAATTTATCGCAAACGGGTTTGCCGCAAGATGGCGGTTTCGCTTGGAAGCTCAATGCGGGTTATGCGCCACAAGATTTGGCCTGTCAACGCTGTCAAACACTACAGTTAATTGGCGGCTTGGGTAAGGCGATGCAATTACAGCAAGGGGTTGTGTATGCGATGCAAGATGGCCGACTGCATGAAAATCGTCACGATGTTGGGCTGTTATCAACGGACACACGTTTAGGAACCGTTTTTAACTTAGATGCTCGCTGGCGCATTCAAGCAGAGTTTGGCTATCGAGCTTATTTGACTGGTGAAGCCAGTAATTTTTATTGGTATAAATTGCAACAGCGGTTTGGTCAAAGTCAGCATTGGGATATAAGGCTGATATTGGAAAAGCAGCGAGCAACAGAGTTTAAGCTAGCTTTCAGTTACTATTGGTAAGTTTTAGCGCTTTTTGCGTCGATTGTGCGTGGCTTATTTGAGCTTAGGCTAAACAGCAGCTAACCTTAGTGATTCGACAATGTTATAAATAAGGAATGTTATGAACTTTATCGCTTTTTTAATTTTAGGCGCCTTAGCGGGTTGGATAGCGGGCAATATTATGAAAGGCCGCGGCTTTGGTTTGTTAGGTAATATTGTGGTGGGGATTGTCGGTTCTATGCTGGGCGGTTTTTTGTTTAGTGCGCTGGGCTTAAAAGCCTTTGGATTTGTGGGTTCGTTAATCACGGCAACGGTAGGGGCGGTGGTGTTATTGTATTTAATCAGTTTAGTCAAACGTAGCTAGGGCTTTTCAGCCCTAATGATATTTACCCTTAAAATAAATCTAACGAGCCGGCGGGTGTAACCTCTGGCTCGGCACTTAGCGCTTTCACTTTTAGCCGAGCACGCCGCTGCGCTAACAGCCGTAAAATTTGCGATCGTTCATTGGCCGGTTTTTGTGGCCAATTAAAACGTTCTTCTCGCGAGCGCAAACACCCTAAGCAATAACCTCTATTATTACTTTGGCAAACCCCAATACAAGGGTTGGGTATGTCAAACAGCTCAAGTTGATCCATACGTTTGTTTGCCTGTTAGCTTTGAACTAAGTCGCTAGCGCGTGATTAAGCAAGATAGCGTTAGTCTTTTTTGTGCTGCGTCGCGTTTAGCTCTAATTGCTTCATGGTTTTTAAATGCTGCAAATAAACAATAAACATACAAAAACCCACACCAAAAATCACACAAACACTTAAGAAAAACCAGAGATTGGCATTCATTGTTAACTCCAAGTCAGTAAAGCCGCACTGTTTAAAACATCAGCGAAACGATGAGTGGTATTACCTCTACTGTAATAGCAGACTGGCCAAGGTACAAATTTTAATTTATTTGTACAAAAAGTGTCTTTTTTAGAGAAATCGGTTGACTCCAGACAGATAGACGTCTATTAATAGACACATTGTGATTAGGTGAACTGATCCTCAACAATTAACCGATTAGAGTTAGTGAGTAAATAATATGCGTTTAGCTTCCATTCTAAACATTCTTGTCCTCGTAAGCGTGGTGATTATTAATCTCCGCGGGGGCGGTGTTTTCGGAAGATAAGATGCAAATCGATTTCCAGCAAAACCCCCGCTCTGCAAAGACCGGGGGTTTTGTCGTTTCAGGGCTGGGTAAAATTTCACCGGCAAGATCAGTAAAAGGTTGAGGTTACAGATGAATGGCGCAGAGTTGGTATTAAAGGTGTTACAGCAGCAAGGGGTTGATACCATTTTTGGTTACCCGGGCGGCGCTATTATGCCCATTTATGATGCGATCTATCACAGCACGGTAAAGCATTATCTGTGTCGGCATGAGCAAGGCGGCGCTTTTTCGGCGATTGGTTATGCGCGCGCCTCTGGTAAAGTCGGGGTATGTTTGGCTACCTCAGGCCCGGGTGCCACTAACCTGATCACGTCGTTGGCCGATGCGTTATTAGATTCTGTACCCTTGGTAGCGATCACCGGTCAGGTATCACAAGCGGTGATGGGCTCGGATGCCTTTCAAGAAATTGATGTGTTAGGTTTAAGCTTAAGTGTCACAAAACACAGCTTTATGGTGCGTAATGTCAACGAACTGGCTTCGATCTTACAACAAGCCTTTACCTTAGCTCGCAGTGGTCGGCCAGGCCCTGTGCTAGTCGATATCCCAAAAGATGTGCAATTAGCACCGGTTGCTGAGCCAGAGTGGATTACCCCGCCGAGCCAACGAGTAAGTACCTCTTTAGCGAATACCGCAGCCGCCCGTCAAATGATCAGTGCCGCAAGTAAGCCGATGGCTTATATCGGCGGGGGTGTGCATATGGCTGATGCCTTAACGCATTTACAGGCCTTTTTAGCAGAAAGCGTGATGCCATCCGTGACCACGCTAAAAGGCATGGGCTCGGTGGCACGCGATAATGTGCATTATTTAGGCATGCTGGGTATGCATGGTACGCAAGCGGCCAATTTAGCGGTGCAGCAATGCGATTTATTAGTGTGTTTAGGCGCACGTTTTGATGACCGCGTAACCGGCAACTTACAAAAATTTGCGCCCGATGCCAAAGTGATCCATTTAGATATCGATCCGGCAGAAATTAACAAAGTACGTTTTGCCGATTGCGCCTTGCTGGGTGATATGAAGCAAATCTTACCGGCGATCACTACGCCGACACAGTGCGATGCTTGGTTGGCACACTGCCAGCAGTTAAAACAGCAGTATGGCTGGCGTTATGATCATCCCGGCGAAAAAATCTATGCTCCCTTGCTGTTAAAACAGTTAAGCGAGCGCATGCCCGACAACAGCGTGGTGTGTTGTGATGTTGGCCAGCACCAAATGTGGGTGGCGCAACATATGCGCTTTAACAGCCCGCGCAATCATCTTTCCAGTGGTGGTTTAGGGACTATGGGTTTTGGTTTGCCGGCCGCCATTGGTGCCAAGTTAGCACGACCACAAGATACGGTTTTAGCGGTCAGTGGTGACGGCTCTTTTATGATGAATGTGCAAGAGCTGGGCACCATTAAGCGTTTTCGTTTACCGGTGAAAATTGTCTTAATCGATAATCAGCGCTTGGGTATGGTTAAGCAATGGCAGCAATTGTTTTTTAATGAGCGTTATAGCGAAACCGACTTATCCGATAACCCTGACTTTGTGGCTTTAGCCGCTGCATTTGCTATCCCTGGCCATACGATCACCCGCAAAGACGAAGTCGCCGGTGCGCTAGAGGCGATGTTCACCTGGCCAGGCCCTTATTTACTGCACGTACGCATTGATGAAACAGAGAATGTCTGGCCATTAGTTCCGCCAGGTGCCGCTAACCAAGATATGATGACGGAGACTAACTAATGCAACATACCCTAACTATCACCACCAGCAATGAGGCAACGGTTGTTGAGCGCTTATTGCAGGTGACCCGTTATCGTGGTTACAAATTGGCAGGTTTAGAATTAAAACCGCTGACCGATCGCGCAGGTATGCGCATTACCTTACAAGTACAAAGTGATAAGCCTATCGCTTTACTCACCAGTCAATTAGTTAAACTTTATGATGTGCAGCAGTTGGAATTAGCGTCTGCTGCTGTCGCCGCGCTTCGCGCCTAACGTTTATTTTTAGGAAAGATAACAATGCCAAAGTTAAGATCTGCAACCGTTACCGAAGGACGTAATATGGCTGGCGCCAGAGCATTATGGCGCGCTACAGGCGTGAAAGACACCGATTTTGGTAAGCCCATCGTCGCGGTGGTGAACTCTTTTGTCGAATTTGTACCCGGCCATGTGCATTTACGCGATTTAGGTAAATTGGTTGCCAGCAGTATTGAAGAAGCGGGTGGTATTGCCAAAGAATTCAATACCATAGCAGTGGATGACGGTATCGCCATGGGCCATGGTGGCATGTTGTACAGCTTGCCCTCGCGTGAGCTAATAGCCGATTCTGTTGAATACATGATTAACGCGCACTGTGCCGATGCCATGGTGTGTATTTCAAACTGTGACAAAATTACGCCCGGCATGTTAATGGCCGCCATGCGCTTAAATATCCCGGTGATCTTTGTGTCTGGCGGCCCGATGGAAGCGGGTAAAACCAAGTTATCTGATCAAATTATCAAATTGGATTTAGTGGATGCGATGGTCTCTGCCGCCGATCCCAACGTCAGCGACAGTGACAGCGCTGAAATTGAACGCAGTGCTTGCCCAACTTGTGGTAGTTGCTCTGGGATGTTTACGGCTAACTCAATGAACTGTTTGGTCGAGGCATTAGGTTTAGGTCAGCCGGGTAATGGTTCGTTATTGGCTACCCATGCTGATCGTAAAGAATTATTTGTGCAAGCCGGTTTCCGTATTATGGAATTGTGCAATCGCTGGTATAAACAAGATGATGCCAGTGCGCTACCGCGTAATATCGCCAATAAAGCGGCTTTTGAAAATGCCATGATGCTGGATATCGCGATGGGCGGTTCTACCAATACGGTTTTGCATTTATTAGCTGCGGCCATTGAAGCCGAAGTGGATTTTGGCATGGACGACATTGATCGTTTGTCTCGCATCGTGCCGCACTTATGTAAAGTCGCCCCTTCAACTCAAAAATACCATATGGAAGATGTGCATCGTGCCGGTGGGGTTATTGCTATTTTGGCAGAGTTAAATCGTGCCGGTTTACTTAATCCGAATGTACCGCATGTGGCGGGTAAAGATTTAGCCGATGTATTAGCGCAGTGGGATATTGCGTCTACCGCGCACGCGGAAGCGAAACAAATGTATTTAGCCGGCCCTGCCGGTATTCGCACGACTAAAGCCTTTTCGCAAAGTTGCCGTTACCCCAGTTTAGATGATGATCGGGTTGATGGCTGTATTCGCAGTAAAGAGCATGCTTACTCGCAAGACGGCGGCTTAGCGGTATTGTTTGGTAACTTAGCGCCTAATGGTTGTATCGTTAAAACCGCCGGCGTAGAAAAAGAAAACTTAGTGTTTACTGGCCGTGCTCGGATCTTTGAAAGCCAAGATGATGCTGTTGCCGCTATTCTGGGTGGCAAAGTGGTGGCCGGTGATGCGGTGATTATTCGCTACGAAGGCCCGAAAGGTGGCCCAGGTATGCAAGAAATGTTGTATCCCACCAGTTATTTAAAATCGATGGGCTTAGGTAAAGCCTGTGCTTTGATTACTGATGGCCGTTTCTCTGGCGGTACCTCGGGTTTATCCATTGGTCATGTTTCGCCAGAGGCGGCCAGTGGTGGGGTGATTGCCTTGGTGGTAGAGGGTGATCGGGTTGAGATTGATATTCCGAATCGCAAAATTGGTATTGCAGTGAGTGATGAGGAGCTAGCAACACGGCGTGCGGCTATGCAGGCAAAGGGTAAGCTGGCGTGGAAGCCGGAAAATCGGCAGCGTGTGGTAAGCAGTGCCTTAAAAGCCTATGCGCTATTAGCAAGCAGTGCCGATAAGGGCGCCGTGCGGGATGTTTCTAAGCTGGAAGACTAATTAAGAAAGGCTATTGTAATTAAGTAGTGCAATGAGGTGCAGTTTCGCTAGTTAATCACACGCAAGGATGCCGTAAATACGTCCTTGTCGGCTCCTCTCCAGCATCCATGCTGGAGAGGCCTTGCTTAGTGATTAACTAGCTACCTAGTTGGTTTTGCAGTTTCGCAAGTTAACTTCATGCAAGGACGCCGTGAATACGTCCTTGTAGGCTCTTCTCCAGTATCCATGCTGGAGACGGCTTGCTTGGTGATTAGTGAGCTGCACGTTTAGTGGGGCGTGTGGGTGTTTAGCGTTAGCTGATTAGCTGGCTGCAAGGTGGGTTTAGTGACGTGCAGTTGAGTTAGCTGCGCAGATGGTTTGTTTAATAATATAAATAGTAAGAGCAATGGAGTCACAATGAATAATCTGGCAACAGTCCAACCCGAGCAAACGGATGCCGAAGTGATGCAACAGTATCTGCGGGAGATTTTGCTATCGCCGGTTTATCAAGCTGCGGTTGAAACTCCGTTGGATGACATGGCCAAGCTCAGTAAACGCTTGGGGCATCAGGTATTATTAAAGCGCGAAGATAAACAGCCGGTTTACTCTTTTAAAGTGCGCGGTGCTTTTCATAAGTTACACAAAGTAAAACAACAGCATACTGCTGCTGCCGTGATCTGCGCCTCGGCCGGAAATCATGCACAGGGCGTGGCCTTATCAGCCAGTAAGCTGGGCTTAAAAGCGACTATTGTTATGCCGATCACCACGCCTGAAATCAAAGTGGCGGCGGTCAAAGCCTTGGGCGGTAATGTGGTGCTGCACGGCACGGCCTTTGATGAAGCTAACAGTTTTGCGATTGCTAAAGCCAAAGACGAAGGCGCTATTTATATTCCGCCGTTTGATGATGCCGATGTTATAGCTGGGCAGGGTACGGTAGCAAAAGAGTTATTAAGCCAAAATAATCAATTGGATGCCGTGTTTATTCCCGTGGGTGGTGGTGGTTTGATGGCGGGTATGGCGGTGTATATCAAAGCTATTCAGCCACATATTAAAGTGATTGGTGTCGAGCCGGAAGATGCGGCTTGTTTAAAGGCGGCCATGGCCGCGGGTGAACCGGTGACCTTGCCGCGTGTTGGTTTATTTGCCGATGGTGTGGCTGTAAAGCGGATTGGTACGGAAAACTTTAATGTTGCTAAGCGCTTTTGTGATGAAGTGATCACCGTGACCAGTGACGAAATGTGTGCGGCCATTAAAGATATTTTTGATGATTTACGCGCAGTGGCGGAACCGGCTGGCGCTTTAGCTTTGGCCGGGTTGAAAAAATACAGCCAACGTTTAAGTAATAGCACGCTTGCCAAACCGCAGCATTATGCAGCGGTACTCAGTGGTGCGAACTTAAACTTTGATACTTTGCGTTATGTATCTGAGCGCTGCGAACTTGGCGAGAAAAAAGAAGCGGTATTTGCCGTGACGATACCAGAAGAGAAAGGCAGCTTTCGGCGCTTTTGCCAAACTCTCGGCGGTCGAGCCATCACCGAGTTTAATTACCGTTATGCCAGCGATCGTAAAGCGCATATCTTTGTTGGCATCAAGCTGCGGCACGGTGAGCAAGAGCTGGCCACCGTAAAAACATTACTCAGTGATGCCGGTTATCAATACTTAGATCTTTCTGATGACGAGCTGGCCAAGCTGCATGTTCGGCATATGGTCGGCGGTATGCCGCCACGGGCAATTACTGAACAGGTCTATCAGTTTAATTTCCCTGAATATCCAGGCGCATTGATGAATTTTCTTAACACATTAGGCGAAGATTGGAATATTAGCTTATTCCATTATCGTAACCATGGCGCCGCAACAGGGGATGTGTTGGCCGGTTTTGAAGTGGCCGAGCATAGCGATATTGCCAGTTACTTAGATAAGCTGGGTTATCAGTATCAATTGGTTAGCAATAATCAGAGTTACCAAACTTTCTTAACTGCAGGCGAATAGTGGCGGTTATTGCTTGAACCGGACAACTATTCGGCTCAGTGTGTGAGCCGAATAGTTGGGAACTTACAGCCTGGGTTGCGGCCTAAGCCTGCAGTGACATTTTGGACGTTTTTCTGGTTGGTTTTAAAAGGGGAGTACCACTATGAGTAAGTCAGCGACCAGCGAGCATGGTCGCGGAGAGATCCGCGATAATGCGTTAAAGGCCTTAGTGACTAGTAAGTTGTTTCAAACTAGGGTGGTTAAGGCGAAAAAGGGCAAAGGTTCCTACAACCGCAAAGGGCGTAATTCACAAGATTACGCCCTTGTTATTTTTAACGCCCCGCACTGATTTCTTTGCATTCCCGCCTACTTATTTTCTGTGAGCACTTCTGCTTTATTTAACTTTTCTGAGCCTTAACCCTGTTGTATCTGGCCTAGCGACCTCTTTTATTAACGCTTTTACGTAAAGTATAAAGCCCGTCGTGAGTCGGTAGGGTGGCGTTGTGTTTACAAGTCGGCGTGGCTCGCGTTAGGCTAAGCCTTTGATGAAACGAAGAGTAGAATACATGTGGAGCATAGCAGTCGCGTCGGCGAATCCGGCGAAAATTAATGCGGTACAGCAATGTTTTAATGCTAATTTTCCAGAGCAAGCACTGACAGTAACAGGGCTTAATGTGCCATCGGGTGTGCCCGATCAGCCGATGAGCAGTGAAGAAACCTATGCCGGCGCGAAAAATCGTTTAACGGCCTTAAAACAAGCCATCGCTGCTGATTACTATGTGTCGATTGAAGCCGGTTTAGATGGCGATTTAACCTTTGCGTGGATGTTAATTGAGCATAATGGCAAGGTCGGTAAAGCACGTTCTGCGAGTTTAATGTTACCCAAAGCGGCGCTTGCCGCCATAGAGCAAGGGCAAGAGCTGGGTGATGCAATGGATACCTTGTTTGGTACGCAAAATATCAAACAAGCGGGTGGCGCAATTGGCTTATTAACTCAAAACCGGTTAAGTCGCAGCCAAGTCTATCAACAAGCCTTAACACTAGCGCTGATCCCGTTTCTTAATACCGAGTGGTTTTAAAAAACAGGATCCACTTGGAAACACGTGCCGTGGCAGCGGCACGCTTCTCATTAAACGCTAGTGTGTAAGCGTACTTCAATATTACCGCGAGTGGCGTTTGAGTATGGGCAAACTTGGTGCGCGGCAGCGACTAACTGCTCGGCTTGGTCTGCGGCTAAACCCGGTAAGTTAATAAATAAATCGACATCTAAACCAAAACCCCCTTCGATTTTACCAATGCCTACTTCGCCACGAATGGTGCTGTCTGCAGGTAAGGCAAGTTTTTGCTGGCCAGCAACAAATTTTAAAGCGCCGATAAAACAGGCGGCATAACCGGCGGCAAATAATTGCTCAGGGTTAGTGGCATCACCTTTACCACCCAAGGCTTTTGGCGCAGCTAATTTGCTGCTCAATAAATTATCATCTGAGTTAACTTGACCATCACGGCCACCGGTTGCGGTAACAACGGCTTTGTATAATATTTCCATGTGTCGCTCCAATTGTTGAGTAAGTAAACCGGATTAAGCACCGGACGAACAGATACTAACGCCAATTTATCTTGCATGCAATATAATTGCGTGAAATATTTCTCTGCAGCGGAGAATCAGCGTATACTAGGCAGCATGCAAGGCGAGATGAGACCAGCGGTATGACAGAGAAAACCTTACCTTTAGCGCAGCAAGTGTGTTTTGCGTTATACAGCGCCAATAACGCCATGATGCGTTTGTATCGGCCCTTATTGCAGTCGTTTGATTTGACCTATCCGCAGTATGTGGTGTTACTCGCGTTATGGCAGCAAGACAATATTAGTTTGGGGCAGCTAGGGCAGCAGACGTTATTTGATTCGGGCACTTTAACGCCACTGGTTAAAAAGTTAGAGCAAAAAGCCATTTTGCAGCGGCAAAGCGATCCCGCTGATGAGCGCGTGAAAAAAGTGGTGCTCACGCCTTTTGGTCAAGCATTAGAACAGCAAGTGGTCAATGTGATGCCGGCTTTACGTTGTCAGGTTGCCTTATCCGATGATGAATTGGTGTTACTGCGTGAACAGGCGCGTGCTTTGCAACTGCAAATTCAACAGCTTGAGCAGTGCCGTAAGTAGGCTGAATAAAGTCGGTTTGGTTGAGTGAGTCGCACGGTAGAGCGTGATGACGCTGCGCCCTCATCGTGTCTGCCCGCTGCGCTTAACGGTAACTAACGTAATTTTCAGGGCCTTGGTCGAGCGCTATCAGGGTGTAAAATGCATTTCAACGCATGGTTAAATAATTTATTGATTTAAACCAACTGGTTACGCTGGCATCTGTTAAGGCTGCGGTGCTGGCGTGTTATATTTTGTTACATCTGTAAGGTTTTCATTAATGGCTCGAGCTGTTTTAATCTAGGCGTAAATCCTTTTTTATTAGCGGAGCCTGCTTTGAAATTATCTACTTTAAGTCTCGCCTTACTGGTTGCCCTCGGTGTGGCTGGCTGTACTAACACCACATCAGTTAAATCTTTACCTGAGGGTGTTACCCTAGTGGCCGAAGGCCAACAGCAAGCGGGTGAATTAAATTTACCCTATAAAAAATATCAATTAGCCAATGGCTTAACGGTTATTGTGCATGAAGATCAGTCTGATCCATTGGTGCATGTTGATGTAACTTACCATGTTGGTTCGGCGCGTGAAGAGTTAGGTAAGTCAGGTTTTGCGCACTTTTTTGAACATATGATGTTTCAGGGTTCAGAAAACGTTGGCCCGGAAATGCATTTCAAATATGTCACCGAAGCCGGTGGTACGCTAAACGGTACGACCAACAGCGATCGCACCAATTATTTCCAAACGGTACCGGTTAACCAGTTAGAAAAAATGCTGTGGTTAGAATCGGATCGCATGGGGTATTTTCTGGATGCGGTGACGCAAGAAAAGTTTGATATTCAATTATCGACGGTAAAAAACGAGCGCGGACAACGGGTAGATAACCAGCCTTATGGCCGTTATTGGGAGCAGTTATCGCAAGCACTGTATCCTTATGGTCACCCATACTCTTGGCCGGTGATTGGTCATATGGATGACTTAAATCGCGCCAATATGCCAGCGTTAAAAGATTTCTTCTTACGTTGGTATGGCCCGAATAACGCCACTCTGACAATCGGTGGTGCGGTTAAAGCGGAAGATGTACTGCCCTTAGTGCAAAAGTATTTTGCCACTATTCCTGCAGGCCCTGCTGTTGAAACGATGGCAAAAGCCCCAGCGGTATTAACCGCCGATCGTTATATCTCGATGGAAGATAACGTGCACTTGCCGTTACTTAGCATGACATTCCCTACCGTGTATGCCGGTCATCCAGACGAACCCGCGCTGAATATCTTAGGTGATATTCTAGGTAGCGGTAACAACTCTTTGTTATATCAAAGCTTAGTACGGCCACAAATTGCCGTGCAAGCCGGTGCAAGCCATCGCTGCCAAGAATTGGCATGTACCTTCAACCTGACGGCATTACCACACCCCGCATCGGGTAAAAACCTGGCTGAGTTAGAGCAACTGTTACGGCAAAACTTGCAACAAGTGGCTGAGCGCGGCGTTAAACCTGAAGATTTAGCTCGGGCAAAAGCGCGCGTTGAAGCGCGCAGCATTTTTGGTTTACAAAGCGTGGCCGGTAAAGTCAGCCAGTTGGCTTACAATGAGACTTTTTACGGTGATCCTGATCGTATCGCTACCTTATTAGCGGCCTATGCTGCGGTCACCGCAGAAGACGTAATGCGGGTATATCAGCAATATGTGCAGCAAAAACCTGCAGTGATTAGCAGTGTCGTACCACGCGGTAAAATTGAGATGATTGCTGCGCCAGATAACTTCACGCCGCGCACGTTCGACCCTGCTGAAGCCACTCCTTCAGAAAGTTTACCTACACGAGTAGCGAGCCATACTTTTGATCGCACTGCCGTACCTAAAGCCGGTGCTAACCCTGCAATCACCTTACCTGCCACTTGGACCAGCGAATTAGCTAACGGTATCAAGGTGCTGGCGTCTGTGAGTGACGAAACACCGACAACGTCGATATTACTGCGTATTCCTGCGGGCAGTTATGCAAACAGCGTTGAGCAAGCGGGTGTCGCCTCGATGATGGCGTCGTTATTAAATGAAAGCACCACCAATTACAGCACTGAGCAAATGAGCATGGCGCTGGAGTTATTGGGTAGTTCGGTGTCAATCAGTGCCGATGACAACGATTTAAATGTGTTTGTCAGCAGTTTAACCAGTAACTTGCCGCAAACGTTGCAGCTTGTGCAAGAAAAACTGTTAAACCCGGCTTTTTCAGAGGAAGACTTTAATCGCTTAAAACAGCAACGCTTACAATCACTGGCCCAAGCACAGAAAAATGCCAGCTACTTGGCCGAACGTGCCGTCAGTCAGTTAATGTTCGGTGACACCATTGCGGGTCAGCCAAGCATGGGCACTGAGCAAACGTTAGCGACGATGACCTTAGAGCAGATCCGTAGTTTCTATCAAACCTTTGTTAAACCAGCTGGTGCGCAGTTAGTGGCGGTTTCGGATTTACCTCAAGCGAAACTGTTGCCGTTATTAGCCAATATGGCACCGCAGTGGCAAGGTAAAGCCCCTGAGTTAAACTTGGCATTGCCTGCACCTAAGGTACAGGCTGGCGCGATTTACTTAGTGCATAAAGACCAATCACCACAATCAGAAATCCGTATTGTACGCCGTGCTATGCCGCGTGATCTGACCGGTGAGTTCTATCAAGCGGGTTTAATGAACTTTACTTTAGGTGGCAACTTTAACAGCCGTATCAACCTGAACCTGCGTGAAGATAAAGGTTATACCTACGGTGCTCGAAGTGGTTTTGGTGGGGATCAGCGCGTGGGTATGTTTTCGGCCAGTGCCGCAGTGCGCGCCGATGTCACGCGTGAATCGATTGAAGAGTTCTTAAAAGAGCTTAACAATTACCAACAAAACGGCATGACCGCTGAAGAATTAGCCTTTATGCGCAGTGCGGTAAACCAATCTGAAGCGTTACGTTATGAAACACCGAATGCCAAGTTAGGCTTTATGGCGCAGATGTTAGAATTTAACGTCGGTGCGGAGTTTACTCAGCAGCGTAATCAGATCTTACAGCAAAGCACCCAAGCGCAACTAAATGCGTTAGCCAGCCGTTATTTATCACCAGAAGAGATGGTGATTGTGGTGGTCGGTGAAGCAGATAAACTCAAGCCTGAGTTAGAAAAACTGCAATTGCCGATTATCGAAATGAAGCTATAAGCCGCATCAGTAAATAGCAAAAGCCAGGTGATGTCACCTGGCTTTTTTATTAGAGAAAACGCTGCACGTAAGAGCAGCTTGCTTGAATGTCATAACCTGCTGTTTGCGCCCACTGCAGCGCATGTCGCACCAATTTTTCTGCTAAACCCTTACCGCGAAACTCCGGCGGCACGAAGGTATGGTGAAAATTAATCACCTTGCCATTCACGTGATAATCTAGCTGCGCACTGGCATCCGCCAAGGTGAGCGTAAAGCGTTGCTCTGATGCGAGATGCTTAATAAGCGGTTCTGACATAGCTTACTCCTCATCTAACCAAGGGGTTGCAGGTAATAACGCTAAATGCGCGGTATAGCGTTCTAAATTAAAGCTTTGTTGCTGTTCAACCACGGCAAACATTTCTGGGGCTAGCGCACAAGCCATTAACTCCATAGCCGCCTCGCGACTGTGCCCTGTCATCCGTAAACGCATTAAGGTTGCCATCACTTCCGTGGGATAATTATCGGCTAATTGGTTTTCGAGAACCTCAAGCAAGGTTGCCTGATCGGTTAAGTCGCTTTCTTGCATGTTACAAGCCTCTGTTAGCGGTAAAAGCAGTGCATCACTGTGATGCTTAGGCTAAGCTAGCGAGCATCAAATAACAATCAACAAGTCGTATTATGCAAGAAGTTTTCTCTGGCTGGCGCGCCCGCCTGCAAACATTGGGGCCCGGTGTTTTAATGGCAACAGCCGCGATTGGTGGCTCTCATTTGGTGGCATCAACCCAAGCCGGTGCTTTATTTGGCTGGCAGTTGTTATGGCTTATTTTGTTGGTGAATATTTTAAAGTACCCGTTTTTTCGGTTTGGTGTGCAATATACCTTAGAGCAAAACGAAACGCTGTTAGAAGGCTATCAGCGTAAAGGTAACGGCTATTTTTACTGCTTTGTTGGCTTAAACGTTGTGGCGGCGGTGGTGAATACCGCGGCGGTACTGATTTTAACGGCAGCCTTATTGCAATATGCACTGCCTGGGAATTGGTCCTTAACCCTATTGTGTTGCTTAATCTTATTGGCTTGCTTACTGATCTTGTTGCTGGGTCATTATCAGGCGCTAGACAGCGTCGCGAAAGTGATTATGTTGCTCTTAACCCTCACCACCGTAACCGCGGTTATTATTGCCGCTAAAAACGGCGCTACCGCACCTGCAGATTATGTTGGGCAATCCCCTTGGCAATTAGTGATGCTAGGTTTTTTAGTGGCGTTAATGGGGTGGATGCCCGCACCGATTGAGATTTCGGCGATCAGCTCATTGTGGCTAACCGCGAAACAGCGGCGACAACCGGTAACGCGTGCTCAGGGCCTGTTTGATTTTAACCTCGGTTATTGGTTAACCGCAGGTTTGGCGTTAGTTTTTGTATCCTTAGGGGCGTTAGTGCAATACGGTACTGCGCAGCCGATTGCCTTGGCCGGTGCTGCCTTTGCCCAACAATTGGTCGATATGTATGGCGCAACCATTGGCGCATGGTCAAAGCCACTGGTATCGCTGATTGCCTTTTTATGTATGTTTGGTACCACCATCACCGTGTTGGATGGGTACGCACGAACCCTGAATAAATCGTTTTATTTGTTGGGTTGGCAAAAAGTGGATAATCGCCTGAGCTTAAGCAGTTGGCTAATCGTGCAGGCACTTTGTGGCATGGCGGTGATCTTGTTTTTCCGTTCGGCACTCGGCCCGATGTTGACCTTCGCCATGACCTTAGCCTTTTTAACTACTCCCGTTTTTGCTTGGCTTAATTTTAGTTTACTGCGTGGGGCAGGCATGCCGCCATTATCGAAAGGGTTAACCCTATTAAGTTGGCTTGGACTGAGTTATTTGTTTGGTTTTGCCGTATTGTTCTTGTGTTGGTATCTAGGCTTACTCGGTTAACCATGGGTATTAGGAGTTCAGGGTGTCTCTTTGGCAGTTAATCTTGTTGTTTGTTGCGCAGTTAGCCCTGATTTTAATGGCGGCTCAGCTATTTGGTCGGTTGGCTCAGTTTGTCGGGCAACCGAAAGTCGTCGGTGAGATGATTGCCGGTGTGGCGCTCGGCCCTTCCTTGTTTGGCTGGTTTTTGCCCGCCCTTCAACAAAGTATTTTTATCCCTGAAACACGCAGTTGGCTGTATTTTGGTGCGCAATTAGGTGTCGGCCTCTATATGTTTTTAGTCGGCTTAGAGTTTAATACGCGGTTATTTAAGCAACATGCGCGCAGTGCCATTTCAGTGTCGCTGGCTGGTATGCTGGTGCCTTTTATTGTGGCGGCTTTGCTCTGCCTGTGGCTGTTAGCGCAGCCAGGCTTATTTGCCCCCGGTATCAGCTATTTTAATGCTGCGCTCTTTTTAGGTGCTGCCATTGCGATTACCGCCTTTCCCATGCTGGCCCGTATTATTTATGAGCGTGGCCTTGCTAATACGCCACTGGGCACCATGGCTTTGGCCGCCGGTGCCATAGATGATGCCGCGGCCTGGTTAATTTTAGCGCTGGTACTGGCCAGTTTTGGCGGTGGCATCAGTGTACTGTTAACCGCTTTGGTGGGGGGCGGTTTATATGCGTTGTTGATGCTAACCCAGGTACGTGGCTGGTTACAACCCTTGGCAGATCGGGTGGCGCAGCAGCAACAATTACAGTGGCCGCCTTTTGTATTTATAATGCTGTTGTTCGCTCTGTCGGCGTGGAGTATGGATTGGGTGGGCTTGCATGCGGTATTTGGCGGGTTCTTATTGGGTATCGCCATTCCGCGCGGCCTGATGGCCGAGTTGCTGCGCAAGCGATTAGAGCGCCTTACCATTTTGTTATTGTTGCCAATGTTTTTTACTTATTCAGGCTTAAATACCCGTTTAGATGTGCTGGCTTCCGGTAACTTACTGTTGATTACCTTGGCTATTTTAGTGTGCTCTATTCTAGCCAAGTTTGTCGCCTGTTGGGCGGCGGCCCGTTGGAACGGTGCGGATAATCCAACCGCCTTAGCGGTGGGTGCCTTGATGAATGCGCGGGGGTTGATGGAGCTGATTATTATTAATATTGCGTTGAATTACGGCATTATTCAACAAGGGCTATTTTCAATTATGGTGGTGATGGCTATTGTCACCACTTTGATGGCTTCGCCGTTGTTTCAGTGGGTGTATGGCCGTCATCAGCCAAAGAAAACGGCGACCTAGGTCGCCGTTTTGTAAGCTTAACGCGGGTTACATCGCTAAGGTTTTTTCACCGCGTGAAATACCCGATACGCCGCTTCGCACCACTTCTAAAATTTGCGAGCCGCTTAATGCTTGGATAAACGCATCCAGTTTGTCGCTGGTACCTACTAATTGCACGGTATAGGTATTGGCAGAAACATCAACAATTTGGCCGCGGAAGATATCCGCACAGCGTTTTACTTCGTCGCGTTGGTTGCCGGCGGCTTTCACTTTTACCAGCATCAATTCGCGTTCAATGTGCGCTGATTCGCTAAGATCAGTCAGTTTCACTACTTCAATCAGTTTATGCAGCTGCTTGGTAATTTGTTCAATCACTTGATCATTACCGTGCGTGACCAAGGTTAAACGCGAAAGCGTGGCGTCTTCCGTTGGCGCTACGGTGAGCGAATCAATGTTGTAACCGCGCTGAGCAAACAAACCGACAAGACGCGCTAAAGCACCCGATTCGTTTTCGAGTAAAACAGAAATAATATGTCGCATGGTTAAGTCCTCTCTGTCTTACTTAAAAATAACTCATTCATGGCACCGCCTGGAATTTGCATCGGGTAAACATGCTCTTTCGGATCGATATGAATATCTAAAAACACCAACTGATCTTTGAGAGCAAAAGCACGCTCTAGGGCCGGCTCAAGTTCTTCTGGTTTCGTTACGCGAATACCGACATGGCCGTAGGCTTCGGCTAACTTAATAAAGTCAGGTAGTGAATCCATATAAGAGCTGGCATAGCGCGATTCATAATTCATATCTTGCCATTGCTTCACCATGCCTAAATAGCCGTTATTCAGGTTGATGATTTTTACACCCAGCCCGTACTGTTTACAGGTTGATAGCTCCTGAATATTCATCTGAATAGAGCCTTCACCGGTAACACACACCACATCGTCATCAGGGAAGTTTAATTTAATGCCCATTGCCGCAGGTAAACCAAAGCCCATGGTGCCAAGGCCACCCGAGTTAATCCAACGATTCGGTTTGTTAAATTTGTAATACTGCGCCGCGAACATTTGATGTTGGCCAACATCACTACAGACAAAGGCATTACCCTTAGTAATTTTGCTCACCATTTCAATGACATGCTGTGGCTTGATTTGTGAGGTG
This sequence comes from Rheinheimera sp. UJ51, assembly GCF_020819615.1. Taxonomy (NCBI): domain Bacteria; kingdom Pseudomonadati; phylum Pseudomonadota; class Gammaproteobacteria; order Chromatiales; family Chromatiaceae; genus Rheinheimera; species Rheinheimera sp. UJ51. The sequence continues at coordinate 39,657 of NZ_JAJHOG010000002.1, forward strand.
GTGGTGTCATAACGGCCACCGTGCACGGCACGCCAAGCATTAATTTGTTGCCACCAACTTGATAGCGCGGCTTCGTCCAGTTTTTTCTTTTTCTGCTTCACCAGGCCAAGCATTTCTTCTAGCACCGGCTGCACTAAACCGACAATCGGAATATGCGCGTTAACGGTTTTAGAAATACTGGCCGGATCAACGTCAATATGAATAATCGTGGCATCGGGGCAGAATTTTTTGGTGTTGTTGGTCACGCGATCATCAAAACGCGCACCTACGGCTAGAATAACATCAGCGTGGTGCATGGTTTGGTTGGCTTCGTAACTGCCGTGCATACCCAGCATACCCACAAATTGTTTATCATCACCCGGATAAGCCCCTAAGCCCATCAGGGTGTTGGTTACGGGCACATTTAACAGTTGCGCTAATTCAGTGAGCTCGTCTGATGCACGGCCCATGATGACACCACCGCCGGCATAAATGATCGGTCTTTTCGCGGCTAATAACGCGGTAACGGCTTTTTTAATCTGGCCGCTATGGCCTTTTAATTTTGGCTGGTATGAACGCAGTTTCACTTCGCTTGGGTAATCATAAGCAAAGGTTTGGCTTGGGATCGTCATATCCTTCGGGATGTCGAGCACTACCGGGCCTGGGCGACCGCTTTGCGCAATATAAAAGGCTTTTCTAATCAGAGCCGGAATATCTTCAGGGCGTCGCACCGACATATTATGTTTGACGATCGGCCGGGAAATACCGAGCATATCGGTTTCTTGGAAGGCATCTTCGCCGATTAAATGGCTCATCACTTGGCCGGTGAGCACTACCATTGGGATCGAGTCCATATAGGCGGTGGCAATACCGGTGACGGCGTTAGTGGCACCCGGACCTGAAGTCACGAGCACCACACCGGCTTTACCGGTAGCACGGGCATAGGCATCGGCCATATGCGTGGCGGCTTGCTCGTGGCGCACCAGCACGTGCTTGACTTGAGTTTGTTGAAACAGCGCATCATAAATATGCAGCACAGCGCCACCGGGATAGCCATAGACGTATTCTACCCCTTCATCGGCCAGCGCGCGGATTACCATAGCTGCGCCCGATAACATCTCGGCTTGTTTGGATTGGCTTGTCATAATGTAGTATCTCATCAGTTGCTGAGGTAAAAGCAGTTTTAAGGCATTAAATACTAAAAACTGCCGACATTCCGTTATCGGATTGTCAGTGGTGCTACGTGGGCTGGTATGTCGGGAAGCGTAAGCTTTTCGCTACAGTTCCTGCGCTTTCTTTATGGCTCTGCTGGCGTTTTTTGTGCGCTTAATTAATTTACGGCAACTGCTTGGGAATGTCGATGCCTTTTTCACTTTTTAGCCATCTTTACTGCTTTAAAAAGGGCGGCGGCGCCACCATAGTATCAACTATCACTTTTGTTACAGGATTTACCGCTAATGCAAAACCCTATTGTTGACGTCACCATGATGAATGCGCGGGAGATCCTCGATCGCTCGATGCAACAGTTAGTGCTTTTTCAATTCTGGTCGGCTCGTAGTACCGGCTGTCAGCAGCTCACGGCAACATTAAGCAAAATAGTGCAGCAATATCCCAAGCAACTGTGTTTGGCGAAAGTGGATTGCGATGCAGAGCAAGATTTAGCCATGCAATTTGGTGTGCAATCGTTGCCCACCGTCATGTTTATTAAAGAAGGCCAACCGGTTGATGGTTTTGCCGGTGTCGAAACCGAACAACAAATTCTACAACGCTTGGCCGCTTACTTACCCAAGCCAGAAGATGACTTGCTAGCGAAAGCGCAGCGACAATTAGAAGCTGGGCAGATGAACGCCGCTTATCCGTTATTAGCTGAGGCTTTAACGCTGGCACCAGAGCGAGTGGAAATTAAAATTTGGTTAGCGGATTGCTCAATTAGCTTAGGTCAGTTGACTCAGGCTGAAAAGCTGTTAGCGGAAGTGCGTTTAGCGGATCAAGACGCCTTGTACAAAACCGTGTTAGCCAAATTAGAATTAGCCCAGCAAGCCACCAATACCCCTGAGATCCAAGCATTAGAAGCACAATTAGCCGCTGCGCCAGAAGATAAACACCTTATCGAACAATTAGCGGTGCAATATCAGGCGGTGTTGCGTTCAGAAGAGGCGCTGGCCTTATTATTGAACATTTTGCAGCAAGATCTTAATTTTGGTCAGAGCAAAAAATTGTATTTAGATATTTTGGCGGCATTGCCGAAAGGTGATCCGTTGGCCAGCCAATATCGTCGTCGTTTATACGCCCTGTTGTATTAATGTCGAACGCACCGCTGCAGGGCAGTGCGCTGTCTGAGTTGTTTCAGCAGCTCAGCAGTGTATTGCAGCGCTATCGCCAGTATTGGCAGTTCTCACCGATGGACTGCCTGACATTACCCTTCTCACCAGCCTTGAATGCACAACTGTCGCAACTTGGCGCCAGTGAGCTCGCGGTGCTAGATCAGGATCCGCAGCAACAACGCCACTATTTTGCCGAGTATTTTCCAGAGCTGACAGACTTACCTTTGTGGCTGAAAGCCCAGCGTGATGCAGACAGCAGCATCTGGCCATTTTGGTTAACGAATGGTATTCATGGTCGTAAGCTCACGCAAATTCAGCAGTTTTGTCAGTTTATTCCTGAGCAAGCGTTGCCGGTGCTGGAATGGTGCGCAGGTAAAGGCCATTTAGGCCGGCTGTTTGCCGCACAATCTAGCCGCACCGTGACGAGTATCGAATGGCAGCCAAGCTTATGTGAGGCGGGCAGTGCTTTAGCTTCACAGCATAAGATTTCACAGCAGTTTATTCAGGCGGATGTGCTAACTGCTGCGGGGGCGGCGGCAGTGCATGCCGACCAACAAGTGCTGGCCTTGCATGCTTGCGGTCAACTCCATCTGCAATTACTCACGGTGGCGGTAGCCCATCGCTGCCAACAGTTACAAGTTGCCCCCTGTTGCTATCATTTAATTAGCAGCTCAGACTATCAGCCGTTATCTAAACAGGCACAAGCCGATGCGTTAGCGCTAAGTCGGCAAGATTTAAAACTGGCGGTGCAAGGGCAAGTTACAGCGGGTGAGCGGGTCAGTCGTTTGCGGCAAACCGAAGTGACTTGGCGTTTGGCCTATGATGAATGGCGAGCTCAGCATACGGGGCAGCGGGCATATCAACCGTTACCTTCGTTACCCAAGCAGTGGTTTAGTGGCGATTTTGCTGCGTTTGCCAAGATGGCGGCCAGCTTACAGCATTTAACAGCACCTGCAGTTACAGACTGGCCGAGTTATTTAGCGGCTGGTGAGGCGCGTTATCTGTTGGTACAGCGGTTAGATGCCATTCGGCACCTGTTTCGGCGGCCATTAGAGCTGTATTTGGTGCTTGATAGAGCCTTGTACTTGCAACAACACGGTTATCAGGTGAGCGTGCAAGCCTTTTGTGATTATCAGCTGACCCCACGTAATTTATTACTGCAAGCCAGTTTAAACCCCGCTGTTTAACGGCCAAGCCAATGATGGCCAGCGGTTTCTCAGCAACAGGCCAGCTTACGGCCATGTTGCTGAAGATTAACAGCGGATAGGTTGTTTAAACGTATCGCTTTGTTGCTGCTGATAATAAGCACTAATGTATTGATCTTTTAACTGCCAACGCTGATTCAGCCATTGCTGAAAATTCTCGCGAAATACCGCATCGTTAAAGTAATCACCCATGACGTGTTGATCAACGGCTAAAATCTCGGCTTTGATCACCACGCGTTTTAAACGGCCCATCAACATATCAAGTGCAATATTGTGCTGGTTATCGGGGTAAATCAGCGTGATATCTAAGATGGCGTTAAACTGCTCACCCATGCTGGCCAGGGTAAAGGCAATACCGCCGGCTTTCGGCGGCAGTAAATGGCTATAGGGGCTTTGCCGTAATCTTTGTTTTTGTGCAGTACAACGGCTGCCTTCCACAAAATTGATAATAGTGGTGGGAGCGTGGCGAAATTTGGCGCAAGATTTACGCGTTGTTTCGATATCTTTGCCTTTTAACTCAGGGCGCTTTGCCAAGGTCGCTGCGCTATAGCGCTTCATATAAGGCATATCCAAGGCCCAGCAGCCAGTGCCTAAAAAGGGCACCCATTTTAATTGGTCTTTTAAAAAGAACTTGGGTTCAGGGATCAACTTAGCGGCAAAAGTACTGACCACCGGAATATCTAACCAACTTTTATGATTGGCGATCAGCAAATACCAGCTTTCTTTATCCAGTTGCTGCTCACCGCTAATTTGCCAATCGACATCGTTAAACAGATTAATCAGCCCCGTATTAACCCGGGTCCAGCCGCGATAGCAAAAGCGACCCAGCTTGGCAATCAAGCGGTGGGCGGCGGCGTTTGGGATCAATAATTTTAATAAACCCAGCGGGGTGACGATGATGCCCCAAAATGCCAAATTAAGCGCAAATAAGCTAAAACTTATCGGCAATAACAGAAACCCTGGCAATATGCTTAACATCGTCCACTCCTTGTTTACTGGCTGTTTTTATCTAGCTCGGCCAGTTGTTGATCTTTATTTAACCACAACTGATTAATATATTGCTGAAAATGTGCTTTGTAAGCAGGATCGTTGTAGTCGCCAATCAAATCTTCTGTAATGGGCAATACCTGAACCTTTACTGTTATAGCATGAACTTTGCCTGAGACGTAATCCCAAAATGTTGGGATCCCTTGCGGATAATAAATGGTCACATCTAGCAGCTTATGCAGTTGTTGGCCCATGGCGCCAAGCACAAAGGCGGTACCGCCGGCTTTGGGTTTCAGTAAGTGCGCAAATGGCGATTGCTGCTGTTGGTGCTTCGCCTTGGTAAAGCGGGTGCCTTCAACAAAATTCATAATCGAGACCGGCTTATAGCGGAATTTTTCACAGGCTTTGCGCGTAGTTTCGATATCCTTACCCTGCAAATGCGGGTTTTTCTGTAAAAAGCTTTTGCTGTAACGCTTCATAAAAGGAAAATCGAGCGCCCACCAACAAATGCCCAGAAACGGCACATACAGCAGTTCTTTTTTCAGAAAAAATTTAATAAATGGAATTTTGCGATTAAAAATCTTCTGTAATACCAAGATATCTGCCCAAGATTGGTGATTAGCAATAATCAAATACCACTCTTTACGCGACAGTTGCTCGATACCTTGAACATGCCAACGAATACGGGTGAATAATGCCGTGGTGAAGTTATTGACGCTGATCCAACATACGGCACAGGCATCCAGCAGATAAGTGAGGCCGCTTTGCCAAAGTGGTATTGGCAGCAACTTCAGGATAGCCAGTAACAAAACAGGGACAAACCAGAATAAGGTATTAAGGGTATAGAGTAGGATGGAGAGCACACCGACAAGGGGTTTGGGTAAAAACGCCAACATAACGCACCTGATTATTTAGTGTTGCCGAGGCGGCAACAGGAAATAAATGTAAGACGAGTAACGCGCTAATAAGCTGCGTTACTCGTCCGATCAGTTGCTATTCTAGCTTAATCTTCGAAATAGGTATAACCATAAACGCCGGCTTTTAATTCATCCAGCAGTTCATCTTTTCGCTCACTTTCCATTTCAAGTTTCGCCAGCTGTTTAGTGTAAGAGGCAATCAGCTTCTTCGCATCAAACTGCACATAGCGTAATACATCAGCAACAGTGTCGCCTTTGATGATATTGGTTAGCTTGTAGCTGCCATCATCCGTCAGTTCAACGTGCACTGAATCGGTGTCACCAAACAAGTTGTGTAAATCACCTAAGATTTCTTGATAGGCACCGACCATAAACATGCCGAGTAAATACTGCTTATCATCACTGTATTCTGGCAGCGGTAAACTGGATTCAATACCATTACCATCGGCATAGCTTTTTAGCATACCGTCTGAGTCACAGGTAATATCTTGAATAATAGCGCGGTGATTCAGTGGCTCGTTCATCCGCTCGAGTGGCATTACTGGGAATAGTTGGTCGATACCCCAAGCATCGGGCATCGATTGAAACAGCGAGAAGTTAACGAACAGCTTATCTGCCAGCTTTTCGTTTAGCTCATCATGAATACTGCGATGCGAACGTGCCGATAAATCTAAATTCGCGCGCACTTTGTTAATGGTAGCGAAGTAAATTTGCTCTAATAACGACCAATCTTGCAGCGTTAATAAACCGTGTACATACTGCGCATGCGCATCGGTAAAATAGTGGATGGCGTCATGATAGGCTTCTACCGCAGAACGTGGCGTGACGCTTTGATAAGCTTCCCACAAACCTAAGATCACCGTGGGTGAATCTTCGCTGGGCTCAGGTAAATTGACTAAACCCGGTGCGCGTTCAATATCAATCGCATCGGTAACCAATACCGCATGGTGCGCGGTCATGGCGCGGCCCGATTCGGTAATAATGTTCGGATGGGGTAAGTCGTACTCGTCACAGACTTCTTTTAAGCCGTTTACCACGTTGCGAGCATATTCCATCATGGTGTAGTTCATCGAGCAGGCTGAGCGCGATTTCGACCCTTCATAGTCGACACCTAAGCCACCACCCACATCAACCGTGGTAATCGGCACGCCAAGGGTGCGTAATTCTGCATAGTGACGTGCACATTCACGTATAGCGTTGTGAATATCACGGATATTGGCAATTTGTGAGCCGATATGAAAATGCACTAATTGCAGCAGGTCGAGCTTGTTCGCTGCACGCAGTACGTCAATCGCTTGCAATACTTGGGTAGCGGTTAAGCCAAACTTGCCCTTTTCACCACCGGTGTTTTGCCATTTGCCTTTACCTACCGAGTTTAAGCGAATACGAATACCAATGCGCGGTGCTGCGCCTAAGTTATCAATTTCGCGGATCAGCGTTTTAAGCTCAGACAGTTTTTCTACCACCACATACACGGTGTGGCCCATCATTTGGCCGATGGTGGCTAAGCGTAAAAATTCGCTGTCTTTATAACCATTACAAACGATTTGCAGCGGTTGCTCAGTCACCCCAAGAATCGCCATTAATTCAGGCTTACTGCCGGCTTCTAAGCCGACCTTGCCGCTGTCGTGGCTAATTAAACGTTTTACCACAGAGAACTGCTGGTTTACCTTAATGGGGTAAACAGCAGTGTATTGCCCTTTATATTCTTTTTCTGCTTTGGCCAGTTGAAACGACTTAATTAACGTATCAACCCGGTGCTGCAAAATATCGGTAAAGCGAACTAAAACTGGTAAGGTTAAGCCTTCTTCTTTGAAACGCTGCGTAAGCTCGGGAAAGCTGATCCCGTTTTTACTGTGATCTTGGTCTGGGTAGGCAATAAGATCACCGTCCTGATTGACGTCAAAATAGCCTTCACTCCAGACTGCCACGTTATAAATCGATCGCGCTTTTTCAAAACCCCAAGCTGACATTGTGCTTCCTCAAAAAAATTAACTGCTATAGTTTAAAGCCTATAACGGGTTGGTGCAGCAAAATTGCCCAAAAAATTTGTATGTGGCCTGCAACACAGGCAGAATACGCCCCTTATACGATGCAGGGGGAAATTATGTCAGTAATTAATGACAAAAAGTGGCTTACTGAGGTGTTTGCCGACAGTGGTAGTGTGTTTGGTCTAGCGATTACCAAGAAATTGGACGAAGTGCAGTCACCATTTCAGAAAATTGCCATGTACGAAACCACGCATTTTGGTAATTTAATGGTGATTGATGACGTTATCATGCTCAGTAGCCGTGATAACTTCTTATATCACGAAATGCTGAGTCACCCTGTACTTTTCACGCATCCTAACCCAAAAAATGTGGTGATTATTGGTGGCGGTGACTGCGGCACTTTACGCGAAGTGTTAAAACACCCAGGTGTTGAACGCGTGACGCAAATTGATATCGACGAGCAAGTCACGCGTATGGCGGAAAAATATTTCCCTGAGCTGTGTGCCTCGAATAATGACCCACGCGCCACGCTGAAATTTGAAGACGGCATTAAATTTATGCGTGAAGCGGCTGCCGGCTCCATTGATGTGATTATTGTTGATTCTACCGATCCGATTGGCCCAGGCGAAGGCTTATTTAACCGTGCCTTTTATGCTAGCTGCTTAGCGGCGCTAGCCAGTGACGGTATCTTAGTGCAACAAAGTGAATCGCCACTGATTCATATGCCGTTATTAACCGCGATGCGTCAAGCGATGAGCGATGCCGGTTTTGCCAGTTTGCAAACGCTGAACTTCCCGCAAATGGTTTATCCCTCTGGCTGGTGGACCTGTACCTTGGCGAAGAAAAGCGGTGAGTTTAACGGTTTTCGCGAAGAAGCGGCGGCGACCGCTGGCTTTGATACCGAGTATTACAACGTTGAGGTGCATAAAGCCGCCGCGGCCTTGCCTAACTTTGTTAAAAAAGCCTTTGCCACGAAGTAGTTAAAACGCGCCGCTAATCATAACGCCTGCCATTGCAGGCGTTATTGTTTATAAAGAGAAACGTTCGCGTAGAAAATGCGCGACGCCATCTTCATGGTGATGCCCAATTACCGCACTGGCCACTTGCTTAATTTCGTCAATGGCATTGGCGGGGGCGTAACTTTCATCAGCACAAGCAAACATACTTAAATCGTTATCACCATCCCCAAAACAAATGACTTTGCTGGCACCCAGTTGTTTTTTCAACTGCGCGACGGCCTTGCCTTTATTAGCTTGGTAATGATGCACATCCATCCAACGATATTGCGGCCCCTCAATGGCAGGGCCTGAGTAGGCAATCAGGTTTGGATAGGTGTTTAATTTTAGCCACATGGCATGAATGGTGGCTGCCTCGCCAATCATGCTGATATTAGTGACTTGATGCTCAGGCGCTAAGGCGTGCAGCGGCAGTAGCTGTTGTGGCGTGTCGCTAAAGTACTTTTCGACCAGTCTTTTTTCCACATCGTGCTGGGTTTCAGCATGAAACACCACATGCTGGTGCTGTGCAATCACGTGCACAAAGGGCGAGATCCCTTGGCGCAGTGCAAGCTCAAGAATAGTATTAATTTCAGTCTGCTCTAAGATGTTCTCTAAGGTCAGTTGCTGGGTGTTCGGATCCCAGATAGTTACGCCATTATTATAGATTTGCGGTAACACAAATTTATGACCCGCCACCGCTCGCTGTGCCGACAGCATAGTGCGCCCGGTGGCAATGGTGAAGGCAATGTCTTTCTCACTTAACAGTTGTAAGGTGTCGTAGGTAAAGCGGGAGATCTCAGAGGCGTTGTTTAACAGGGTGCCGTCCAAGTCAAAACAAATCAGATACATATAGGGTATTTCCGAGCTTAAAAAGACTAACCATGCTGACAGCCAAACCCGCCGACAACCTAGATGACGCAGTATGCCATACGTAAAGGCACCGTATGTGGTTTTTATCTGCATGGGGTCAGGCCTTGAAAGTGGCACAGTATGCTTAAATACTGACAACAATTGCGCCGGTGTGTTTTACTGGTACCTATACTGTTAGCTGCGGTAGCTTGCAGCAATGCACTTATTTAACTAGGGAGACCTTCACATGCGCTTACTGTTCGGTGTTTTACTGTTGTTATTATTGGTCAGTTGTAACCGCAATGAAGTGGGTGACGTGTCATTAGGCGTCTTTACCACTAAGGATATTAAACTTGATGCCTTTACTGATCCGCTGGTCACCGGTGTGACTTGTCATGTCTCCAGTATTGAAGCCAATCTAAATCTTTCAGACCCTTCTGATAGCGGTATTTCTTGTCGCCAAACAGGCCCGATTACTGCTGAGATGATTGCTAAAATAGATAAGAGCAAAAGCGGTGAGGTACTGTTTACCAAATCAAAAAGCATCTTTTTTAAAAGCATGAAAATTCGGCGTATTTTCGATGCTGAAAATCAGACATTGATGTATCTGGCGTATTCAACCAAAGAAACCTCGGGCAGCTTTAAACACAGCTTGTCTACGGTGCCATTGTGGGGCACGCAAGCTTATAATGCTGCGCAGCAGCAAGCAAATTAAGCGGTATTAAGTTCGCTAAACCTTGTGGTTTGGGTGTTTTGTTACTCTTATGGCAAGAATCAATACTCGACTTTACTGAGCGGTAAATTGCGCCAAGCTAGTGCCGAATTGTTGATAAAGCGTCATATGAAAAGATGAAAGTAGTTTCGGCTCGATTTGTTGAAAATAATCGCGAGCCAATGTTGGCCGATTCAGTTGTAAGTTTATTTCTGTCAGTCGCAGCAGATGAATATGGTGTTGTACTTGGTGCTCTGGCTCGGCGGTATACTTTAGCGAGTCTTGGTAAAGCTGATCTGCCGCCGCTAACTGGCCTAGTAGTTGTTGTGTGCGGGCCAGATTGCCCATCCCGATAATCATTTTGCCAGTATGCCCAAGCGAAATGGCAGCCGCTAATGCGTCGGCACGGTAAGCCGCTGCAGACGTTAAATCATCACGCTGATGGCTGATATGCGCCAAATTAGAATTAAGTTCGAATAAGAACAGAGGATCGATACTTTTAGAATAGTGCGATTGAGCAAAACGCAGGAGTTGCTCTGCCTGATCTAGTTCGCCTAAATAGTAATGCAGATTGGCTAGCTCGACTATTCGCAGTGGATTACCAAACGCAGCGTAAACCTCCTTTAAGATAGCCACTGCCTTGGCAGCATAGATTTTTGCTTCATCGGTTTTTTTAAAATAAAACAGCGCCTTAGCATAGTAAAAATACAGTTGTACCCGAAACACATCAGGCATGGCGGGCTGCGTTAATAAATACTCTGCTTCATGTTGTAATTGTAAAAATTGATTTTTATCAAACAGATAATTGAGTTGGTAGGCTTTTATCCGAAACCAATTATTGCTGTAGGGGGTTGTTGCAGTAAGTTGCTGTTGCAGATAGTGCTCACAGCTTATCGTGTTGTCTTGCTGACAAAACGTTTCGTGGTCACTCAGGTTTTCTGAAGCGCTGATGCTAAAAGCCGTTAGCAGTAAAATGACCAGAGACAAGCGCATAAAACGTTACTGCCATTGAAAAATGAATGCCGATTGTAATACCACCACTATGGCTGCTTGGTGGCATATCGTCAAATATACAGCATGAACAGCTAAGCTTTTTATCACAAAGAAAGTGTTTAGTAATGCATTCTAAAGATGGTTGATGCCAAGACAACACATTTTAGCTAAACACGCTGAGTCACCCTTTATCGTTCCCGCCATGGTTAGCCAAGCGATTAAAAGCCGAGCCTACTGATTATTTCTTATGATTAATAGATAAACGTGTCCCCCTGCCAAAAGCGTTGTGGCTATTTTGTAAACGTCAGGATTTTTTACAATCTGCAGATAGCTAATTTTTTAATTCCATAAAAATCAATAGTTTGATCTTTGGCATCTTTTTTGCTTGGGTAGTGCTTTTGTATTATTAAGCATTTTTCACTTAACAATAATGGCAATTTTAATTTAGGGATAAGCACTATGAAATTTGTTCGGCTCTTAGCATTTGCAGCAATGGCAGCCATTTCTACACAAGCGTCAGCAGGCCTGATTGCCGCTTATGATTTTGACGGAAATGCTGCCAACAACACCGCTTCATCCGCTTACAATTTAGCCACAGTTGGTACAGCGGACTTTTCTAAACAAGCATATTTCTCTGATGGTAACAGTGCAAATTATTTGAACGTTGCCGGGCCAGGGGGTTTAACGGATTGGACTTTGTCTCTATGGCTTTTTACTGAGCAAGCAAACCAAGGCCAATTTAAAGGAATATTTTCAAATTTAGCAGGTTCTTCCACCGCTAACTCTTGGCAAATAGACAGCTTTAATGGCGATTATAGACTGATCTCTGCTAACGGTGCTAACTCAACTATTGGTGCGGCGGTTGCGAATGATTGGCAGCATATCGTTGTGCAAAAATTTAGTGGAAGTAATGCCCGCTTATATTTTAATGGTGTTTTCGTCCAAAACATTGGTTATAACCCAGGCGGGTTACAAAACTTCAGAGTGGGTATTAACAGAGCAACAACAGAAAGCTACACAGGTTACATTGATAATATTCAAATATGGAATGATAGCTTGCTAAGTGCGGCAAGTGTTGCTGAATTATATCGAACAGGTCCTGGTGCTAATTCTGTTTCTGACACTGTTGCCGTGCCAGCACCAGCAACATTGTTACTGTTTGGTTTTGGATTAATCATGGCGGTTAGAACAAGATTAGGTAAGAAATAATTCGCTGATATCCATTTTACTTTAAGTCTGCTTTTAGTGTTGAGTTAGCTAAAGCTAAAAGTTGCATGGGTAAAATATTAAAATAGTAAACGCAGCCTTTAGGCTGCGTTTTTGTTTAAGGCTTTTAGTTTATTCAACTACTGGTTCAATATGAATTTCGACACGGCGGTTTGCTGCACGATTGGCATCTGAATTATTCGGTAAAGCAGGGTAATCTGGGCCATAACCAATGGTTTCTAAACGTATCGACTGCACACTTTGCGCCACCAGGTAATTTTTCACGGCATCAGCACGGGCGGTAGATAAAGTCATGTTGTATTGGCGTGTACCGGTATCATCGGTGTGGCCAGCGATCACTAACATGGTTTTGGGATAATCGCGCAATACTTTGGCGATATCGTTTAATACAGGGTATAAGCTGGCACGCACGTCTGAGCGGTTAATCTCGAAGGTCAGCTGAGCCGGGATATCCAACATCAGTTTATCGCCATTGCGGATCACTTTAACGCCTGAGCCACTGAGCTCTTCGCGCAGGGCTTTTTCTTGCTTATCCATATAGCTACCTACGGCAGCACCGGCTAAGGCGCCTACGGCAGCACCAATGACGATGCGTTTGTCTTTATGGTTACCCGTAGCTTTACCAGCAACGGCACCGACAACGGCACCAATAGCGGCACCGCGAGCAGTATTTTGGTTTTCCATGTTTGCACAACCGGCTAAGACTAAGCTGGCTGACATCATTAAGGCGGTAGTGACTTTTAAATTCATGGTGTTACTCCGTGAAGCAAGGTAATTAAGTCTAAGCTTAAGCTTAGCGGCTGAATCATGGCTGAATTGATATCAGTGTTAGCAGATAAATAGCAATAGACATATAGACTTCCAAACTTTAAGCTAGGCAAGTTAAATGTGTGCTAAGGATGCAGGATATGCCCGTTCGAGGTTGGAAACGTATAGTGTTAAAAGTGGGTAGTGCTTTAATTGCACCTTCGGCAGACGGCTGTTCAACACGCTATTTATTGTCGATTGCGCGCTTTATTGCCGAGTGTCGCGCTGCAGGTACTGAAGTGGTGCTGGTTTCATCAGGCAGTGTCGCTGCTGGGCGCAATGCGATTAGTTTTAAGCAGTTACCTTTGCCGATTAACATTAAACAAGCGATGGCGGCAGTAGGGCAAAGCCGTATGATGGCTTGCTGGGCACAACTTTTTGATTTTGATTGTGCGCAGGTTTTACTGACCCACGATGATTTAAAAGATCGGCGCCGTTATCTGAATATCGATAACACCTTGCGTACTTTGCTAGCAAATCAGGTGCTGCCGATAGTCAATGAAAACGACACGGTAGCCACAGCGGAATTAAAAGTGGGCGATAACGATAATCTCGCCGCGATGGTCGCGATTTTAGCCGATGCTGACGCTTTATTAATTTGCTCTGATATTGACGGTTTGTTTAATGCCAATCCGCGTACTACGCCAGATGCCAAGCTTATTCCCTTGGTTGAGCATATTACCCCCGCTATTTATGCGATGGCGGGCGGCAGCCACCATGCCATTGGCACAGGCGGTATGGCAACGAAAATTCAAGCGGCAGATAAAGCCACTAAAGCCGGTATTGATACGCTGATTATTAATGGACAAAAGGCCACAACCTTTGATGAGTTATTAGCCGATCGGCACTGTGGTACCTTGTTTCAGCGGCAACAAGAACGCATCAGCGCCAAGAAACATTGGTTGCGGCACAACTTAAAACCGCAGGGAAGCATTGTGGTTGATGCGGGCGCGGCCCTAGCATTACAGCAACGCGGTGCGTCATTATTACCTTCGGGCATTACCGCTACGGCAGGCCATTTTGACAAAGGTGATGCAGTATTGCTGCAAACAGAGGCGGGGCTTACCCTGGCGCAGGGGATCAGTCAGTACAGTGCTTTAGAACTGGCCAAAATTCGTGGTGCGAAAAGCCAGCAAATTGCCAGCTTGTTAGGGTATTGCCCAAGTGAAGTGGCCGTGCATCGAGATGATTTAGCCTTGTTTGAAACAACAACGCCAGCTTAGCTGGCGTTGTGCATTAAAAATCGAGCGCTAAAATTTTTGAGCGGCGCTGGTAATTATACAGCTGCTTTTTCTGGCTAGGTAAGTCATCGACAGTCACCAGCTGGAAGCCTTGCTCCAAAAACCAGTGAATGCTGCGCGTGGTTAAGGCAAATAACCGGTCATACTTGCGTTGCCGTGCTTGCTGGATCACGCTTTTTAACAAGATGCTGCCACGGTCGGCATCGCGATAATCAGGATGCACGGCTAAACAGGCAAACTCACCCACGTTATCTTCAGGAAACGGATACAGCGCTGCACAACCAATCACTAAACCGTCACGTTCGATCAGAGTGAAATGTTCAATTTCCATTTCTAATTGCTCGCGTGAGCGGCGAACCAACAGGCCTTGCTGCTCTAACGGCCGGATTAAATCAAGGATCCCACCGATATCGCTGATCGCCGCGCGCCGCAGTTTCTCTGCGGATTCGGTAACCACTTGCGTACCGATACCATCACGTGAGAACAATTCTTGTAAGATTGAGCCATCTTCGTTGTAACAAACCAAGTGACAGCGCGGTACGCCTGCTCGACACGCCGTAATGGCGGCATTTAAAAAGGCTACCGTACCCACACACGCATCACTGTCTGCTGCTAATCGCTGCATAATTTCTTCAGCGCGGTTTGGCATTAATTCAGCGGTAATTTGCCCATCTTCGTCAGTAACGCCCCCAGCTTCGTTAAAGCCAATCATCTTATCGGCTTTTAAACGGATCGCGACCTGCGTGGCAATTTCTTCGGCGGTCAGATTAAAACTTTCCCCGGTGACAGACGCCGCAATCGGACCCATCAGTACGATACCGTTGTTGTCTAGTTGCCGACGAATACCGTTGGTATCAATGCGTCTTACTTTACCACTGTGGAAATAATCGACGCCTTCGTCAACGCCTAGCGGTTGCGCAATAACGAAGTTACCACTCACCACGTTAATTTGTGCGCCTTGCATGGGCGTATTGCTCAAACTCATCGATAAGCGAGCGGTAATATCTAATTGTAAGGCACCGGCGACTTGCTTAATCAGTCGAAAGGATTCGTCGTCAGTGACGCGCACGCGATTATGGTATTGCGGCTCTAAGCCGGCTTGTTGCAAGGCCTGATTGATCTGCGGCCTAGCGCCATACACTAGAACGATTTTAATACCGAGGCTATTTAACAAGGCAATGTCGTTAACGATACTGCGGATACCCGATTGCATAATCGCTTCGCCACCGAGCATGATGACAAAAGTTTTACCGCGGTGGGCATTCACATAAGGGGCAGATTGGCGGAAACCGCTGACAAGTTCAGTAGTGCGCACGGGCGATGAAGATCCTTTGGTTAGCAATTAAGGTTAAGTCTGGCAGCTATTAACATAAACTGCCAGACTTGAACGGAAATAACGCATGCAACATAGCATTAAAGTGACTTTATATCCACAATAAGTGAATAATTATTCTTTAATCTAGGATGATATGCGGTACAAAGCGAGAACTATCTTTAGTGATGAGGCTGTTATCCTCACGGATGCCAATACCGGCGGCCATATCACCGACCACCCAGCTGCCAATTAAGGTGAAGTGTTCACCAAAACGGGGTAAGGGTGCAAAGGCTTGTCGTATATAGCCATTATCGTTGTAAGGGCCGGGTTCAAGCAAGCTTTGTCCATCCGGAGTGATCATTTCGATATTGGCACCTTCGCGCGAAAATAACGGTTTGCGTACCCAGCCGGGTGTTAATGGCTTTTTACCGTCATCAAAAAATGACGGTAATAAATTAGGATGGCCCTGATATTTTTGCCATAACAGCGGCAAGATACCTTTGTTAGATAACAAGGTTTTCCACAGCGGTTCTAAGAAACGTGTTTCTGTAGTCAGTAAGGTCGCGGCAAACTCTTCTTGCAGCATAAATTCCCACGGGTATAGCTTAAACAACCCTTGGATCGGGAAACCGGCTAAATCGACTAACTGACCATCAATATCACCCAGTTGTTCTAATTGAATATAGCGGCTGTCTAGGCCGCTTTGCAGCGCAATATCCATCAGATAATCGACGGTGCCTTTATCTTCGATACTTTGCGTCACGCTACTAAAATAAAACGGTTGGGGTAAGGGTAATTCGGCAAAGGCTTGCTCTAACTTATCTTGCAAAGAGTTAAATTGATCGGCATTGGCGGGTAGCCCCCCCCGCATCTGCTGATCTTCTAACCATACCCACTGGAAAAAGCCCGTTTCATACAAGGACGTAGGGGTATCGTAATTTAACTCTAACAGTTTAGCTGGGCCTTGGCCGTTGTAAGCGAAATCGAGGCGACCGTATAAGTGGGGTTCAGCATTATTCCAGCTATCGCGCACCGCATCCCAAAACCGTTCAGGCACGGCAAGTTGCGTTAGCTGTTGCTCGCTCTGCAAAATGTCGGGGATCAGATCCAGCGCCATTTGATGCAGTTCTTCGGTTGGCGCTTCTAAGTCTTGCTCAATTTGCGCCAGACTAAATTGATAATAAGCCGATTCATCCCAGTAGGCTTCGCCATCTATGGTATGAAAATCAAAGCCCACACTTTCAGCGAAATCTTGCCAACCCGGGCGCGGTGCAATGGGGATGCGTTTCATCTTAACCGCCGTAGCTGCTGCTGCGCTGTGCGGCAGTGGCACGTTGCTGCGCTTGTGAGCCAAAGCCACCACGACGCGCTAAGCTGGCGGGTTTAGGCTGCACGGCTGATGGCCGAACCTGTGTTGGGCCAGATTGGCTTGCAACCGGTGCATTGCTTGCGGTGCGAAAAGTGCCGCGATCGTCCCGTGATTTGTACAACGGTTGTGTCGGCACACTGTTGCGCGCCGCTGCACTGCTTTGTTGTGGCGCTTGTGCGCCCATACCACCGCGATTGAGCATTTGTCCGGCCATAAAGCCCATCATCATGGGCATAAAAAAACTGCCTTGAGCACTTTGTTGTTGCGGTGCGGTTTCGCAACTGCCCGCACCAAAGTCAGCCTCACACTCTTGTTTATTGGCATAACGAGGGGCCACTTGCGGATGCAACGCGGCGGCTTCTTCAAACGCAGCTTGGCATTGAGCCGGTGGATTATAAAAAGCGGCACACTCATCTGGCGTATTGTAAACCTGAGCTTCTACCGTTTTTTCTTGGCCACAGCCTTGTAGTAACAAGGTGGCGGCGGGCACCATAAAAATGAGCGCCGCTTTGCGGCTACGTTTACATGTGGTTTTTGGCATGGTCTGCTCCTTAGTAACTCATACAGGCGGCATTTAACATACCGACGCTGATTGAACAGCCTGCAGAAAAAATCCCTGCAGCGATATCGCCTTTGGTGATACGTTCTGGTAGTTGTTTTAAGGCCAACTGGCTAACAAAAAAGGTTAGCACTTGCACTAGCAAGGCCACAGCACCCCAGATGGCACAATCTAACAATGACAATGAATGGGTAATGGCGCTAGACAGTGGCAACGCAAAACCGATTAATGCGCCGGCAAAGGCCACTGCGGCGGCAGGATTATTTGCTCGAATTAAACCAAATTCATCGTGCGGTGTTACCCAGCTATATAAGCGAATAAACAGCAGCAAAGAAATAATGGCCAAAGCAAAGTAAGCCAAAAAAGAGGGTAAACCGGTTAATGAGCTTAACGCTGTATCTAACATAGCAAGGTCCTATTACCTAAATGATGCACTGATCCTGCGGAAATTTGCGGCGTAATTCAAGTAAAACCGTATCAAGGCAAAAACTACCGAAGTTTATCGCAGCCGGCAGGGCTAATATCCTGTTTACTGGACAGGCTTCGCTGGCCTTTTCTACACTCGGCAAGTCGTTTTAAAAACAATAAAACAAAAACCAAGGAACTATGATGAAAAAACTTTCTTTACTGGCGCTGGGCATTGCTGCCGCGTTGGGATTAGCGGCCTGTAGCAGTCAGCCGACCGTGGAACAAACCGCACAAACACTGGCGATGCAAGAACAGAAAGCCGGTTTTGAGTTAAAAAACTTTGACCAAACGGTAGCGCCTCAGCAAGACTTTTTCCGTTTTGTTAATGGTAACTGGTTAAACAGCACCGAAATTCCAGGGGATCGTTCACGTTGGGGTAGCTTTGATGAGCTGCGTGAAAATGCCGAAAAACAAGTGTTAGAGATTATCCGCGAGCTGGCGGCGGGTGAGCATGCCAAGGGCTCTGATGCGCAAAAGATTGCTGATTTATATTCATCTTACTTAAATGAGCCATTAATTAACGTCTTGGGGTTAAATCCGTTGCGGGGCGACATTGTGCGTATTGAACAGTTACGCACACACCAAGATCTTGCCGAGTTATGGGGCGAGTTACAGCGTTACCGTTTTGGGACACCGGTGTCTGTTTACGTTGGTCAAGATCAACGTCAATCTGATCAATATATTACAGGTGCTAGCCAAGGGGGGTTAGGTTTACCTGATCGCGATTACTACCTCAAAGATGATGAGCGCTCTAAAAAACTGTTAAGCCAATATAGCGACTTTATTCAAACCCTGTGGCAGCTGGCCGGCTGGGATAATCCAGCGCAAGCTGCGGCGCAGATTATTGCGTTAGAAACGCAGCTGGCCGAAGCACAGTGGAGCCGTATTCAAAATCGTGATCGTAATGCCACTTATAACAAATACACTTTAGCCGAGTTACAACAAGTGGCGCCGGGCTTTGATTGGCCGCGTTTTATGGCCGCCGCCGAGCTGGATAAGGTGAATGAAGTCGTGGTACGTCAGCCATCTTATTTTACGGCGTTCGCCAAAATGCAGGGTGATGTGCCAGTGGCACAGTGGCAAACCTATTTAAAGTTTCATTTACTGCGCAGTAATGCCAGTAATTTAAGTGAGCCTTTTGTGCAAGCGAGCTTTGAATTTTACGGTAAAACACTCAGTGGTTTACAAGAGCAGCGCAGCCGAGAAAAACGTGCAGTGGGTGTGGTGGACAGCAGCTTAGGTTTTATGGTTGGTAAGCAATATGTCGATCGCTACTTCAAAGCAGAAGCCAAAGCGCGTATGGACGAGATGATCGAAAACCTACGCGGTTCCTTTAAGGTCGCCATTGCTGAGTTAGAATGGATGAGCGAACCGACTAAGGTGGAAGCGCAGGCCAAATTAGCCAAGTTTAATACGAAAATCGGTTATCCCGATGTTTGGCGCAATTATGACTGTTTAACAGTTGATGCCAATGATCTTATTGGCAATTTACGCCGCAGCAGCGAGTGCGAATACCAACGCATGGTGGCGCGTTTAGGGCAGCCAGTGAATCGTGATGAATGGGGCATGACACCGCAAACCGTGAATGCCTATTACAGCTCTACCATGAATGAAATTGTTTTCCCTGCTGCCATTTTACAACCCCCGTTTTTTAATGTGGCTGCGGATGACGCCATTAACTATGGTGCCATTGGTGGTGTCATTGGCCATGAATTTACGCACGGTTTTGATGATCAAGGTCGACGTTCTGATGGTGACGGAAACTTGCGTGATTGGTGGACACCCAGCGATGCCGCGCAATTTAGCGAGCGCGCGCAGCGGATGATTGATCAATACAATGCGTTTAATCCTATTGATAACTTAACACTGCAAGGTGCTTTGGGTTTAGGTGAGAACATCGCGGACTTAGGCGGGTTAACCGTGGCCTATAAAGCGTACAAAGCGGCCACAAAAGATAAACCACAGCAAACCATTGCCGGTTTTACGCCAGATCAGCGTTTCTTTATTGGTTGGGCACAAGTGTGGCGCATTAAATTCCGTGATGAAGCATTGCGCCAGCAAGTGATCACTGGCCCGCATTCGCCAGGTATGTACCGTGTGTTAGGTGTATTGTCGAATATGCCAGAGTTTTACGAAGCCTTCGATATCAAACCGGGTGATGGCATGTATCGGGAAGAAGACGTGCGCGTGAAAATTTGGTAGTGATGACACTAAGGGTCTAGGCCCTTAGTGCCATGTTTTATAAAAATCCGGTTTGCTAGCGCAATTCGTGCTGTAGAGCAAACCGGCTTTTTAGTGAGCGCTGCAATTAAAACTGATAAATTACACCTAAGCTCAGGTTATGACTTTTTAGCTTGTAGCCAAAGCCATCGTCGTTAAACTTTTCACTTGGCATTTGTAAATACTCAACGGTTGCAGATAAGTTCTGAGTAAATTTCACCCCCGCGCCAACACCCCAAGTTAAACCGTCTACGGTTTCTGAATCAGAGTAATAGAAATTGCCGTCGCGTTCTTTGTAAGTGAACTTACTGGCAGCATAACCGGCAACACCATACAGAGAAAATGCGTCGGTAATGGGTACGCTGCCTTTCATTAACACTGCGGTTTGTTGGCTTACGTCCAGTTTTTCGGAATAGCCGATATCTTGAAAGCTTTCACCGCTAACACCCTTACCTAAGCGTAATTCTGTGGCAAAAAAAGGTGTGAATTGATAACCCGCGATAGCGCTTAATACCGTAAAATCAAAATCATCGCTAAAACCAGCCGCAGATTCTTTCAAGGTGGTATTACTGATTTGGCCACCGATATAAAAAGGTGAGTCGGCGGCGAAAACGGGCGTCACTAAGCTGCTTGCCAGGGCAATGGCTAAAATTTTATTTAACATGGTCTTTCCTTGTGGGTTGTTATACGCCCTTACTATCGGATGCAACGCCTGAATACAATCTGAATGATTTTACATATATGGTTTATTTTAATAACATTTTTTATTCATCTGCCGTTCATAAAAATGATGAAGATTTAACGCTGTTTTGTGCATTTATCTCAGCTTTACCCTAGATGGTCGAAACGGACAGCAGCCTGTGCTAGAACATGCTAAAAAGAAGTTGATAAATTATTAGGAAAACAACATGAACAGCTTATTACGTACTCTGCTGCTAGGGGCTGCGCTTGCTTATGGCAGCTATGCACTGGCCACAGCCGTTGATATTAATTACCAACAACCTAGCCAAGAAATTATTGATATTGTCGATGCCGCACCGGCACCCAGTGCCAGTTTAAGCCCTGATGGGCGCATATTGCTAAGCACGGCTTTTCCTGCGTTACCCAGTATTGCCGATTTAGCCGCACCCGAATACCGTTTGGCGGGCGTCCGTTTTAACCCGGCGAACAATGGTCCGGCGCAACCACGCTATGTTTCGTCGTTACAACTTATTGATTTAGCTAACCAGCAAAGCCGTGCAATCAGTGGTTTACCGAAAAAC
Source organism: Rheinheimera sp. UJ51 (assembly GCF_020819615.1). Taxonomy (NCBI): domain Bacteria; kingdom Pseudomonadati; phylum Pseudomonadota; class Gammaproteobacteria; order Chromatiales; family Chromatiaceae; genus Rheinheimera; species Rheinheimera sp. UJ51. The sequence goes on from NZ_JAJHOG010000002.1 coordinate 61,080, forward strand.
TTAAAAGCGGTGAATTTAAGCTGGTCGCCCGACAGTCGTTATTTCGCGTTTATTCAGTTAGATGACAGCATCGCGACCTTATGGCGGGTTGATATTGCTAAAGCGAAAGCCAGCCAGTGGAGTAAAACACCCATTAATGCGATCTGGGGTGGGGCTTTACAGTGGTCAGCTGATAGCAAAGCGATTTTCGCCAGCAGTGTGCCGGCAAAACGGGGTGCGGAGCCGCAAGCGAGTAAAGTGCCCAGTGGCCCCGTCGTGACGGAAGCACGTGGTCGCACCGCGCCAGCGCGGACTTATCAAGATTTACTGAAAGATAAACATGATGAAGCCTTGTTTAGCCATTACTTCACCAGTCAATTAGTAAAAATTGGCCTCAATAATAAAGTAACTGCCATCGGCAAACCGCAGTTATTTCGCGGTGTTGAAGTGTCTCCTGATAATAACTTTATTTTAGTCAATCGTTTAGAAGAGCCTTTTTCCTATGCCGTACCGGTATTTCGTTTTGGCTATACTGCTGAAGTATGGGATGCCACGGGTAAGTTAGTTTATAACGTGGTGCAGCAACCGGTTGCTGATAATTTACCCATTGCCTTTGATGCGGTACCCACCGGTCGGCGTGATATCGGCTGGCGTGCCGATCATGCGGCTACCCTCTATTGGGCGGAAGCGGCAGATGGCGGTGATCCGGCCAATACGGCCACAGTGCGTGATCAGTTATTCCAACTGCCAGCCCCCTTTACGCAACCCGCTGAAAAGCTGCTAGATTTAAGTTATCGCTTTGCTAATCTGCGCGCGGGCGCTGAGGGTAGCTTGATGGTGTCGGAGCGTTGGTGGCAAGATCGCAACGAAAAAGTGTGGTATTTAGCGCCAAAACAGCCAGCGCAATTAATGTGGGAGCGTTCATCTGAAGATCGTTATAACGATCCTGGTACACCGTTAATGACCACTGCTGCTAATGGCCAAAGCTTATTACGCATTGAAGATGGCGCGATTTATTTAACCGGCATTGGTGCCTCTACAGAAGGTAACCGACCATTTATAGATAAACGCCAACTGAGCAGTGGTGAAACCAGCCGCTTATGGCGCTCAGAAGCGCCTTTCTATGAATATCCTTACACGTTATTAGCGTCTGGCAAGTTATTAACCCAGCGCGAATCAAGCGATCTACCGCCTGACTTTTACCTGCGAGATCTGCAAAGTGGCGAGCTTAGCGCTTTAACCAAAACGCCGCATCCGATGCCGCATACTCAAGGTATTAGCCGCGAGTTAATTAATTATCAACGCGCCGATGGTGTGCCGATGTCTGCGACCTTGTTGCTGCCTGCTGGTTACGATAAAGCACGAGATGGTGCATTACCTACCGTGATTTGGGCTTATCCACGCGAGTTTAGAAGTGCGGCCGCTGCAGGCCAGGTGAGTGATTCACCTTATCGTTTTAATCGCATCAGTTATTGGACGCCACAGTTTTTAGCAACGCAAGGTTATGCGGTGATGGACAATGCCACCATGCCGATCGTTGGGGAGGGCGAGCAAGAGCCAAATGATACCTTTATCAAGCAATTGGTCATGAACGCCGAAGCCGCGATTGCGGCCGGTGTAAAGCTGGGCGTAACGGATGCTAATCGCGTAGCGGTAGGGGGGCATTCTTACGGTGCCTTTATGACAGCGAATTTGCTGGCGCACACCAACTTATTTAAAGCCGGTATTGCGCGTAGCGGTGCTTATAACCGCAGTTTAACACCGTTTGGTTTTCAGCGTGAACAGCGTACCTTGTGGGATGATCCTGAGTTATACAGCCGCATGTCTCCGTTTTTCCATGCGCAAAAAATCAAAACACCGTTACTGATGATCCATGGCACAGACGATAACAACTCAGGCACTTTCCCGCTACAAAGTGAGCGTTTATACCAAGCCATCAAAGGTAATGGCGGCACCACACGTTTAGTGATGTTGCCTTTAGAATCTCACGGTTACCGTGCGCGCGAATCGATCTTACATATGCTGTGGGAAACGACGGCTTGGTTAGATGAGTTTGTGAAAAATGTAGAAAAAAAACCAGCAAAACAATAAACGGCCGAAAAAGCTTAAATACGCTAGTTAACAAGCGCTGATTAATGCAGGTTGATCAGCGTTTTTTAGCCAGATTTTCTGGCTTATTTCATCCTATTGAGGATGAAATAAGCCAACCTGATATACCAGAGTGTAGTGTTTGAGCAGTTATTTGAGTTAGAGAAAGGCTTGCACAATATCCTTTTCCTTTGTTTTAACAATTGCCGACAAGTGATATTCAAAATCAGTGCTGGATTAAACCCTAAAGCTTACTATGTGCTTGGTTTTCTTGCTTTTCTTGCTTTTCTTGTGGCTGCCTGTACGGAGAAATCTAACAGTATTACTATAAGTGAGTCGTCGCAATTCAATTCAATGCTCCAATATTGAGTAACTTTTTACTCGTGTCAGAAAATTTTACAACTAAACGCAATCCATTTTATATTATTTCAATAAAACAATAGCTTAGGGATTGGCACTTTTTTTGCTTAAGCTGTGTTTGTAAATACATAAATAATAAAATGAATAGGGTAAATTAAAATGGATAAAATAATAGCAGCTATTGTGTTTTCATATATGGCTATGACATTTTCTGCACATGCGGCCTTAATTAAAGTTTCAGATGGAACTTCAATTTCAACGCTAGATGGCGTAAATGAGACCGTTTTCAAAATTGATATTAATAATTATCTAGCGGGTGTGTTTAATCTGGATGTCAATGGCGTTTTTTACGATGTCATGTTTGTAGATGGTAAGCCTTCAGAGTTATTTGTTGATGGTCTTATTGGTGCTAGCTATGCTGAAGTTCTTCCATTTGGCGAAGCTCTAAAAACACAGTTTTTTGACATTAGCATTCCTAACTATTCGTTTAATTCAACAAACATTTTTGGATGTGGTGATGTTGGTCTATGCCGTATCACGACACAGTATAATATTAATTTTGGTGCACTTAGAACAGAAATAAATTCTTTAGGTGTCGTTTTTAACGGTTTGTTTGCATTTAGTTCATTTGCATCTAATGGTACAGCGATAGATACAACTTTAAGCTATCAAGTTGTTCTTGCAGATTGGAATGCTACTCCCACTAGCAGATTATTGCCGGTAGCTTCAACATCGCCAACGGCTTCAGTTCCTGCTCCTAGCAGTATAATACTTGTTATGATTGGGTTATTTGGTTTAGTTATGAGAAAAGTAACAAAGTAATCTTTATATTTCCTTTTGGTTTAAAGCTGCTGTAATTTTAAAATTCAGCAGCTTTTTTGTTACGCCGGGCTATACTAAATTTCTTAAATAATGTTTATTTTATGTTATTAATTAAAAGGTTGATACTGGGTGGGCGCCTTGAAAAAAGAAGAAAGTACATAACAAGTATAGACAAGCTGACCATCCTTAAAAACTCGAGCAGTCAAACAATGCCTTTATAAATTAACTTTCGGAAGCTACGCCACCTGAATATAGATTAGCTTCAGAATGATACAGCAGGGTGGAATTAACCTTTGAATACATAATGGTTGGGTAACTATTGTAATAAAGTGGGATATTGTGTGTATGAACCTAACGAGTCACTTTAGGATACTGACAGCTAAGGGTCATAAAGTTTTTCAGGCCATGCTTTACACTCAGTGCCTGAGAGCATATCTGTGCAGCTTTAGCTCGCAGTAGGATGGTTATGAGCGATGTACCAGACATTGCTATACAGAAAAATTGAATCAAGTGTTACAGGGATAACGGCGATTGACAGTGAAATTTTTGCCGGCTAATAGTTACACTGGGCGTGTCACCAAGCTTAACCTTATATAATAAATCGTAATCTTGCTCCGTCAGCGGTGCAACGTCGATCTCACTGAACAGTTTGACTAAAGCCGGTACGGTGTTGCTGTGGCCAACGATTAATACCGTGTGGTTTGCACTACTTAGCTGTTGTTTTAACTGCTCAGGTGCATCGGGATGGTAACTTGTTACGGTTAACTGCTGGCGCTTTGCTACCGCGGCGGCTGTTTGTTGCGTACGTTGATAGGGCGTGGCATAGACTGCTTGCAATGGGATGGCTTGGAAATACTCGGCCAGTGCCTCGGCTCTGGCTTGACCACACGCCGAGAGTGTCGGATCGGCACCACTGAGTTTTTCGGCATGCCGCACCAGATATAAGGTCTGGGCATTGACTTGTGGCAGCCATAAGCAAAACATACTGCTGCAGATGGCCAGAGCCTGAGATAACTTTAACATCGATAATCCCGCTTTAAAATCGTTGCTAGGTGCAACGCACTGAGACTGCGCGGTCGGTGGCTCGTGATGCCCCCGACCGTATGCTGTGGTTAGTTCGTACCAAAAGTGGCGGCGAACGCATGGTCTAAATCGGCAATTAAATCGTCTGGGTGTTCTAAGCCAATCGATAAGCGGATCAGCCCGTGGCTGATGCCAAAACGATCACGCAGCTCGGTTGGCACACCAGAGTGTGTGGTGCTGCCTGGGTGGCAAACTAAACTTTCGCTACCCCCGAGACTGACCGCCGATTTAAAAATAGACAGGTTATTAATTAAACGAAAGGCATCGGCTTTTGCTATGTCCATAACAAAAGAAAAGGTTGAGCTTGGGCCGGAGCACTGTCGTTGATATACCGCTTGATAAGCCGCATCGGTAATCAAGTCAGGATGTAACACTTTGGCCGGCTTATAAGGGTTATGCGCCAGCCACTCTGCCACTTTACGACCACTGGCAGCAGCGCGTTCCATCCGAATACTTAAGGTTTCTAATGAGCGTGAAATCATCCAGCTGGTGTGTGGATCAAGGTTAAGGCCAATGGCACCGCGAATGGCCCGCACGGGGCGCAACATATCACGACTACCACACACCGCACCGGCGACTAAATCGCTGTGGCCGCCCACATATTTGGTCAGTGAGTACATCGCCATATCAATGCCTTGTGGCACAGCTTGCTGAAAAACGGGGCCCATTAGCGTGTTATCACACACACTGATCGGCCGATGACCTGTTTCCGTTTTGATGATATCCAGTACGCGGTTTAAGGCGGCAAAATCCACTAAGGAATTGGTTGGGTTGGCTGGCGATTCTACAAACACCATCGCTAGGCGGCCTTTTTTCGCGGCCGCTCTTAGTGCACTTAACATGCCCATTTCATCTAAGCCATGATGAAATTCCCCGGTGTGAATATTAAACTCCGGCAAAAACTTACGGATCAAGGTTTCAGTGCCGCCATACAGTGGGGCGCTTTGCACGATCACATCACCCGGACGAAGATAAGCCAGCAAGATGGCGCTAATGGCGCCCATACCGCTGGAGCAAACCACCGAGCTTTCTGACCCTTCAAATAACGACAAACGATCTTCAATTATTTCGACATTAGGGTGGTTAAAACGGCTATAAATTAAGCCACCGACACTGCCTGCTGGAGCAGGCTTACGCCCCGCCATAATATGAAAAAACTCTTCGCCTTCTTCAGGCGTTTGGTAAGCAAAAGTCGAGGTTAAAAACACCGGTGGCTTAACAGAACCCTCGGAAAACTGTGGGTTATAACCATAAGACATCATCATGGTTTCGGGTTTTAAGGTATGTTCGCCAATTTTCTTTTTTTTGTAGTTGCCGTCGTTAGCCATGGTGGTTTCTCTTTTTATGATGTAGTAAGCGGCCGACCGTGAAGGTTTTATTGCACGATAAGTCAGCAGCGGCCTGCTGGGTAAAGGTTGCGCTAGCGCAAGGCTATGCTTTCTCGCGCAGTATTTGGGATACCTGCAGCGCGTCAATGAAGCTGCACTTTAGCAGTATCAATAAGGGTTTTACTAGCCAAGCGGCTTGAAAACCATCCGTCAAGCGTCAAGGCGTTGCCGGTTTAGTCAGCACAGCGCTGAAAGTGGGCTAGCAGGTATAGGGATAATGGTGCCGACTAATGAAATAACGCATTAATGCACATTATTTGCATTATTTGCTGCTACTCTGCAATAAAGTTAGGCCCTAAATTAGCTTGTATTCGCCATGAAGATCCAAAATAAACTGTTATTAACACTGCTCGGTTTAAGCTTGTTCATTATTAGCAGCTTAGCAATGTTTGCCCAATGGAGTTTTGGGCAGGGGTTAATTAAATATGTGAACTCGAAAGAAAAAGAGCTATTGCAGCCCTTTGTTGAAGAACTACAGCAAAGTTATCAAAAGCAGCAAAGTTGGGAGCAATGGGCGGGGCAGCCACGCTATTTTTTTGATCGCGCCAGTTTTTACCTACAAGCTGAATTAAGCCCGCGAGGTTTTGCACAAAGGCAACGGCCGCAGTCAGGCCCTCACGAGCCCCGAGCTGGGCGGCCACCCCCACCGCCGCCAGAGAAACGAGGGCCGGCCATAGCGCTGCTCGATAGTGCAGAGCAGTTAGTCGTTGGCAGTTATGATGCTAGCATCGATTATCATTATTTCCCTATTTGGCTGCAGCAACAGCAAATAGGCACCTTATTGGTTGCGAAAAAAGAGCAGTTATCGCAAGACTACGAATTTGAAATTTTGCAGCAACAGCAACATTACTGGTTGTGGGTGGGGCTGTTTTTATTTGTAGTTGTGGTGGTTATTTCGAACATGATCGCCCGACACTTTGTGCAACCGATTAAAAAAGTGGTCGAGGGGATGACGCAATTAACCCGTGGCAACTACGAACAGAAAATAGAGATTAACCGCAAGGATGAGTTGCAACTGCTGAGTCAGCATTTTAATACCCTGGCACAGCGCTTGTCGCAAACCGAAACACATCGTAAGCGTTGGTTAGCCACTGTTTCTCATGAACTGCGCACACCTATCGCGATTTTAAAAGGTGAAACAGAAGCCTTAATTGATGGTATCCGTCAGCCAGATTTAAAAAACTTACAAAGTATCCACAGCGAAGTTAATCAGCTCAGTAAGATGATTGATGATCTCTATGCGCTGACCAGTCAGCAAATTGAAGGGATCCCGGTAAAGCTGCAGCAGCATGATTTATTAGCGTTTTTACAACAACATCAGTTGAAATATAGCCAGTACCTGCAAGACAACGCCATTCAATTATTGACCGACTGGCCAAGTGGCACACTCTGGCTGGCGTTTGATCCTGTGCGGCTGAATCAGCTTTTTGAGAATATTTTAACCAATTGTGTGAAATACGCTCAGGCAAGCCAATTCACCCTCAGTGTCCGTCAACACGATCAGCAGGTGTTGATCCAGCTGGCGGATAATGGCATTGGTATCGCCCCGCAGCATCATGCGCATATATTTGAGTATTTGTATCGTGCCGAAGAGCATCGGCATCGCAGTAACGGCGGTTTGGGGCTCGGCTTGGCGCTTTGTGCCCAAATTGTCCATCGTCATCACGGCGATATATTTGCCAGTACTGCGGCGCAGGGGGGCTTAGCGATCAGTATCGTTTTACCCTTAAAATTACCCGAGAACAGTTAAGAGCAGGCGATGAGTAAAACCATATTAATTGTCGAAGACGAAAGCAAACTGGCGGCGTTATTGAATGACTATTTACAGCAGTCAGGTTTTAGCACGCATATTATTGGCGACGGTGCTTTAGTTGTCGCATGGATCCAAACGCATCAGCCCGCCGCCGTGTTACTGGATATTATGTTGCCACACAAAGACGGCATAGATATTTGCAAAGAAGTACGGCAGTTTTCTAATGTGCCTATTTTAATGTTAACGGCCAGAGTAGAAGAAATTGATCGGCTGATTGGTTTAGAGTTAGGTGCCGATGATTATATGTGCAAACCTTTTAGCCCGCGTGAAGTGGTCGCCAGAGTAAAAGCGGTGCTGCGCCGAGTTACGCCGCCAGAAACCACGCTACCTAGTACAGTGGCTAGCCCTGCGCTAGCTGCCAAGCCAGTGATTGAGCTGCTTCCAAAGCAATTTTGTATTTTAATCAATGGTCAGCGCTGTGCGCTAACCGCCGTCGAGTTTCAGTTATTGCATACCATGGCCGCGCACCCGCATCAGGTATTTAGCCGTAGCCAACTGATGGATGCGATCTATGCCGATTATCGCATCGTCAATGAACGAACCATTGACAGCCATATCAAAAAACTTCGCAAAAAGCTCGATGTTGCCTTACCGCACACCACTTTGGTCGAGTCGGTATATGGCGTCGGCTATAAATATGTTTTTCAGTAAACCCGGCAAAGTTGTCGATAAGCTTCTAATTTGCACAATGATTCCATATTGTTTGCTTGGTTATTCATTATGCTGGGTGTTCATTCATTAACGAGTCACACATCATGCATAAAACGACAGCCCTTAGTGTATTTATAACTTTCGCTTTGTTAAGCAACAACGTGGTTGCACAACAAGAAAAAGCTGAAAAACGGCCCAAACCCCGCCCAGAATTTAGCAGCTTAGATAGCAACGGTGACAACCTGTTGCAATGGGACGAGTTCTCAAGCATTAGCCTGCCGCACGGCAGTGTTGAAGAGGTATTTCAAAGTATGGATACCGATCAAGACGGCGTGGTGTCAGCAGAAGAATATGCGGCGCATAAACCCCCTCGCAAAAAACCTAAATAAGGATTAACGGGTTTTCATTATAAGCCATCTTGTTAAAGGTTGGCTGTCGCTATAAACCTAATGCTGACAGCCAAGCCGATTTCAGTAAAGTCAAAATGCTGAAGCATTATGACGCGCCTGTTTCATGTTTATCCCCGATTTTTTGTTGCGCAGCTTAAGTGCTGAGCTGAATTATTTTTTAATGGCAAGTAATGCCTTAAGGGCTTGCCGCCTTTAGCCTGTAGCCGATTAATTAAGGATTAGGCAAACTTTGCGCTTAAATAATAACCACAATTAACGATCCTTTTTCGCCTTCCTTACGTTACACCATATGCAACCTTAGATGTATAGAGATTCCCTCTTGCCAAAAACGGCGTGTTTTGGCTTATAACGGTTAAGGATCCACATATGAAAAAGCTGATTTGTTTCAGTGTCATTGGGTTACTGCTAATGGGCTGTAATGATAACGACAATGATAAAGTTGAAGTCCCACCACCACCGGTATTCACCGTATCACAAACCTTTAATGCCGCACTTTCTGGCGATCAACAAGTGCCACGCACGCCGTCTACCGCAATGGCAACGGGTACTGTTGAAATTGATGAAAATCTGATGCAAGTCAGAGCATCGATAAACTTAACCAATATCGCCAATGTGCAAGCTGTGCATATTCATGATGGTGATTTGGGTTTAAATGGGCCCGTCGCGTTCAGTTTCACCGATGGTAATAATGATGGGATATATCAATTAGCCGAGACCACCATTTCTGCAGATTTAATGACGGATCTGAAAGATGGCGATTGGTATATTAACGTGCATACTAGCGCTTACCCAGATGGCGAAATACGCGGTCAAATTGTTAATGACCAAACGGTTATTGTCACTTTCCCCTTGTCTGGTATGCAGCAAGTACCGGCAGTTGCATCAGCAGGTATGGGCTATGCTTATGCTGCCGTTGACCAAACCGATTTTGAAGTCAATCTAACGGTACGCACCTCGGGCGTAGCAGATGCGACTATGGCGCACATCCATACAGGCCGCATTGGCATGAATGGTGGGGTGTTAGCGGCGTTAGCGCAATTATCGGATGATCCGAATGTTTGGGTGCTGGCTGATAACACATTATTAGATGCGCCAACCTTTGCTGTTTTAGCCAGCGGTGGGCATTACGTTAATGTGCATACGCCAGCTAATCCAAGTGGTGAATTACGTGGTCAAATTCTGACCGATGACTTTGTTCTGGCGACCTTTCCGTTAAGCGGAGCACAAGAAGTGCCCGCAGTAGCAACCCAAGCTTCGGGTAATGGTTATGCGCTGGTTAATACCACGAATTATGCTGTAGAAGTGGTCGCTGTTACTTCTGGCGTCAATGATGCAACGATGGCACATATTCATACCGGTCGTGTTGGTAATAACGGCAGTGTATTAGTTGCTTTAGAGCAAGCTGACGGTGAAGTGGGCGTTTGGGTTACGCCTGAGAACACCGCAATTAATGCTGAAATTTTTGCCGTGCTCGCCTCAGGCGGTCATTATGTCAATGTGCATACACCGGCGAATCCGAGCGGTGAGTTACGCGGTCAAATTTTAACCGACAATTTTGCTTTGGCTACGTTTAAACTCAGTGGCGCACAAGAAGTACCGCGTGTAACTACCACTGCTTCGGGCGATGGCTATGCGTTAGTCAATACCACAGATTACAGTGTGGAAGTTGTTGCGGTAACACAAGGTGTTAATGACGCGACGATGGCCCATATTCATACTGGCCGCGTGGGGAATAACGGCCCAGTGTTAGTGGCGCTTGAGCAAGACCAAACTAACTTAGGTAAGTGGTCTACGTCTGCTGAAACCGAGATCAATGCCGATATCTTTGCGGTACTGGCCTCAGGTGGGCACTATGTCAATGTGCACACGCCGGCTAATCCTGGTGGCGAATTACGTGGGCAAATCTTAACAGATAATTTTGTATTAGCGACGTTTAACCTCAGCGGTGCACAAGAAGTGCCAGCGGTAACCACAACGGCAACGGGTCAGGGTTATGCTTTAGTGAATACGAGCAACTTTAATCTAGAGTTGGTTGCTTTAACCCAAGGCGCAGATGCAGCCACTATGGCGCACATTCATACTGGTCGCATTGGTCAAAATGGCAGTGTTTTGGTTGCACTGGAGCGTGCAACAGATAATGCAGGTAAATGGTCTACGCCAGCGGATACGGTGATAAACGCAGAAATATTGGCGGTGTTAGCAGCTGGCGGACATTACGTGAATATTCATACGCCAACCAACCCGGGTGGTGAATTGCGTGGTCAAATCATTCGGGCTAGCGATTATGCTTTAGTTACCTTCCCGCTGTCTGGTGCACAAGAAGTACCTGCAGTGACAACGATGGCGCGAGGTGATGGTTATGCCTTAGTGCGGTTACAAGACTTTAATGTGGAATTACAAGTGCTGACGAGCGGTGTCGCTGATGCCACCATGGCGCACATTCATACAGGTGTTAGAGGGAGTAATGGTCCGGTTCTTGTTGCGCTTGAGCAAAATACCGCGGATGTGAATCGTTGGCAGACAAGCGCCGGTACTAACCTGAATGCAGCGATTTTTGCCGTATTGGCGTCGGGTGGTCACTATGTCAACATTCATACCCCAGCTTTCCCAAGTGGCGAGATCCGTGGTCAAATTGAATAAGTTGGCTTAACAAGTCACGTGACGTTTAAGCATAAAAGCACCCGATGGCAAGTAAGCTATCGGGTGTTTTCGTTTTAGGCGCGTGCCTGTTTGATTTTGAGTAATAATTGCTGGACATCCGCTTGCGCTAAAATATCTTCAATATTGCTTGGTAATTTACGACGCCAATTGGGGTATTCGGTGCTGGTGCCCGGAATATTAACCGGTGTATCCAGCAACACTAAGTCTTCTAACTGATAGGCAAATAACTGCGCCGGTGTGGCAGCCGCATACAAATGACACGCCGTTACTAAGGCGGCGGCATCGGGCTCATGTAACTGCAGTTGCTGCTGTAACAGCTGTTTTTCATCTTTACGCAGTTGCTGCAAATTAGCGGCCACCTCAGCGCTTGGAAATAAATCCAGTTTATGCCGCAGCGCTAAATCATGCTCTTGCCAATAGCCAATCAGCGTGGGCATATCATGTGTTGTCACGGTGGCGAGTGCCCGAGCCGGATAAGTTTGATCACGATAATCATAGCTGCCGTGTTTTTGTTCTAACATAAACACGCGATATGACAACACCTGATAGCGCTGCATCAATTCACTGATGGCAACTGGCACTGTGCCTAAGTCTTCGCCGATAACCACACAATGATTACGCTGGCTTTCTAATGCGAGTATGGCAAAAAGCGCCGTAGCGGGCATGCCAATATAGGCGCCTGCGGTAGCATCCGCGCCTAAGGGACAGCACCACAAACGCAGCAGTGCCATCACATGATCAAGACGCAAGGCGCCAGCATGACGCATATTGGCGCGGATCAATTCAATAAATGGCTGATACGCTTTTTGACGTAAGGTGTGTGGGTTATAAGCCAGTAAACCCCAGTTTTGGCCTTTCGGAGCCATAATATCCGGTGGTGCACCCACACTTAAATCCAGTAAGAAATCTTCAGGCGCGGCCCAGCTTTCGGCACTGCTGCGACTGGTGCCTACCGCGACATCACAATACAAACCAATGGCCATACCCTGCTTTTGACACTCGGCTTTCACTTCGGCCAATTGCTGTTGAGCTAACCATTGTAAATACAATTGCTGATGAATTTGCTCTGCATGCTCTTGGGCAAACTGTTGTACCGCCGCGCTTTGCGGATTTTGATATTCCGGTGGAAAGTTTTGCCAAGCCGCCATCGCGTGATCTTGCCAAAACAGCGTACCTTGTAGCACTTTGAATAGCGCAGTTTGTTTTAACGATGCGCCGCCTTGCTGCACAAATTGCTGAAACGCTTGTGCTCGCGCGCTCTGTTTGGCCAACTCTTGGGTTTTAAAGGTCTGGTAAAGCAATTTAGCCACTGGGGCTTTTAATGCCGCAACTTGGGCATAATCAACATCACTGGCGGCACGACAGGCGGCCAATTGTTGCTGAAACTCCGCTGACGCCACTAGCTGTTGGGCAGCGCTACAGTGTTGAAACTCGGCGCTATGTTCAAGCGCAACGTACTGCGTATTGAGCCACAAGCGGCTGTTCGGGCTATAAGGGCTGCAATCTTGCGGCAACATAGGGTAAAGCGCATGCAATGGATTTAAACCAATAAAGTCGTTACCCATTGCCGCTAACGGCGCCACCATGTTTTTAAGATCAAGGAAATCGCCGATACCCCAATTGCGGGCCGAGCGAATGGCGTATAACTGAATAGCCGGGCCCATCGTTTTATGTAAGATGGCACTGTCATGTAACTGAAAACAGCGGCTTGGCGCGACAATCACCTGCTGCTGCCAGTGATGATGACCATCGCTTAATTGTAATTGATGATAGCCCAGTGGCAAATCGTCAGGTAATTGCAGCATAAAGGCCAGCATTTTTTGCTCGGCTAAAACGGCTTGTTCAATAATATCTTTGGGTTGCAGACTAATTTCGCCTTGCCGTATTTCACCCTCTTCTAAGGTAAGTTGCCATTGCCACAAGCTGCTAGCGTTCTGTGCAGCGAGTTGGAGTCTGACTTGTAGCGGCTGGCCTTGGGTGACTACCGTAACCGGCGCTATGGGCTCTTGCCAGCGTGATGCAATAGCTTGCTGTACTTGCTCGGCGATAACCTGTTCATTTGAAAGGTTAAAACCCATGGCATTTAAGATGGCCTGTTGCACCTCTGGCGCAATGGTCACTGGGTGACCATTGGCATGCACATAGCTTTGTTGCAAACCGGCAAGATCGGCTAGCTGTTGAAGTTGTTCCATAAAGCACCTGTTAGTCTGGTGTAGATATTACCCTCACAAGCATAAACAGCTCCCTGACATTAGGGAACATGCTGCATACGTATGCAGTTCATTTTGGTGCAAACTTCTGCTTAATAACGATGTTTCCTGTGTGGCGTGCTGTTTTTTTCAAGAGAAAACAAAGTTCTACCAATGTTAGCTTTGTGCGTTCAAGGTGCAGGCTTATTTCGCGATGCACAGCATTTGGGCATAATTTTGCTTATGAATACGTATTCATCTTGAGTGAACGACAGAATAAGTTTAATAAATGAGCATGGCGAAACCGAGACTGATTAATTACAGGCAGGCTTACGGATTTCGCATCAATAAAACAACAACAGACCGGGGAAGGTAGGGTTATGAATAAATTTAAACTCAGTATGCTGACATTGGCGTTAGCGGCAGCGGGTAGCAGCTCAATGGCGTTGGCACAAGAGGCGACAGACGCACAAGCCGCTCAAGCGCAAGAAGAAGCGATTGAAGTGATTTCAGTACGTGGTTTTCGTCGCAGCTTGCAAGAGTCTCAGAACATTAAGATGTTCAATAGTTCAATTGTAGAAGCGGTTTCTGCAGAAGACATTGGTAAGTTACCTGACGTCAGTATTGCTGAATCATTAGCTCGCTTACCCGGTTTAACGGCACAGCGTTTAAATGGTCGCAGCCAAGTCATCAGTATCCGTGGTTTAGCGCCCGATTTCTCTACCGCGTTATTAAATGGCCGTGAGCAAGTCAGCTCAGGCGACAACCGCGGCGTCGAGTTCGACCAGTATCCATCTGAATTACTCAGTGGCGTGGTCGTTTATAAAACGCCAGACGCGGCTTTACTGGGCCAAGGTTTAGCCGGTACGGCGGATATGCGTTTGGTTAGCCCATTAACACACGGTGAAACCACGGTAGTGGTGAACGCGCGTTACGAATGGAGCCAAATTGATGCCTTAAATGCCGGTGCCGATGACACGGGTAAACGTTTTAGCATCTCTTATATTGACCAATTTGCCGATAACACCATTGGCGTGGCCTTAGGTTATGCCAACATGTCTAACCCAGTGCAAATCGAGCGGTTTGAAGCATGGGGTTATGCTGATACAGCGGATGGCAATAAAGTGATCGGCGGCGGCAAAGTGTATGCAAACTCTAACTTATTAGAGCGCGACGGTTTTATCGGCGTGTTAGAATACAAGCCTAGCGATAAATTCAGCAGCACCCTCGATTTCTATTATTCACAGTTTGATGAAACGCAGCGCACCAGCTTTATTGAGTTACCCTTATTTTGGGGTGGCGCACCACTGGTTAATGCAACGGTTGAAGACGGTTTAGTGACCTCAGGTGGCTACACTGGCGTAAAAGGCATTGTGCGTAACCACGGCAACTACCGCGAAAGTGAATTATTCTCGCTGGGTTGGAAAAACGAGTTCAAGTTATCTGATCGTTGGGATGCTACGTTAGATATTAGTCACTCATCCTTAGACCGTACCGATTTAATTTTAGAATCAGATGCCGGTACTGGCCCTGCTGGATCAGGCGCTTTAGATAACTTATCTTTCGCCATGGGCCCGAATGGCCCGGTGTTTAACACTACGCTTAACTATGCTGATCCCAGCTTAATTTTACTGACCAGCCCGCAAGGTTGGGGTGGCGATATTATCCCTGGCGGACAGTTAGGTTATTTCAACTCACCTGGTATTACCGATGATTTGAATCAGCTGCGCTTTAGTGCACAAACCATGCTAGAGAGTGAGAACTTCGATTCATTAGAAGTGGGCATTAACTACAGCAACCGTGAAAAAGACAAGCAAGCTAATGAGTTCTTCCTGGCATTACCTAATGGCGCCTTATCTGCGCCGATCCCGAACGTAGCCGGCACCACCAGCCTAGCGGCTTTTGGTATTCCAGGTATGGTGAGCTACGATCCGCGCCAGTTGATTGATACCGGTGCGCTCGTCAAAGTGCGTAACCCCAATGCTGACGTTTTGATTAAAGACTGGAACGTAGAAGAAGACGTGATCACCGGTTATATCAAAGTGGGTATTAACAGCCGTATTGGTGAAATCCCCGTAACTGGTAATGTGGGTACGCAATTAGTGCACACTGACCAATCTTCTTTCGCGTTAGCGGCCTCAGGCTCAGGCATTAACGTATCGTCTTTCCGTTTAGACGGTGGCGATAAATACTGGGAAGTGCTGCCAAGCTTAAACCTGAATTTTGAAGTAGGTATGGCGAAATATGTCCGTGTTGGTTTAGCGCGGACTATGGCGCGGGCGCGGATGGATCAGATGCGGGCGAGCCAAGATTTCGGCTTTAACCCTGCACTGAATAACGCACAAGCAACGCCAGAGCAAAATTCTCCTTGGAGCGCTAGTGGTGGTAACCCTGCCTTACGCCCATGGATTGCTAATTCACTGGATGTTTCTTACGAGCAGTATTTCGACAACAGTAATGGTTATGTGGCCATTGCAGCGTTCTACAAAGATTTAGAAAGCTACATCTATGATCAGCGCGTGATCCAAGATTTTACCGGTTTCCCATCAGGTGGCGAAGTGCCGGTGATTAACCAAGGTATTGCGACGACACCACAAAATGGTGAAGGCGGTCGGATCAACGGTTTAGAATTTACCTTATCGGCTAGTGGCGGCATGTTAACGCCAGCGTTAGATAACTTCGGTGCGGTATTAACCGGTTCTTGGACAGACAGTAATATCAAAGCGAATCCTGATGATCCTGCTACGCCGTTACCCGGTTTATCAGAGAAAGTGGCTAACTTAACGTTCTACTACGAAAACGAAGGCTTCTCTGCGCGGATCAGCAGCCGTTACCGTTCAGACTTCTTAGGTGAAATCTCTGGCTTTGGTAATGGTCGTAACTTACGTATGATTGAAGCAGAAACCGTCGTGGATGCTCAGTTAAGCTATAGCTTCTCGGGTGACTATGAAGGTCTGACGTTGTTACTGCAAGCGAACAACATTACCGATGAACCTTTTGTGCGGGTTGAAGGTGATGACACGCGTCGCGTGATTGAGTATCAGCGCTACGGTCGCTCATTTATGGCCGGTGTGTCATATAAGTTTTAATAAAGTCTAACTGACTAAGCCGCCCCTGCTGTTATCATCGATAACCAGGGGCTTTTTTATCATGGAGACAACAGACGGATGATGCAGCAACGCGCGATTAAAAAAGTATTAATTGTTGGCGGTGGTACAGCAGGCTGGATGTCAGCGGCTATGCTGGCAAGGTTTATGGGCCAACAAGTACAAATCCAACTTATTGAATCTGATGCTATTGCCACTGTTGGTGTGGGCGAAGCAACCATTCCGGCCATTCAACACTTTAATGCGGCGCTCGGTATTAACGAAGCCGAGTTTTTGCAAGCCACCCAAGGCACCATCAAATTAGGCATTCAATTTGAGAATTGGGGCAAGCCGGGCGACAGTTACATGCATGCCTTTGGTCCTATTGGCAAACCCTTGGGTTTTACCTCGTTTCATCATTTTTGGTTGGCGGCACGGGCTCGCGGTGATAGCCGCAGTTTTTGGGAGTTTTCATTAAATTATCAGGCCGCGCGTGCCGGTAAATATCAGCCTTTAGCGCAAATTCCGAATACACCCTTACAAGGTTTAGTGCATGCCTATCATTTTGACGCCGGTTTATATGCCGCTTTTTTACGCCGATACAGTGAGCGTTTAGGCGTTAGCCGCACCGAAGGCACTATCGCTGCGGTAACCCAGCATCCTTCTGAGGCGATTGCAGAGGTGGTATTAACCGATGGCCAAAAGCTGGCAGCCGATTTATTTATTGATTGTTCGGGCAGTCGCGCTTTATTAATTGGGCAGCAATTAGCCGTAGGCTATGAAGATTGGCAACACTGGTTGCCTTGTGACAGCGCTTTAGCCGTGCCTTCGGCCGCAACACAACCTATTTTACCGTACACGCGTGCTATCGCCCGAGATGCCGGTTGGCAATGGCGTATTCCGTTACAGCATCGAACCGGTAATGGCTTGGTGTACAACAGCCAATTTTTAAGCGATGAACAAGCACAGCACACCTTAATGCATCATTTAGATGCACCGGCCTTAGCCGAACCGCGCAAAATTAGCTTTGTAACGGGCCGGCGTAAACAGCAATGGCAGCACAACTGTGTGGCGATTGGCTTATCAAGTGGCTTTCTCGAACCGTTAGAATCGACCAGTATCCATCTGATCCAAAGTGCCATAGTGCGTTTAGTACAGTGCTTTCCTACTTCGGTGGATATGGCTAAATTACGCCAAGAATATAATCGGCAATCCGCTGAGGAATACTGTGCTATCCGTGATTTTATTATTCTGCATTATCATTTAAATCAGCGCACTGATCAGGGTTTGTGGCAATATTGTCAGCAAATGACCTTGCCTGATTCGCTGGCGCAACGTATAGCGCTGTTTGCCGAAAATGCTGCGGTGTTTCGTCAACAAGATGAGTTATTTACCGAAGTAGCTTGGCAGCAAGTGATGCTAGGGCAACATGTATTACCTAAGCACTATCATCCCTTGGCGGAGAGTTTGTCAGCTGGGCAGTTAACCGGCTTTTTAGATGATATCCAGTTAATTATGCAGCGCACCGCAGCCCAATTACCTAGTCACCAACAATTTTTGCAGCAAAGCGCGGCCCAGCAGTAAAGGCTAAACGTTTATGCTGACAGCGTGCTGTTAAAAAAACGGGCAACAAAACCGCGCTGAGGAAGAGACGCTAATGTTGGATGGGTAATGCCACCAAAATAAGTGACACCACCGTACTGGCAGAAGACGACATACCGTCAGTATGTTGTTTACTGCAATGAGATACAGCGTAAAAGCGGCGAAAACCTGAGTTTTTACTTAGTTTTGTTTTAAATGCACGGTTTGCCATAGGTTCTGGTTTTCTGGCACGCTAAAGAAGCTTTCTGGGTACCAGCATTTGGGCAAGAGTACATTCATGTAGTTCTCTTCGCCGTCTTTAAACAGCATATTCAGCAATTCTTTTAACCGCTCTTCTGGTAGCCGCTTTAAACGGTCCCGCGCGGGTTTAAAAAATAAATTCAGCTCACTGCTTAAACTAATATTATGCCCCGTATTGCGATATTGCATATTACGGCTGACCACTCGACAGCCAGGTTGATCTGGCTTTTCGGGATAAAGGGTGTTCACAATGGCAAACTCATATTTCATTTGTGGTTTCCCATCATCACCCAGCGGCGTGAACACTACGCCATAGCCTTGCGGGAACAAACCAACAATCCGAAACAGCCTATCAACTAACACACCATGGTAATCACCACGTTGCACACCATCTCGCATTAACAGTGCTGCTTTAGGTAAGGCTTCATAGTTATAGCGTGGCCGGCCCGGTAGGGCGACAGAGGCATAAGCTTGCGGCACTTTAAATAAGCTGCCCAGCGGGGTATTGGGTTTGGCACTAATAAAACGTTGTAATTGTTTTAATAAGCGCTGTTGTTGCTGTTGATGTAAATCACGTTCTTCGCGTTTATTACCCCTGAAAGGTAACTCGCCTAGGCCATATTTTAATAAGTCGAGGCTGCCGGTAAGGCAATGGCTTAATAGCTCTTGCCGTTGCTCTTGAGTCAAGGCTCGATCGGCCTTGTCACCGCCAGTTTGTTTGGCGAGCAATTGCTGTGCCGGTAAGCACATTAAGCCGGCATGTTGAATGATACAGCCCATCACTATCGGTATTTGTAGGTTTTGCCGATAGGGGCAGTCGGTTAAAGAGCCCACATTGCGTTCTTTATACCATTCTTGCCAGAGCGGTTCTTTTAAGATGTTTTGTTCTAACAAGTCTTCTAACAAGCGTAAGGTGAGTAAGGCGCGATAACAGGGTTTATAAGCGTTTTCCAGTAAGACCGTTTTGCGTTTATTTGAGCTTGCGGTCATTAACAAACCACCGAGCAAGCGAGCACTGGCCGTTTGGGTTTCGAGCGGCGTGGTACCTTCACTCAGTTTTAGCAGGGCTTCTGCGGCTTGGCGCAACAACGTCCAGCAACGGATACGGCGCTTTTCGTCTTCAAATTGCAGATCAGTAAAAAGGCTGCGGTTTTTGCGTTGTACTTCGGCAATATCACCCGCTTGTTGACTTTGCTTCCAAACAAATTCCGCTTGGCGTAAAGCACGTTGTTGTTCTTGATATTGCGCAAAAAAATCTATCGCCTCGTTATAAAAACACGCTTGCTGAGTGCTATAAAACTGTGCCAATAGCTGCTCAAGGTTCCGCACAAAAACCGATTTTTTGGGAAGCGCAAGATTCAAAACTAAGCCCCGATATTATTTGATTTATAAAACAAAATACCACTCCCGATCTAGGCTGCAAAGTAGCAATAGAGCAAAAGTTGAAATTAACACTTTTCGTTTTACGAAAAAGTTATTTTCTGTACGATTCACCGCGCAATTACCAATTAACGGGACTAAGTAAGTGATTTACTCGTCTTTTGTTGCAATATCATGTAAGCTGCGCGCCCTTCATTTGGAAGGGTACTGCAGCTGCGGGCAGAGATTTTCGCAGCGACAATTGCGGGAATACGCATGCAATTTACAGATTTACCGTTATCGGCTGACATTTTAAAAGCTGTAGCAGAAAAAGGTTACACCACACCATCACCTATCCAGCAACAAGCCATCCCTGCCGTGTTAGCAGGGCGCGACTTGATGGCAGCCGCGCAAACCGGAACCGGTAAAACGGCCGGCTTCACTTTACCCTTATTACAATTATTAGCGGAAGGCCGAACGCAAGGACGTAAAGTACAAGCTAACCAAGTGCGTGCTTTAATCTTAACGCCAACCCGCGAGTTAGCTGCGCAAATCGCAGAAAACGTGGCGTTATATGGTAAATACTTACCACTGCGTAGCACTTTAGTGTTTGGTGGCGTGAAAATTAACCCGCAAATGATGGCGCTTCGCAAAGGCGTTGATATTCTGATTGCCACGCCAGGGCGTTTAATGGATTTATATCAGCAAAATGCCGTGCGCTTTAATCAGCTTGAAGTGCTGGTGTTAGATGAAGCTGACCGTATGCTCGATATGGGCTTTATTCGCGACATTAAAAAAATCTTAGCGTTATTACCACCTAAGCGGCAAAACCTGTTGTTTTCGGCAACCTTTTCCAACGAGATTCGTACTTTGGCAAAAGGCCTGTTAAACGATCCGTTAGAAGTGACGGTGACTCCGCCAAACAGTACGGTCGAGCGCATCGAACAGTGGCTGTATCCGGTAGATAAAAGCCAAAAAGCCGCCTTGCTCATTCAACAAATTAACGAGCATAAATGGCAGCAGGTGTTGGTGTTCACCAAAACCAAACACGGTGCTAACAAGCTGACGCTGCAATTAGAAAAAGCAGGCATCACGGCCATGGCTATCCATGGTAATAAAAGCCAAAACGCGCGTACTAAAGCCCTCGCTGAATTTAAAGCGGGCGGAGTACGGGTGTTAGTGGCGACCGATATCGCCGCCCGTGGTTTAGATATTCAGCAATTGCCACAAGTCGTCAACTTTGAATTACCCAATGTTCCTGAAGACTACGTGCACCGCATTGGCCGCACGGGTCGCGCTGGGGCCGCAGGTTTAGCGGTGTCATTAGTGTGTGCAGAAGAGTTAAAAGAGTTGGTGGGTATTGAGCGGTTAATTAAGCAATTACTGCCCAGACAGATGATTGCCGGTTTTACGCCGCAGCAACCTTTACCTGTTACCACGGCTAACAGCAAAGCGCCACGGGCCGTTGCAGCAAAAAGACCGCAAGCGCGCGAGCACCGGGCGGGTCAACGAAGTGTTACACAAAAGCATTAAAGCCTGTTGATGGCGCAGCGGATATATTCTGCTGCGCTCTTGTGCTCGAGGCGTTAAAGTTTATACTCTCAAGCGGTAGTGCTTAAGGGTTACGTAATATGTATGGTTTTATTGCAAGGCAACCAATCTTTAATGTTTCAAAGGAGACCATCGGTTACGAGTTATTGTTTCGTGATGGTGAGGCCAACGCCTTTCCTAATATTGATGCCGATGAGGCAACCTCCAAACTCTTGATGCAGCATCACCTATTGATGGGTGTTGAAAAAGTCGCTGCCAACAAACTCGCGTTTATCAATTTTTCTGAAGATACCCTAATTTATCACTTTCCCACGTCAATCCGCCCAGAAGGCATGGTCATTGAGGTATTAGAATCGGTACCTGCCTCTGAAGAGCTGTTGCATACCTTAAAGTTTTTGCATGGTCGTGGTTATAAATTGGCGTTAGATGATCACGACTTTGATGAAAAATGGCGGCCTTTCTTACCTTACATTACCTATTTAAAAGTCGATATTCAGCAGTTTAATATGCTGCAAATTAGTCGCCAATTACGCGAATTAAAACAATTTCCATTGATCTTATTAGCCGAGCGGGTAGAAACCGCCGAGCAATTTGAGCAGTTAAAGGTTTTGGGTTTTCATCTGTTTCAGGGCTATTTATTCGCTCGGCCAGAGATGATGAAGCACAAACAATTACCGGTAAACAAAGCGACCTTACTGGAGTTAATTGCTGAAGCGTCATCCAGCAAAATGAATTTTAATCGGCTAGCTGAGTGTTGTCAGCGCGATGTGGGTTTGTCTTACAAGTTACTGAGTTTTATTAATAACTCTGGGCCAATGCGTTCAGAAAAAATATCCTCGTTAAAACATGCCATGGTCTTTATGGGCGAAACGGAATTAAAGAAATTTATTTCGTTGTTAGCGTTAGCCAATTTAGCGGATGGCGGCATTGATGAGCGGATCACTCAATCTTTAGTGCGGGCTTATTTTTGCGGGCAACTCGCCAAACAAAAAAAACTGCCGGACAATCCGCCCAGTGCTTTTTTAACCGGTCTGTTTTCAAATGTGCACGAAATAGTCGAGCAACCGCTGGCAGAGTTGCTGCAACAATTACCGCTGTTAGACAACGTAAAACAAGCACTGCTAGCAAGACAAGGCGTGTTAGGGCAGTTCTTGCAATTAATCGAAGCCTTTGAACAAGCCGATTGGCCAAGAACGGAGCAACTAAAGCAGGCACTTGATCCACTGACCGGCTTGCAGGAACTTTATCAAGAAGCGGTATTGTGGACCGAGCAAGTGTTGCAACCTTAATTCGGGCATCGACCTGTTGCATACGTATGCACCAAAAAAAGGCAATGCTTGCGTCAAAAATTGCGGTAACTTATTGGGATCAACCCAATAGGTAGCAGCAAGATGATAAAAACAATTCGCTTATTGAGCTTGGCGGCACTCGCAGTATTGGTTGCCTGTGATAAAGCCCCCACACCCGCATCTCAAACCGTAACACCGCCGGCCGTGGTCAGCACCGCTTCGGATCACACCGCTGCTCAGGGCAAGGCGGTGGTATATCAAATGTTCACTCGTCTTTATGCCAATACCACCAGTACTAACAAACCCTGGGTTTCACTGGCGCAAAATGGCGTAGGTAAATTTAATGACATCAATGATGACGCCTTACGTGGCATCAAAGCGTTGGGGACCACCCATATTTGGTTTACCGGTGTGCCACATCATGCGCTTATTGCCGATTATAGCGCTTATGGTATCAGTCATGACGATCCCGATGTAGTGAAAGGCCGCGCCGGTTCGCCTTATGCGGTGAAAGATTATTACAGTGTTAATCCTGATTTAGCGGTTGATCCTGCTGAGCGTTTACAAGAATTCCAAGCGTTGATTGCGCGTACTCACCAGCATGGTATGCAGGTGTTAATTGATATCGTACCCAATCATGTGGCGCGCTCTTATCAGTCGCTGGCGAAACCTGCCGGCGTGGCTGATTTTGGCGCGAATGATGATACCAGTGTGGTCTATGCGCGCGACAATAACTTTTACTATGTGCCTGGCGAAGCCTTTCAAGTACCTGACTGGCCCGCTGATTATCAAGTGTTAGGGGGGCAAGCGCACCCGTTGGCTGATGGCCAATTTAACGAAAATCCGGCGAAATGGACCGGTAATGGTGCACGAGCGGCCAAACCCGCCTTTGATGATTGGTATGAGACGGTCAAAATCAATTATGGTGTGCGGCCTGATGGCAGTTATGATTTTGAGCGCTTGCCGGCTGATTATGCCCAAAAAGATTGGCAAGCGCATTACCAGTTTTGGCAAGGTAAGTCGGTGCCTGATTCTTGGTTAAAATTCCGTGATATTACGCAATATTGGCTGCAACTGGGTGTTGATGGCTTTCGTTATGATATGGCCGAAATGGTGCCCGTTGAGTTTTGGAGTTATTTAAACGCGCATATCAAACACACTAATCCGCAAGCATTTTTACTCGCAGAAGTGTATCAGCCGGCGCTATATCGCGACTATATACAGTTAGGTTTAATGGACTATTTGTATGACAAGGTTGAATTTTACGACAGCTTAAAATTAGTGATGCAAGGCAAAGGACCTACCTCAGCCTTAGTGCAGGTGCAGCAGCGCATGGCGGATATTGAACACCATATGCTGCATTTTTTAGAAAATCATGACGAGCAGCGCATTGCCAGCCCCGAGTTTGCAGGAGATGCCCGTAAAGGCATGCCAGCCATGGTGGTCTCAACGTTAATCAGTAGTTCACCCACCATGCTGTATTTTGGCCAAGAAGTGGGTGAACCGGCGAGTGAGGATGCCGGTTTTGGCAAAGCCAGTCGCACCACTATTTTTGATTATTGGGGCGTACCGCATCATCAGCGCTGGGTGAATGGCGGGAAGTTTGATGGTGGTGCGCTGACGCCCGCCGAAATGAACTTACGGCATTTTTATCAAGGTTTACTCAGCTTTAGCCGTGAGGCGCCGGCATTAAACGGTGACTATGTGGAATTGCATACGCTAAATTTAGCCGCAGGCAGTGCTTATTCAGAGCAGCAATTGGCTTTTGCACGGTTTTCTAACGAGCAGCAATTAGTGGTGGTCAGCCATTTCAATGCCACAGAGTCAGTTGAATTTCAGCTGCAATTACCTCGCACCCTGATGCAGCAATGGCAGCTTGCCGATGGCAAATATGCATTACATGAACAGTTAACGGGTGTGAGCCATGAACTGGTGGTGACCAGCGGTGAAGGCCGTATTGCGGTGAAGTTGGCGCCACTGGGCTCTGTGGTATATCAATTGGTGCGTTAAGGAAAAACTATGCAACGTTATTTTCAATGGTTGGTGTGTAGTGCGCTGCTGTTTGCCTCGCTGCTGCTCGGCGCGGCTGAACATTATCAATCGCATCGGGTTAATGATAATCAGCTTATTTTAACCACTGACCGTGGCCAAGTGAGTGTGCGCTTTCAACACGAAGCGGCGGTTGAAGTGTGGTATCAGCCGGAAGGGCGGCAGCAGTTGCCATCACTGATTTTAGCCGATAAAACATCTGCGGTAGCACTGACCTTGCAGCAACAGCCAGAGCAGCTGATCTTGCAAAGCGCCCGCTTGCGGGTCGAAATACAAAAAAGCCCACTGGCATTGCGTTTTTATCAAGGTGAGCGGTTACTGACTGAAGATATCGCGGGTTTGTTGCAACCCGACGCTACAAAAATTGCTTTTAAGTTTCGTTTAACGCCCGAGGAGATGTTATTTGGCGGTGGCCAGCGCGTGCTGGGTATGGATCGCCGTGGCCATAAATTACCGCTGTATAACAAAGCGCATTATGGTTATAGCACCGAATCAAACCAGATGTATTTTAGTTTGGCTGGGGTGATGTCGAGTAAAAACTACATGCTGCTATTTGATAATGGCGCTAGCGGTGAGTTGGATCTGGGCCATAGCCAAGCCGATACCTTGGCTTTTCAAGCCGAAGGTGGCCGTAGTGCTTATATCGTGGTGGCAGGGCAAAATACGCCGGAGCTGATTGCTAACTACACGGCGGCCAGCGGTCAGGCACCGTTACCGGCGCGTTGGACTTTAGGCAATTATGCGTCACGTTTTGGTTATCGTACAGAAGCCGAAGCGCGTGCTGTGGTGCAAAAATTTCGTGATCTAAACTTACCACTAGATGCCATCGTTATCGATTTGTACTGGTTTGGTAAAGACATTCAAGGCCATATGGGCAACTTGGCTTGGGATAAACAGGCGTTTCCTACACCCGAGCAGATGCTGGCTGACTTTGCCGCCGATGGCATTAAAACCATTTTGGTTACTGAGCCATTTATCTTAACCAGTTCCAAGCGTTGGCAGCAAGCCGTTGACGCCGGTGCTATAGCCTTGGGCCCCGATGGCAAGCCAAAAACCTTTGATTTTTATTTTGGCAATACCGGCTTAATTGATGTGTTTAAACCGGAAGCGTCAAGTTGGTTTTGGGGTATTTATCGTGATCTACTGGCGCAAGGGGTCGGTGGTATTTGGGGCGACTTAGGTGAGCCAGAAGTGCACC
Organism: Rheinheimera sp. UJ51; assembly: GCF_020819615.1. Taxonomy (NCBI): domain Bacteria; kingdom Pseudomonadati; phylum Pseudomonadota; class Gammaproteobacteria; order Chromatiales; family Chromatiaceae; genus Rheinheimera; species Rheinheimera sp. UJ51. The sequence continues at coordinate 86,898 of NZ_JAJHOG010000002.1, forward strand.
CAGCGGATACCCTGCATCAGTTACCGGGTATCGGTAGTGTGACGGCCAATGAGGTACACAATGCCTATGGTCAGCGCTGGGCAGAATTAGTGTATCAAGGCTATCGGCAAGATTTCCCTGAGCAGCGGCCTTTTATTATGATGCGTGCCGGGAATCTTGGTTCGCAGCGTTATGGCATGGTGCCTTGGACCGGCGATGTCGACCGCAGCTGGGGTGGGTTAAAGCCACAAGTTGAGCTGGCGCTACAAATGGGCTTATTTGGGTTTGGCTATATCCATTCTGATCTGGGCGGTTTTGCCGGCGGCGAGCAGTTTGATGCGGAGCTGTATATTCGCTGGCTGCAGTACGGTGTGTTTCAGCCAGTTTATCGGCCACATGCGCAAGAACATATTGCGCCAGAGCCGGTATTTCACAGTGATGAGGTGATTGACACCCTGCGCCCTTGGCTAAACTTACGTTATCAACTGCTGCCCTATAACTACACGCTGGCCTATCAACATAGCCAAACGGGGATACCCCTGATGCGACCGTTGTTTTTCCTTGATGAAACTAACCCCTCGTTACGCACTGAAACCAACAGTTACCTGTGGGGCGACGCGTTTTTAGTGGCGCCGGTGACCGAGCCAGGTGTTACGCAGTGGCCAGTGAATGTGCCAACGGGCGTGTGGTTTGACTTTTTTAACGGTGAACGCATTATTGGCGGCGAAGTTGTAAAGCGCCCAGTTAGTCTTGAGACCATTCCGGTGTTAGTGAAAGCGGGTAGTTTTATCCCGATGACGGCACCGATCCAGCGCACCGCAGATTACTCTAGCCAAGCGCTTACCTTACATTATTTCGCAGATGCCAGTGTAAGCTCCGCGCAAGGTCAGCTGTTTGAAGATGACGGCGTAACGCCCGATTCGCTTGCCAAAGGCCAATATGAATTGCTGAACTTTAATGCACAGCACAGCAACGAACAGCTGCTGTTTTCGTTGCAGCGCCAAGGTGGAGATTATCAGGGTAAGCCCGCGCAGCGTGAGTTAACCCTCGTCGTGCATAATCAACGCGGCAAACCAGACAAAATCTATGTCGATGGTCAGTATATTCCGCTGGTGGCACAGCCGCAGCGCTTTGCTAAAAGCCAACAGCTGGCTTGGTACGATAAAGCAGCAAAAAAAGTGTATATCAAACTCACGTGGCAGGCTGAGTTGAGTCAGATTGTCATTAAATAGTCTCAGTACTGATAACTAGCGCCGGTTTTATCTGGCGCTGTTTACTTAAACAGGAGCTTATCTTACATGCGTTTTTTGCTGCTTGCTGTCATTCTGCTTGGTTGTAACTTACCGCTTCACGCCAGCATGCCAACGTTACAACGAGTAGAGCCATTAAATTGGTGGGTGGGCATGCAGTATCCAACGGTTGAACTGCTGTTATACGGCAAAAATATCAGTAGCTTAACACCCGCGTTAACTTACCCTGGGGTCGCGATCAGCAAGATCACGCGCACTGACAATCCCAACTATTTATTTGTGGAGCTCACTATCGCTGCTGAGGCAAAAGCCGGGCAATTGCCGCTGCAACTAAAGCAGGGAGCAAAGGTAGCACTTCGCTATGATTATCCGCTGCTTTCGCGAGCGCAGGGTTCCGCGAAGCGGCAAGGCTTTAATGGCAGTGATGTGATTTATTTACTTACGCCTGATCGTTTTGTCAACGGCGATCCGAGCAATGATACGGTACCCGCCATGCTAGAAGGTGTGGACCGTGCAAAGGATAACGGTCGTCATGGTGGCGATATCGCGGGTATGCAAGCGGCACTGCCGTACCTTGCAACCTTGGGTATTACGGCGGTGTGGCCCACACCCTTAACCGAAAATAACCAACCGGCGTATTCTTATCACGGTTACTCGGCCACTGATCTATACCAAGTTGACCCGCGCTTTGGCAGTAATGCGCAATTTCGTGACTTTGTCGCCGCTGCAAATCGCCGTGGCATTAAAGTGATTCAGGATATTATTGTTAATCATATCGGTAGCAAGCATTGGTGGCTGACCGATTTACCCGCGCAAGACTGGCTTAATTTTCCAAGCGGTGATGCAAAGGGGCGCTTTGTGCCAACCAACCACAACCGCAGTACCATTCAAGACCCCTATGCCGCCGCAGGTGATCGCCAATTATTTACCGATGGTTGGTTTGTCGACAGTATGCCTGATCTGAATCAACGGCAACCACAATTAGCCACTTACCTGATTCAAAACAGTATTTGGTGGGTGGAATATGCCGGTTTATCAGGCATTCGTGAAGATACCTATTCCTATGCCGACAAAGCCTTTTTAAGCGAATGGGGCCGGCGCATTATGCAGGAATACCCGCACTTTAATATCGTGGGCGAAGAGTGGAGCCCTAATCCGTTGATCGTGTCGTACTGGCAGGCCGGTAAACAAAATAAAGACGATTATGTCTCGCATACGCCGGCCATGTTGGATTTTCCGCTCTACGATGCCTTATTAAATGCCTTAGTGGAGCAAGAGAGCTGGAACAGTGGTTGGATCAGGCTGTATGAAATGCTCAGTAATGATCATGTGTATGCCGATCCCTTTAACTTGGTGATTTTTGAAGGTAATCATGACACAGCGCGGTTATTTTCAGTGCTTAATGAAGATATGGACCTATATCGAATGGCACTGAGTTATCTGGTAACGATGCGCGGTATCCCGCAACTGTTTTATGGTACAGAATTAGCGATGACTAGCCCTCAGCAGCGTGACGATGGCAAAGTACGCGCTGACTTTCCCGGCGGCTGGCCCGGTGATCAGGTAAATGCCTTTACCGGTAAAGGTTTAAACACAACGCAGCGTCAGGCGCAGCAGTTAGTGAAAACGTTGCTGAATTGGCGCAAAACTGCGAGTGCGGTACATAACGGTAAATTAAAACATTTCGCGCCGGATCGCGGCACTTATACTTATTTTCGCTACAATGAGCAGCAGACGGTGATGGTGGTGCTGAATAAGCAACACGAGGCAGTGACACTGGATTTAGCGCGTTTTCGTGAAGTGCTAGCGACAGATAAAGCCGCTACCAATGTGCTGACCGGTAACGTCGTGAGTTTGCAACAGCCACTAAGTATCCCTGCGCGCGGGAGTATTATCTTAGATATAAGATAAGGCGCTGAAAAACGGCTATTTATATACCCAGCTATAGATAGCCTATAGAACGTACCAGAGCATTTTTAAGCTGAGTAAGATCAACAAAATAGCGAAGATTTTTCGCAAGGTGTTCACGGGTAATTTGTGCGCCAGTTTTGCGCCAATGCGAGCAGTAAAAAAACTGGCTGCAGAGATTAAAACAACGCCAGGTAAATACACTAAACCCACAGTGTAGGGTAAATCCAGCTGTGGTTGGGCGTTCAGTAAATAACCAGAGGCACCGGCTAACGAGATAGGTAAACCAATCGCGGCTGAGGTGCCAATAGCATACTTTAATGTGATGTTGCGCCAACTTAAATAGGGTACGGTGAGGGTGCCACCGCCAATGGATACCAAGGCTGAAATAGCGCCGACACCCGTACCTACTGCCGCTAACTCCAATTTTCTGGGGTTTCTACTTTCAGCCACGATGGCTTTTTTCGGCCGCAGCATTTTTATCCCAATGTAGCTCATAAAAATGGCAAAAAATACCGCAAGGGCATAACCACTTATCCTTGCTGCGACAAAGGTGGCGGCAAAAGAGCCGATAATTAGCCAAGGGGCCATCACTTTTACGATTGGCCAAAGTACACCGCCTTTGGCGTGATGCACGCGCAGGCTCGAAAGCGACGTCATCATAATAGATGTCATAGAGGTACCAAGGGCCAAGTGCACCACGTAATCGGGTGAGATCCCTTGTGCGACAAAAATACTGGTGAGCATAGGCACCATAATGCCGCCGCCGCCAATACCGAGTAAACCAGCCATAAAGCCAGCAAACACTCCCAAGGATACAAAAGCCAGTATCCATTCAATTGCCATGTATTAAGCCTTATTTAGGTTAGAGGTTGCGAACCGATCTGTTTTTATTCATTAATTTTTGCTGCTAGCAGATTCAACCAGTCTTTGTGTTTGCTTGGCTAGTGTATCTGGCCGCAGCGCCGCACTTTGTTGCCAGAGATAACCGGCAAAGCGAAAACTGACATATAAGGTTACCAGAGTTGCGATAACTAATTCTAGATAAGCGAGCTGCTGCAGTAATGCTGCGCTTTCAGGCTGTTGCCATAGCGCAAATTGTTCGCTGGCTTTAAACAGCGCCGTTGCGCCAATCACTAAAGGAAAGGTAAAAGCAGCAAAGCCGGGCGAAAACGGTAACCTTAATAAATATAGCATGGCCACATAAATAATGCTGGTCATCACCAGTGCCAATATCAGTAAGCTGAGCACTAACATGGGGTGTGCTGGGCTGGATAAACTGAGATAGCCGGTTAAGCATAAACTGGCCGGAGCCGCTAAAACCGCCAAACTCGGCCTTGCCGCTAACGGGACGCTACCGGCGAACAGCAAACGAATGATCACTAAAGGCAGTAATACGGCATAGCAGAGCAGCCCAAACCAAAAAATACCCTGTATGACATTTTCTGAAACGGCTGCAGGGCAGGTTACCACGGCAGTGACAATACCAATAGGCGGCACAAACCAACCGGGTAACAGCTGATTAAACTGTAAAGTGCCTACACGGTGCCAGATAAACGCCACCAGTAACCATAAATGCAGCACCACAGCAACGGACCAAAGCCAACGCCCCGCACTATTTGGTAGCGCGGTGGCGATCACCATTAACGCCATGGCTGACGCCGGTAGCACCGCACCGAGTATCGGGTTCGCTAAATCTTGGCGTAGCAGCGCCGGTTGACGGATAAACTTAAACAGTAACAAACTAAGGCATACCAAGGCGAACAATGCCGCTGCGGTTTGCAGCGCGCCTTGTAATTGCAATGCTTTATCCCAGCACCAGCCTAAACTGGCTATGCCTAATGCTAACGCGGCCAAGGGGGTTGGAATGGCGCGAGTGAGATCAGTGCGATCGTTTGACATGTCATGGTTCCAATTTACAGAATGACGCTAGGATAGCGCTCACTTTTGCTTTAGCATATCTGAACGTTTTTAACCTAGCGTTAGGATAAACCGAACATGATTGCTATTCGAAAGCTGCAGGTATTTAGTTGTATTGCTCGGTTGGGGAATTTAAGCAGTGCGGCGAGCGCACTGTATTTAAGTAAGGCGGCGGTTTCGCAGGCCTTAAGTGAATTAGAAGTGCAACTGGGTGCGCCGCTGTTTGATCGGGTACACCCGCGTTTAAAACTCAATGAACAAGGGCGCTTATTACAGCCGTTAGCCGATGAAATTTTGGCGCGGGTGTCAGACATTGAATACTTATTTCAACATAACACGCCACAAGGCCAACTGAGCTTAGGAGCCAGCCAAACCATTGGTAATTATTTATTACCCCGCTTATTGAGCCAATTAGCGCCAGGGCAATTTAAAGTCAGTATCGATAATACCTATACGCTGTGTCAACAAGTGCTGCAGTTTGAACTTGATTTAGCGCTGATCGAAGGAGATAACCCTTTCCCAGATTTGATCACCCAACCGTGGCGGCAAGACGAAATGTATATTATTGCCAAAGCCGACCATCCGCTCGCCGGAACAACAGTGCACCACTATCACGCCTTACAACAGCAAAGCTGGGTGTTACGCGAAGCGCACTCCGGCAGTCGAGCGCAGTTTGACCGCCATCTTGCCCCACATTTGCCGACGATCACGGCGATTACCGAATTTAACTCGCCAGAGGCGATCATGCAGGCCGTTGAAGCAGGGCTGGGGCTGAGTTTTATTTCTGCTGCTGCGGCCGCCGATCGTTTGCACTATGGTCGGCTGGCGAAAATTACCTTACCGACGCCTTTTACGCGACAATTGCAATTAGTTTGGCATAAACAAAAGTACCATTCGGTGTTAGCACGGCAATTTATCGCACTGTGTCAGCCTTGAATAACGGATGGGTTGGCTTGCACACTTTTGGCGCATTGAATACGTATTCATCTTGTAGTCGCAAACAAATGGCGGTATCAATCAGGCTGACAGGTTTTCTACCCACTTTGGCGGCTGTGGCCAACCGAGTGGGTAACAATAATAACAACCGTGACGATAGAGAACATACTTATGCAAACTAAGCCGAACCTCAGCTTTTGGCAGATCTGGAACATGTGTTTTGGATTTTTCGGTATCCAATTCGGTTTTGCCTTACAAAATGGCAATGTTAGCCGAATTTTCCAGACGTTGGGCGCAGATATGGATCAAATTCCTATTCTGTGGATTGCCGCACCGTTAACGGGCTTGTTGGTACAACCGATTATCGGCCATTTCAGTGATAAAACGTGGACTAAATTAGGTCGGCGTCGGCCCTTTTTTTTATACGGTGCACTGGCCACCACCGCGGCATTGTTTTTTATGCCAAATTCACCAAGCTTGTGGATTGCTGCAGGGATGTTGTGGCTATTAGATGCGGCCATCAATGTCACGATGGAACCGTTTCGCGCTTTTGTCGGCGACAACCTCAATAAACAGCAGCGCCCCACCGGCTTTGCCATGCAATCGTTCTTTATCGGTGTCGGTGCCGTGGTGGCGTCGGCGCTGCCATGGATGATGAGCAATTGGTTTGGTGTGTCGAATACGGCAGCAGAGGGGCTGATCCCTGACTCGGTGGTGTTTTCGTTCTATGCCGGTGGTGCCGTGTTATTTCTTTCGGTTGGCTGGACCATTATTTCCTCAAAAGAATATAGCCCTGAGCAATTAGCTGCCTTCGATGCGGCTGAACAAGCGGCTCAGCCGGTCGCTGAGCGTGCAACGCCTGCCGCAAACTACTGGCGCAGCGGCGCAGTGGCCGTGGTGGTGGGTGTGGCAGCAATGATTGCTGTCGCTTCTGCGCAGTTAGATAAGCAACTGTATTTACTGGGCGCACTTATCGCCAGCTTTGGGGTATTACAGTGGCTGGCGAGCTGGTTTAAGCAACAGCAAAATCGCAATATGCTGGTACAACTGGTCGATGATTTATTTACTATGCCAAGCACCATGCGGCAATTGGCGATAGTGCAGTTTTTCTCATGGTTTCCGTTATTTGCCATGTGGATCTATACCACGGCGGCAGTGACCAGTTATCACTATGGCACCACGGATACCACATCGGTCGCTTATAACGATGGTGCCGATTGGGTTGGTGTGTTATTTGCGGTTTACAACGGTTTTGCGGCAATTGCGGCCTTACTGATCCCGCTGTTAGTTAAAGCCACCAGTACACAAAAGGCACACGCGATTAATTTATGCTGTGGCGCTTTAGGGCTATTCGCCTTTTTCTTTATTAAGGATCCGGCCTTACTCTGGATCCCGATGATTGGTATTGGTATCGCTTGGGCATCCATTTTATCACTTCCTTATGCCATGCTCTCCAACTGCCTGCCAGCCAATAAAATGGGGGTGTATATGGGCATGTTTAATATCTTTATCGTGCTGCCTCAGCTGCTGGCAGCGGCCATTTTGGGAAGTTTGGTTGGCTATTTTTTCCAAGGCCAAGCTATTTATGCGTTGGCGATTGGCGGGGTAAGTTACATTATTGCGGCGCTGTATGTGCTACGTGTGAAAACTGATTTGGTACAGGAGTAACTGATGCTTAAAACGTCCTTAAGTTGTTTGATGTTAGCGCTGGCGCTAAGCGGTTGCAAGCCAGCACCTCAGCAAGCGAGTCACGACAGTGCTGTGCCAGCCGCCACCACGCTAAGCCCAGCAACAGCAGACGCGCCCTGGTGGCAAGATGCGGTGTTCTATCAAATTTGGCCACGCAGTTTTTACGACACCAATGGTGATGGCCATGGCGATTTTAATGGCATGACCGCCAAACTGCCGTATCTACAAGAACTTGGCATCGATGCGATTTGGTTAACGCCCATGTTTGAAGCGCCGTCTTATCATGGTTATGACTTTACCGAGTTTTACCAGGTAGAAAGTGATTACGGCTCGATGGCCGAGTTTGAAACCTTTATTCAAGCGGCCGATGAAAAAGGCATGAAGGTGATTCTCGATTTGGTGATTAACCATATCTCGCGTGAGCATGAATGGTTCCGGTTATCGGCTGAAGGTGTTGCGCCTTATCGTGATTACTTTGTCTGGCGTAAAGACTTACCCGCCAAAGGTGAAGGCTGGGGCTATGCCTGGGATCAGTCGGATAAACCCGAAGCCGTGTGGCATTTCGACGCGCGCCGGGGTGAATATTACTATGCGGCCTTTGGTGCAACGCAGCCTGATTTAAATTTGCAGCACCCCGATGTGGTGGCTGAAATGAAAAAAATGGCAAAGTTTTGGTTGGATAAAGGCGTCGCTGGTTTTCGGTTAGATGCAGTGCGCTTTGTGATGGAAACTGGCCCAGCGGGCCAAGCTGACCTGCCAGAAACCATCGATTATTGGCGCGACTTTAATGCTTACGTGAAAAGCGTGAACCCCGAAGCCTACTTAGTGGGTGAGGCCTGGGTTGATATACCGGTGGCCGCCGAATATTGGGGCAATGGCGAGGGCTTAGATCAAGGCTTTGATTTTGAAGTGGGTTATAAAATCTTAGGGCAATTGCTCCCTACAGCCGGTAATGACGCACAATTTGGCACCATCAGTGGTACTCAAAGCGGCGAGTTGCATCCATTACAAGAGAACGTGCAGCGTCGCCAGCAATCTAACGCGCCGTTGGCTTTTTTCTCGCCGTTTTTAACCAATCATGATCAAGAGCGGGTGGCCTATCAGCTGGCATCTGAGCCTAAAATCGTGCAGCAAAAAGCCAAGTTAGCCGCGGCGATGTTATTTAGCTCTCCCGGTACCAAGTACATTTATTACGGCGAAGAAATTGGTTTAACCCAGGCGAATACCGGCCATGACGTTTATAAACGCGCGCCAATGCTTTGGTCAACGCAAACGCAAGGCGGTTTTACGCCAGCGACCCTGAGCTGGGTAGAGCAAGCTGAGTTATTTACCCAACAATTTGAAAATTGGTGGCCGGCGTTTTTACAACAGCAATTAGCACAAGGCGGCAGCACCGTTGCCGAGCAACAAGCGCAGCCTGACTCTGTGTGGCGTTTATATCAGTGGCTCATCGCCCAGAAAAAGCAACGGCCAGAGCTGAAGCTGGCCGGCAGTTATCAGGTCACTGAATTGGCTAATGGTATATTGCAAATAGAGCGCGAGTTAAACAGCAGCAAAACCCGTTTTGTGTTAAATCTTAGTGATTCAGCACAAGATATCAGTTCGCTGTTAAACACCGAGCAAACCGCCAATTGGGCTTTTGATTTGCAAGGCAACATGCTGGCAGCTTATGGCCTGCTGATTTTGCAAACACCCTAACCCGCATTGTCAAACCTGAACAGCCACGGTATCAAAAAGCATACCGTGGTTTTTTGTCACTACCCGCTATGCCACATCGCTGCTGATCTTCGTACTTAACCAACCAACACCGGTCCGACCGCACTCAGACACCGGTCCGACCATACTCCGGTACAGGTAAGACCACACTCAGACACCGGTCCGACCACACTCCGGTACTGGTCCGACCGTACTCAGACACTGGTTTGGCCACACTCCGGTACTGGTATGACCGCACTCAGACACTGGTTTGGCCACACTCCGGTACAGGTATGACCAGACTCAGAGAGCTGGCTCGGTAGTTACATTAAGCCAGTTGCGCATTAACGAAATTAGCTGCTGTTGTTCGTGCGCACTTAAACCGCTGAGCAGCTGCTGTTGTGTCTCGACATGCTTGACCAGCAGTTGCTCGATCACGTTTTTACCGCTTTCCGTTAGGCTTACCACAATACTGCGTTTGTCTGCGGCGTCGGTGTGGCGACTGACAAAGCCTTGTTTTTCTAATGACTGTAAGCGGCTAGTTAATGAGCCTGAGGTAATTAAGGTCTGCCCAAGTAGCTGATTAGGTGTGAGTTGATAGGGCTTACCGCTACGACGTAAGGTGGCCAGCACATCAAAGCCAGCGTCCGTTAAGCCGTAATGCCGAAAATTCGGCGACATGGCGTTGGTTAAACGTTTATGCAAAATTTGCAAACGGCCAATTAGCGCCATGCTGTCGGTATTCAATGTGGGCATTTCACTGGCCCAAGCCTGCTGGATCCGATCGAGTTCGTCCATTATGCGTCGCTATGTTAAATTTATCTTGAGTTCAAGATATCTTTACTTTATCTTGAGTTCAAGATAAATGTTGGGGGCGTGACAAGATGCGAGCTTATTTTATTGTGGCCGCGCTAGTGGGCAGTGTTAGCGCGGCATTTTTATTGGCCGCTAATTTGGGCGCGGGTAATGCACTCAGTGCGCAAGATTTTGTCGATTTACAGCAAGGTTCAACAGTGCATGCCGGTTTTCGCCGTGCGCATGCGAAAGGGTTTTGCGTAGCCGGTGATTTTATTTCTAGCGGTGCGTTAGCGCCGTATTCAAGTGCTGCCGTGTTGCAAGCCGGGCGTTATCCGTTTATTGGTCGATTTTCGATTGCTGGTAATAATCCGCTGGCGCCTGATTTAAAAGCACCGGTACGCAGTTTTGCCATCACCTTGTTGCCCGAAACCGCACAGCAATGGCGCATAGCAATGAACACCCCACCGGTGCTAGCGGTAGGAACACCAGAGAAGTTTTATCTGCAGTTGCAAGCCATTCAAAGTAATAGTGTGCCGCAATTTTTTGCCGAGCATCCAGAGAGTCAGGCTTTTGTAAAATGGCGTTCAACCTATCAAGCCAGCAGTAGCTTTGCTAGTGAACGCTATCACAGTATTAACGCCTTTTATTTGCAGAATGCGGTTGGTCAGCAGCAAGCCGTGAAATGGGCTGCAGTGCCGATGTTAACGTCGACAATCAGCAGTGAGTTAGATGAAACAGATGCTGATGCCCTGCAAAAAGAATTTTTTGCGCGCTTAAATGCGGGCATGGTGAGCTTTGACTGGCAATTTACCCTTGGCACGGCCGCGGATGATGAAAATAACGCGACGGTATTATGGCCTGACAGTAATGTACAAATAAGTGCGGGAATACTGCAGATCCATCAGGCGATAGAGCAGTTAGACGGGAATTGTAATGCGCTTAATTTTGACCCCTTAGTGTTACCTCGTGGTGTTGCGCCAACCGCCGATCCGATTTTACGTGCGCGCGCTGCTGCTTATGCCGAGTCACATCGGCGCCGAGCGCGTGAAGTATTAGTGCAATCAGTGGTAGGGGAACAGCATGAATAATCCGACAACGTACTCGTTAGCTATGCGCTTGATGCACTGGCTGATGGCGGCTTTAGTATTGTCTTTATTGCTGGCTGGTTTAACGATGGTTAGTGCATTAGGGGCTTGGCAACAGCAATTGCTAAGTGCGCATAAGATGGCTGGGTTATTAGCTGCTTGTGCCGTGCTGCTGCGCATTTATCTGCGGTTGACTTCGCAGGTTCCGGCTTTACCCAGTTCGCTGCCGTTATGGCAAAAGTGGGCCGCGAAACTCACCCATTTTGCTTTTTATTTGTTGTTGGTGTTAATGCCGCTGTCGGGTTATTTAATGCAAAATGCTGCTGGATTGCCGGTGGTGCTGTTCGGTGTCAGTTTGCCGATGCTGCTAGCAACTGATTTAGCCAATTATGGCTTATTACGTGAGCTGCATGGCTGGGCCAGTGTGCTACTGATGCTGTTAATTATTCTGCATATCAGCGCAGCATTGCAGCATGGTTTCATTAAACGTGATGGGGTACTGGCGAGCATGCTAAAAAAAACACCATAAAGCCATCGCGACTCAATGCGTTTCATTGAATCTAAACGCTGTTTTCGAACAGCGCTTTTGCGTTAAGCGGCAGTTAAAAGGGCTTATTACTATGCTATCTGAGACTAAAAGTGCATAGGTTTAGCAAAATAGTCGCGCTATAGTGATGTATTGTTTAGGCCAGATCAGCGGAGTCTGTTTTGTCTCATCGCGCCCATTTGTTTTCTTTACGTCTTGGTCATGCGCTACGCGAGAGTTTGGCTGAAGGTTACACGCGGCAAAAATTATTCAAAGATCTGTTAGCCGGCGTTACCGTGGGCATTATTGCCATTCCACTGGCTATGGCGTTGGCGATTGCATCGGGTGTGCCGCCGCAATACGGCCTGTATACGGCTATTATCGCCGGTTTTGTGATAGCGCTAACCGGTGGCTCGCGTTACAGCATTTCGGGGCCCACCGCCGCCTTTGTGGTGATCCTATATCCCATTGCCGTAAAGTACGGTTTAAGCGGGCTATTAATCGCCTCTGTGCTATCTGGCTTGTTGCTGGTCGCTATGGCTTTACTGCGCTTGGGCCGTTTAATTGAATATATCCCTGAGTCAGTCACCTTAGGTTTTACCTCGGGTATTGCTATTGTGATTGTCATTTTGCAGGTCAAAGACTTTTTGGGGTTACCGTTAGCCGCTTTGCCCGAGCATTTTGGCGATAAAATTTTTGTTTTAGCACAAGCATTACCCCAAACCGCTTGGCCTAGCTTGCTGGTGGCGGTAGTGACCTTAGCCGTTATGCTTGGTTGGCGCCGACTTCACACCCCCATTCCACCGCATTTACCGGCATTGTTTATCGGCACCCTGCTAGGGTTGTTATTGCTGCAATTCGGCGCAGATGTACCCACTATCGCCTCGCGGTTTACTTATATAGCAGAAGATGGTGCTATCGCTGCCGGCGTGCCGTCGTATTTACCTTATTTTGATTGGCCTTGGGATCGGCCTGGACCTGAGGGTGTAGCGCTGAGTTTTAGTTGGCAATTGGCAAAAGATCTGCTGGCCGCAGCCTTTGCCATTGCTATGCTTGGCGCGATTGAGTCGTTATTGTGTGCGGTGGTATTGGATAACAGTAGTGGCCAACGCCATAGTGCAAATAGCGAATTAATGGGGCAAGGTATCGGTAATATTATTACACCTTTTTTCGGGGGTATTACCGCGACAGCGGCGCTGGCTCGCTCGGCCGCGAACTTTAATGCTGGCGCGCAATCTCCCATCTCTGCGATGATCCATGCGCTGGTGGTATTACTGGCTTTATTATTGTTAACCCCTGTGCTGGCTTATATGCCCATGGCGGCTTTAGCCGCGTTATTGGTGATGGTGGCGTGGGGCATGAGTGAAGCCCCCAAGGCACTGCATTTATTAAAAACTGCGCCGCGCAGTGATGTTTGGGTTTTCTTGGTGTGTCTGTCGCTAACCGTTATTTTTGATATGGTGCTGGCTATTACCACGGGCATCCTGTTAGCAACAATCTTGTTTATGAAAGATATCGCCGCCATGACCAAGGTCACGGACATCTCGGCAAGTCGTAAGCATATTGGTCAACCGTTACCCGCGGGTTGGAAAGTCTTAAAAATTAGTGGCCCACTGTTTTTTGCCGCCGCCGATCGTATTTTTGCAGAAATTGCGCTGTTAGCTGAAAAGCAGCGTGGTTTAGTGTTGTATATGGATGGCGTTACGCTATTAGATGCCGGTGGCTTGGCGGCTTTAGAAAAACTGCGACACAGTTGTCAGACTAACGGCATTGAGTTGATTATTGCCGACTTGCAATTTCAGCCATTAAAAACCTTAGCGAAAGCGGGGATAGTGGCAGAACCCGGTCGGCTGACCTTTTATGCCACCTTACGTGAAGCGCTAGAGGCATTGCCGCCATCTGTTGAGCGGGCAACTCAAACCGACGTGGCACCGCAAGATTGACGGATCACCAGCTTAGGTTCAATCAGGTTATCGGTGATCGGTTGGTTGGTAATCAGGTTCATCAGGTTATTGACGAGCATTTCTCCGGCTTTGCTGGTGTCTTGCTGGATCGTACTTAAACCGGGCGAGGCAAAAGAGGCGGCAGGGATATCATCAAAGCCCATCACGGCAATTTGTTCCGGAACGCGAATGCCGTTGCGTTTTAAGCAGCGGATCACACCAATGGCGATTAAATCGCTCGCGCAAAAAATGGCATCGACCGGCTGACCACTTTTTAACAGTTGCTCGGTGGCGAGATCGCCGGCGCTTTCGGTGGAGATCGCATCATGGTGCGGCACATCCGCAGCGTTAATGCCAGCACTGACTAACGCCTCAATAAAACCTTGATAACGAGCACTAAACTCTGGGCTGCCTTCAGAGGCGTTACCAATAAAGGCAAAGTTACGATGGCCGGTGGAAATTAAATGCGCGCCGGCTAATTTGCCGCCCTGCCAATTGTTACTGCGAATAGTAAATTCCGGATGGCCCAATACTTCGGCACCCCAGCAAACAAAGTGGGTTTCTTGCGCTAACAGCTTGGCTAATTTTTCTTCGTAATCTACATAGTCGCCGTAACCAAGCAAAATAATGCCATCGGCTTTTTTACTGTCTTCATAATCGGCATGCCAGTCGTTACTAAGTTGCTGAAACGACACGAGCAGATCTTGGCCGCGCTTGGCACAGGCACGGGTGATGCTACCCAGCATTGACAGAAAAAACGGATTAATCAGGGATTCATCGGTGGTAGGATCTTCAAATAACAGCAACGCGAGCGTGCTACTGCGTTGTTTACGCAGGTTGCTGGCGTTTTTATCGACCTTATAATTAAGCTGGCGGGCAATCGCTTGCACCTTTTCGCGCGTTTCCTGATTCACTTGCGGGCTATTGCGTAATGCCCGAGAAACGGTAGATTGCGACACTCCAGCTAAATAGGCGATATCAAAAGACGTAGCTTTTTCTTTCATGCGTTACTCGATGCGGTTACCGTCAAAACACTGCAGCGTGTCAGATTCAACAAACCCTCATCATCATAGAGCTTATTGGCAGAAGATTCAACGCAGTCTAAACCTGTCAACAATACGGTATTTTAGGTGAATAAGCGCTTGTACTTACGAAAAAACCTGCTAGTCAGCATCGGGTTGAAACGGTACTATGCAGCTCCTCTGGAGGTACCTCAAATGAAAGCGCCAACCCCTTCGCTGTGGCTGATTATGCTACTCGCGTCCGTAATTGCTATTACCCCTTTAGCAATCGACATGTATTTGCCCGCTATGCAAACCATGATGACCGATCTCAACACCTCTATGGCCTTGGTGCAGCAATCGCTCAGTATCTATCTGGCTGCTTATGCCTTAGGCATGCTGCTGTTTGGGCCCTTAGCCGACATGCTGGGGCGTCGCCCTTTAGCGCTAGCGGGGCTTTGTGGGTTTTTATTGAGTAGTATCATGCTCAGTATTGTTAGCAGTATCGAAAGCTTTTTAGTTTGGCGCGCTGCTCAAGCCTTTTGTGGTGCGGCCGCAACCGTGGTGATCCCTGGCATCGTGCGGCATTTGTATCAGCACAATACCGCTAAAGGTATGTCTTATGTATCTATGATTATGATGCTGGCGCCATTGATTGCCCCAGCGCTGGGCAGTGGCATTATGGTGTTGGCGAACTGGCAAGTTATTTTTGCTGTGTTAGCCGGTTATGCTTTGTTATTGGTGGGTTTAAGTTGGCGTTTTCTGCCTGAGATCACACGGCCAGACGATGTGGTAAAACCCGCCTTTGTTAGTGGTTATCGGCAAGTTTTTGCTAATAAAGCAGCATGGCCAGATATTGCGACTTCGATGTTTGCCTCTTTTAGCTTTTTTACGTTTTTAACGGCCGTATCCTTTATTTATATCAGTTACTTTGGCGTGAGTGAGCAGCTATTCGCGGTGTTATTTGCGCTTAATGTGTCGGCGTTAATGCTTGCCAACTTTATTAACAGCCGCTTGGTTACCCGGCAAGGGCCGCAGCGCATGTTAGGCGTCGGCTTAGTGTTAGCTTTGTGCTGCGCGTCACTACTAAGCTTGTTTAATTATCTGGGTTTAGGGCTGTGGTACACGGTGCTGAGTATTGCGCCGTTAATGGCCAGTTTAGGGCTGATGGCTACTAATGCCGATGCGATGATTTTAATGAAGTTTCCCGAGCATAGCGGCACCGCCACTGCGGTGATTGGTACGTTGCGTTTTGGCATAGGCGCACTGGCAGGGCCTTTATTAGGGGTATTTTACAACGGTACGGCATTGCCATTTTCATTGTTGATGCTGGCGGGGACGATTTGTATCTTAGTGGCGCAATTAACGCGTTTTTATCAATTGCGCCCACAGGGAGCTTAAATTTTACAAGCACCGCCACTGCATTCGTCATCGTCATCGCCAAATAATGGCTCGTTTTCGGCAGCGGCTACGGCGGCTTGAGTGGCTGCGACAGAGTCTTCGGCGGCTGCGAAATCTAAATGATCTAAATCGAAATCAAATTCTGACATGGTGGGCTCCTTCATTTGCTAAAAAATAGTGTAGCAGAGCCGACGCAGTGACTAAAGCGATGCTTGAGAAAAGTCGCAGTGCGGCTTGAAAAACCACCTGGGTAATTTCTTCATTTCTGCTTCCCTGCTATCATAAAGCACTTTTGACATCCTGCCGGAGCATTCTAATGACCACTTTAACCATTCAAACCCCTGATGATTGGCATCTGCATTTTCGCGACGGTGATATGCTGTTAGAAACTGTTCCGGCCACGGCTCGGGTCTTTCGTCGCGCTATTGTTATGCCTAACTTAGTACCGCCCGTGACCACCGCAGCGCAAGCCATGGCTTATCGCGAGCGTATTCTCGCGGCACGGCCAGCGGGCAGTGAATTTCAACCTTTAGTTACATTGTATTTAACCGATAAAACCAGCAAGCAAGATATTATTGAAGCGAAAGCGGCGGGCGTGGTGGCGGCTAAATTATATCCGGCTGGAGCAACAACCAACTCTACCTCGGGTGTAGCAGCACTTGACGCGCTTTATCCGGTGTTTGAAGCCATGGCCGAAGTGGGCATGTTGCTGTTGATCCACGGTGAGGTGACTGATCACGATATTGATATTTTCGACCGTGAAAAAGTGTTTATTGACCGCTATTTGCAGCATATCGTTACACGTTTACCACAATTAAAGGTGGTGTTTGAGCATATTACCACGGCTGATGCCGCAACCTTTGTAGCGGAAGCTTCTGCAAATGTGGCCGCAACCATCACACCACAACATTTATTGTTAAACCGCAACGATTTATTAGTAGGTGGCGTGCGACCGCATAATTATTGCTTACCGGTTTTAAAGCGTCGTACCCATCAAGAAGCCTTGCGCGCCGCGGTGGCGAGTGGCTCGAGTAAGTTTTTCCTGGGTACAGACTCTGCGCCGCATGAAAAGCATCGCAAAGAGTCAGCTTGTGGCTGTGCCGGTTGTTACAGTGCTCACAGCGCCATTGAGTTGTATGCGCAAGTGTTTGATGAATTGGGTTGCTTAGACAAGCTAGAAGGTTTTGCCAGCCATTATGGCGCAGACTTTTACGGTTTACCGCGCAATAGCGGTAGCATCACTTTACAAAAACAACAGTGGCAGGTACCGACCGAAATAACCTTGGCGAATGGCCAGCCAATAGTGCCATTTTTTGCCGGTGAAATGCTGCATTGGCGTTTAGTTTAAACCGCTAATAGCTTCATAGTGTTTTAACCTATCGGGCTACTGTTTTAGATATTGGATCAGTCTTTCCAGTGCCCGATAGCTGATTGCCTCTAACAAATGTGGTCGGCTAATTTGTGGGCTTTGTTGTAAGTCGGCAATGGTCCTTGCCACCTTAAGTAGCTTATGAAAGCTACGTGCTGACAACTTTAAGCGCTGTAATGTCTCTTCTAAAAACTGACTATCTACGTCGCTAAGCCGACAATGCTGCATTAATTCGCAGCCTTGTAGTCGCGCATTCGCTTTGCCTTGACGGGTTAGTTGAATATTTCTGGCCGCAATCACTCGCTGCCGTACTTGCTCACTGCTTTCTTCAGCGTGTTGGCTACTGAGCGTGCCGGCGGGCAGCAGCGGTACTTCAATTTGTAATTCGATTCGCTCTAAAAAAGGCCCAGATAAACGGTTCAGGTACCGTAATACTTGTTCATGGCTACTGCGACCATCTTCGTGATGGCCGGTGGGGCTGGGGTTTAAAGCACTGACTAATTGAAATTGCGCTGGAAATTCCGCTTGGCGTGCAGCGCGGGAAACATGAATATGCGCGGTTTCTAGGGGTTCGCGTAATACATCTAGCACTTTGCGCGGAAATTCAGTTAGCTCGTCCAAAAACAACACGCCATGATGCGCTAAAGAAATCTCGCCAGGTCGCGGTACTGAGCCGCCGCCCACTAAAGCCACGGCTGAGGCGGTATGATGCGGCGCGCGATAGGGCCGTTGTAGCCAGCTTTGTTGGTCACGCGGTTGACCGGCAATAGAATAAAGCGCCGCGGTGGCCAGCGCTTCTTGTTCGGTGAGTGGCGGTAAAATACTGGCGAGGCGCTGCGCCAACATCGATTTTCCGGTGCCAGCAGGGCCAAACATCAATAAGTTATGCTCACCTGCCGCGGCAATTTCTAGCACACGTTTAGCTTGGGACTGACCTTTAACATCGGCCATATCAGCTTGCGTTTTAAGTGGTGGTGGCGGCAGTGGCGGAATGGCGGGCAGCGGTTGTTGTGCTAATAAAAAACTATGTACTTGCAATAGGTGCTCAGCGCCATGAATTTGTGCATCAGGTATTAAACAAGCTTGTTGAGCATTGGCCATGGGTAACACGGCGGCACGGCCAGCATCACGACAAGCGATGGCTAACGGGATCTCGCCCAGCACCGGTCTGATCTCACCCGAAAGGGCTAATTCACCACAAAACTCATAGTTTGCGGTGCAGTTTTCAGGCAATTGCGCCGAGGCGACAATAATGCCCAGCGCAATAGCCAAATCAAAACGGCCACCTTCTTTGGGTAAGTCGGCAGGGGCTAAATTAACGGTAATGCGTTTATCCGGAAAGTTGAAGCCGCTGTTAATTAACGCGCTACGAACCCGATCTTTGGCTTCTTTCACCGAGGTTTCGGGTAAACCCACTAACTGAAACGCCGGTAAACCGTTACTGAGATGAACCTCGACCGTTACCAACGGTGCGGCTAAGGCATAACGTGCCCGACTATAAATAATGGCCAGTGACATAATGCACCCAGAGCAAGCAGACATAAAATAAGTTTATTTAATTGTAAATTATTTGCAAGCAAGGTGTGCAAAAAGAAAAATATTCATGGCTTGTAATCATCGGCCGATAATTAGGGTGTACACTGAAGTACAACTTTTAAAATAAAAAAGCCCCGGAGCTCGCTGCATGACCCCATCCCGTCCTTTTGTTTTACGCCATCCTTGGTCGGTGTTATCTGCGCTGTTGTTGATTATTGCTCTGTTTAGTGCCGGTTTAAATCAACTGTATTTTCGTGGCGATTACCGCATTTTCTTTGGGCCGGATAATCCGCAGCTGCAAGCCTTTGAACAAATGCAGCAAGAGTTTAATAAAAGTGACAATGTGCTGATTGGTATTGCACCAAAAGATCGCAATGTGTTTCAAGCCGATGTGCTGCAATTAGTGCAAGACTTTACCAATGCCGCTTGGCAAACACCTTACTCTATTCGTATTGATTCAATTAGTAATTTTCAACATACCGAAGCTGAAGATGATGATTTACGGGTGCAGGATCTGGTGAGTGCCGAACGCACCTTGGATGATGCCGAGTTAGCTCGTATTCGTGACATTGCCTTAAACGAGCCGATTATTCGTGATCGATTAATTGCCGCTGATGGCGCAGTGACGGCAATCAATATTACGGTGCAATTACCCGAACCTACTGGGCAAGCGCAGGTAGATGAAATTTGGTCGGCGGTGATGGCGCTGACGGACCAATTTGCTGCACAGTATCCCGACGTCGAGTTTTACCACACCGGCATTATTGCCATGAACTATGCCTTTGCCTCAGAAGCTGAAGCCGATGTGAAGCGCTTAGTACCCATGATGTTGTTGGTGATCGCGTTAATGCTGGCTTGGCTTTTCCGCTCGTTTTATGCCTCGTTAGTGACCATCATCATCTTGATTGTTTCGGTAGTCAGTACCTTAGGTATAGCCGGTTGGCTCGGTATTTTTATGAGTACCGCCACGGTGAACGTGCCGACCATTTTAATGACTTTAGCGGTGGCTGATTCGGTGCATTTACTGGCCGGAATGCAATTTGCGATGAGCGAAGGGAAAAGTAAGCAGCAAGCCATTAAGTACAGTTTAGAGCGTAATTGGTTACCGGTAGTGATAACCAGTGTCACGACCGCTATTGGTTTTTTAACCCTGAATTTCTCGGAAGTGCCGATCTTACGTGATCTGGGTAATTTAACCGCCATTGGTGTGGTATTGGCGTGTATTTTCAGCCTGACCTTACTACCATTATTAATGAATGCCTTACCGTTTCATGAGCCGGACCATGTTGAAAGCGGCCTGAATGCCATGGATAAACTGGCGCTGTTCGTGATCCGCTGGCAGCGGCCGATCATGTTTGGCTTTATTGCCATTACTATCGTGTGTTCAGGTTTATTAACCTTAAATAAAGTGAATGATGAGCCCAATGAGTATTTCTCTACCAGTACTTCATTTCGTCAATCGAATGACTTTTTAGAAGAGAACCTCAGTGGCTTTACTTTGATGGATTTTGAAGTGAAGGGCGACGGGGAAGGCGCGGTTTATCAACCAGAAATGCTGTTGGCCGTGGCACAGTTTAGTGACTGGTTAGTTGAGCAACCGGAAGTGATGCACGTAAACACTTTCACCGATATTCTGAAAAAGCTCAATCGGAATATGCATCAGGATGATCCGGCCTATTACCGTTTACCCCATTCCACCGAAGAAGCGGCGCAATATATCTTATTGTATGAAATGTCCTTACCTTTTGGTCTTGATTTAAATAACCAGTTAAACATTGATAAAAGTGCCACGCGGTTAAGTGCCACCTTATACAATTTAGGCAGCAAAGAATTAATTGCTTTAGAAGAGCGTGCCTTAGCGTATTTTGCCGAGCAATGGCCGGAATACCAGCTATCGGCTGCCAGTGCAGCCCTAATGTTCGCTCATATTGGCGAGCGCAATATGGCGTCTATGCTGAAAACCTTACCGGCAGCGTTGGTGTTAATTTCGTTATTATTGCTGTTTACGTTGCGTTCTTGGCGGCTAGGTTTAATAAGTTTATTAACAAACTTAGTGCCGGCAATAATTGGTTTTGGTTTGTGGGGTTTATTAGTTGGCGAAGTGAACTTGGCGTTGTCAGTGGTCGCCGGTATGAGCCTCGGTATTATTGTTGATGATACGGTGCACTTCTTAACCAAGTATCGCTATGCCCGCAAAGAGGGCCAAGATAACGAACAAGCCGTGCGCTTTGCTTTTCACAGTGTTGGCCGCGCGCTCTGGATCACCACCTTGGTACTGGTCAGTGGTTTTGCGGTGTTGATGTTGTCGAGCTTCCGTTTGAATTTCGATATGGGCTTGCTGACATCTAGCATTATTTTGGTGGCACTGATCATCGATTTATTATTTTTACCCGCCGTCTTGTTACAAGTTGGCAAATTTGGGAGAGCTAAGCATGCTAAATAATCTAACATCTCGCAGCCTGTTGTTCGCTGCGATGCTGTGTGCACCTTGGGCGCCGGTGGCGGCGCAAGATGAGGCGCAAGCCAAAGGCTTACAAATTGCAAAAGAACAAAAAATGCGTGATCGCGGCTGGGGTGACAGTGAAAGCGAATTGCAAATGACCTTACGTAACGCTCAAGGCCGTGAAAGTGTCAGGCGGATGCGGGCTTTAGCCCTTGAAGTGCAAGGTGATGGTGATAAGTCGCTGACCATTTTTGATGAGCCCATGGATGTGCGCGGTTCCGCTTTTTTAACCCATGCTCACCCCACGGCTGAAGATGAACAGTGGTTATATTTACCCAGCGTTAAACGCACGCGGCGTATTGCCAGTCGCAATAAATCTGGCCCTTTTATGGCCAGTGAGTTTGCTTATGAAGATATGACCAGTTTTGAATTAGAGAAATTCAATTTCCGTTATCTGCGTGACGAAGCCTGTGCAGAGCAATTACAGTGCTTTGTGGTAGAGCAAACGCCAACAGACAGTTTTTCGGGTTATAGCAAAATTTTGGTTTGGGTCGATACCGAGCATTATCGGGTGCAGCGCGCAGAATATTATGATCGTAAAGATAGCCTATTAAAAACCTTAACCACCTACGATTATCAGCTGTATTTAGATAAGTTTTGGCGGCCACATCGCTTAGTAATGGAGAACCAACAAACCGGTAAAAGCACCGAGTTGCTGTTAGAAAGTACGCGTTTTCAAACCGGCCGTACTGCTGCCGATTTTGATGTGAGTGCTTTGGAGCGGGCGCGTTAAGCGCGCGTCATTAACTATGAAACATACCATCGCTAACCTTTGCTGCGCTGTGACCTTACTTACGGGTAGCTTACCGCTACACGCAGCGACACCAGATTCCATAACGGCTGAGAGCACACTATGGCGTTTGGCGCTTGCGGCTAGGCCGGATGAGCAAGTTAGCATGGCGCAAGTGATGTATGCTTTATGGCAGCAAAACCCAAAAGCGTTTCGCGATAACAATGTCAATTATCTTTTAAAAGGTGCGGAATTAACCGTGCCTGACAAAGCACAAATGTTAGCCACTGACGTGACCTTTGCCGCGCAGTGGTATCAACAACAATTAGCCCGTCAAGCGTTGCCAGGCAAAGCGATAGCTGAACCCAAACGCGCTGTCACTGCGGCTAACCCTGAGGTTATGGCAAGTAATAGCCGTGCTGCTGTTAGCCCAGTAAGCCCCGCTGTGGCCACATTACCATCTGTTACAGCGGTGAGCAGCGCAGCGCCTGCTCGAGCTACCTTACCGGCAAATAACAGCAGTGCTACGGCTAATACTTCTGCTCGAACTGCAGCAATAGCCCCTGCGCCCAAGCCACAGGGCAGTTGGCGTTGGCAACATGAGCTGGACTTTACGCAGCGCATGTTTAGCCAAAGCGGCTTGCAGCCCAGTAGCAAACAGCACAGCATGCTGAGTTATCGTGGCCAATGGTCTTATGAAGACGCCAGTCGGCAGCACAGTGTTAATTTAGAGCCTTACTTACGTTGGCATCAGCGCGACAGTGAAAGCCATCTTATTGATTTTCAACAAGCCTATTGGCGATATGTGCAAGAGGGGTGGGAAGTAAAAGTAGGTTTAGACACCATTTTTTGGGGCGTTAGTGAGTCACAGCATTTAGTTGACGTAATTAACCAAACGGATGTGACCGCCGGCGTTGAGCTAGAGGCTAAGTTAGGGCAACCGATGCTTGCCCTGCGTCGCAGTGCTGGCGCGGGTACCTTAGATATCTACGTTTTACCTTACTTTCGTGAGCGGCAATTTCCCGGTTTAGCGGGCCGTTTAGCTACGCCGTTAGCGGTAAATCATGATTTAGCCTGGTATGAGTCGTCCAAAGCTCAAAATAACCTCGACGTTGCCTTACGATACGCCCATCGTTTTTCGGGTTTAGATGTCGGTTTAAGCTTTTTTAGCGGCACCAGCCGCGAACCCTTATTGCAACCCACTATCAGCGGTGAGTTACAGCCATTGTATTATCAAATGGAGCAGTATGGGCTTGATCTGCAATGGGTGCAGGGCGATTGGTTATGGAAAATGGAATCGATTTATCGGCGCTTGGGAGTGGATGAATATGCCGCCGCCACTGCGGGTTTTGAGTTTACCCAATATGGTGTGCTGCAACAGGTGTGGGATCTCGGCTGGATTGTCGAATATCAGTATGACAGTCGCGGCCAAACAGCCAGTATGCCGGGGCAAAATGATCTGTTCATCGGCTGGCGCTTGGCACTGAATGATGTGGCCGGTTCGAGTTTCTTGGTCGGCGTTTTACAAGATTTAGATGAACGTCAAAGCCGCAGTATAAAACTGGAAGGTTCACGGCGTTTAACCGATAGCCTGCGCTTAAGCATTAATGCCTGGTTATTTCAAAGTGAGCAAATCAACGATCCACTGTATTGGTTGCAACGCGATGACTATTTATCACTGCAATTGAGCTATTACTTCTAAAACAGACCTCAACCAAGCCTGCCCAATGACAGAACAATGAAAAAGTACCTATTTCTGTCGGCAGTGCTTTGGTCTGCTCGGCGTTTGCGGTAGCATAGAGCTTTTGTTTGCGCCCATCTTTTGGGCGTGTTGCCTAAGTGCAATGTAAAGTGAGCCGAGCAATTTGACTGATCACACCAAAGGTGAAGACACCAATTTATTCCCGCTAAGCGATGCGAACCTGACGCAATGGTTTGACACTGCCACTATGCACCGCGCGAAAGCCTATTTGCAGGCCGGTAAGGTGTTGAAGCTCGAATACAATGATGATTTAAGTGAGATCAGTGCCCAAGTATGGGGAGCGGGCTTTGCGCCTTATCGGCAACATTTGTCTTTAGAACAGCATCATGGTCGTTGGCAATTAGAAGCCCGTTGTAGCTGCCCTGTTGGTTTTCGCTGCAAGCATGTGTTGGCGGTGTTATTGCGCTTAAAGCGTGATTATGCGCAGCAACAATTACGGGTTAAGCAATTACCCATGCTGCAGGTCGATAATTGGTTTGCCGAGGTGGAACAACAGCAAGCACCCAACAAAGAAATGGTTGAAGATACCATGCTGTATCTGCTGAGCTACGGTCACAGTGGCTTACAATTGTATCCGCGGCGGGTGAAAATTTTGAAAAAGGGTGGCTATAGTAAAGGTCAGCCTTTAGGGAAATACGATCTGGTGGCACCGCAACCGCCAAGCTGGCTCAGTGCCGAAGACTATCGTTTGCTTACGGTGTTTCGCTCGCATAACCCACAAGATCAGCATGTGTTAGAAGGCCGCTGGGGCTATGAGTTACTGCAGGCCTTTTTCGCCACCGGCCGCTGTTTTTTTGGTGAGGCTCGGCATGAATTAACCTGGCAAGAGCCAAAGGATTTGTCGCTGTATTGGCAAGAGCACGAAAATGGCCAGCGACTGCACTGGCAAATTGCCGATGATGAAGCCAACCATCTTATTTTTACTGAACCGCTGTGTTACTTAAATACCGATCATTATTCGCTAGGCGAAGTTAACACGCCTTTAACTGCGCGCGAGCTTAAACTCTTAGCCAAAATGCCGGTGATCCCACTAAAACAATTATCATCGCGGTTGGGGCAATTACAGCAGTTATTTAAAGAAGTGAGCTTGCCTGTACCTAAGGGTATTGCCGTGCAGCAAGTGACAGTAGCCCCCACTCCGGTGCTAGCGTTACAAATGCGTGTGCAACAAGCAAATGCAGCGGCACGACCCACCGCCTTATTGTATTTTGATTATGCCGGCCAGCGGCTACCACTCGATTTAAAACAAGCGCAAACCGAAATCAGCCTGCCAGATCAAACCTTGTTTATTAAACGCCAACGTGAAAACGAAGTGGCAGCACTAGAGCAATTGTTAGCACTGGGATTAGTTAGTTGCGAGCTTGCCCCGCCTGCTGAACGTTTAGCCGCTTTTGATGTTGGCGATGGCCCAGATAACCCAGAGTTATGGCAGCCGTTATTGGCGGAGCTTGATACCTTGCAACAGCAAGGCTGGCAGGTAGAGCAAGCCGCCGATTTTAATTTGCAGATCCTCGATGCCACGCCGTATTTGCAAGTACAAGATGGTAAGCAAAGTGGCTTTGAATTAGGTATCCAAGTGGATGTGAACGGCCAGCAAGTGCCGTTATTACCGTTAATCAGCCAATGGCTGCGGCAATATGGTTTACCAGTGAGCGGCCAAACCATTTGGCTTAGTTTGCCACAGGGCAAATTAGCCTTGCCGATGCAATTAATTCAGCCGCTGATTGATACCATCGTTGAATTACTCAATTTACAAAAGTCGCCGTTAACCTTGGAGTTACCCGATTATAAGGCCGCCATCTTACCCCCGCCTGGTGCAGCTGAGATTCAATATTTAAATGCTAACCGTTTAACTCGGTTAAGTGAGCAACTGCATAATTTCCAAGGTATAGAAGAAGTGGCCTTGCCCAGCGGCTTAAATGCCGTGTTGCGCTCTTATCAGCAGCAGGGCTTTAACTGGCTGGTGTTTTTACGCTGCTTTGGTTTAGGTGGCGTGTTAGCCGATGATATGGGCCTGGGTAAAACCTTACAAGCGCTCAGCTTTATGTTGTATGAAAAACAACAAGGGCGTTTAAAAAAGCCGGCATTAATTGTTTGCCCCACGTCGTTATTAGGCAATTGGCAAAACGAAGCTGCGCGCTTTACACCTGACTTATCTTTGCTGCAGCTTTACGGCGCTAAACGTCGGCCGTTGTTCGAGCAAATGGATGACTTTGACGTTATTGTAACTAGCTACCCATTGTTAGTGCGCGATCTACATTTATATCGCCAGCGCGAATTTAGTTTAGTGATACTGGATGAGGCGCAGCATATTAAAAATGCGGGCAGTCAGGCGGCGCAAAGTGTGCGGGCGTTAAAACGTGAATTTAGTTTAGCGTTATCGGGTACGCCGTTAGAGAACCATTTAGGCGAGTTAAAGTCGTTATTTGATTTTGTGTTACCGGGCTTACTGGGTACCGAAGCGCATTTTAATCAGGTGTATCGTAAGCCGATAGAAAAGCATGCGGATACCGAACGTGCTCAGGTGTTAAAACAAAAAATCGCGCCTTTTATGCTGCGGCGCAGTAAAAGCCAGGTCGCCACCGAGTTACCTGAGAAAAACGAGATATTACAACTACTCGAATTAGAAGCGGACCAACGCAATCTGTACGAAAGCATCCGCTTGATTATGGAAACCAAAGTGCGCGAACTGTTTTTGCGCAAAGGCGTGGCGGCCAGTCAAATTGAGTTTTTAGATGCCTTATTAAAACTACGCCAAGCTTGTTGTGATGCGCGCTTAGTACCCATTGAACAAGCGCAACTAGTAAAGCACAACGCCAAGCTCAGCTGGTTAAGAGAAAACCTGCCTGAAATGATTGAAGAAGGGCGGCGCGTATTACTGTTTAGTCAATTTGCCAGCATGCTGCATTTAATAGAACAAGAACTGCAATACATGGGCATTAGCTACAGTAAATTAACGGGGCAAACCAAACAACGACAACAACAAATTGATGCCTTCCAAAATGGTGAAACGGAAGTCTTTTTGATTAGCTTAAAAGCCGGTGGCACAGGGCTGAATTTAACTGCCGCCGATACCGTTATTCATTACGATCCTTGGTGGAACCCCGCTGCTGAAAACCAAGCGACCGATCGGGCGCATCGCATTGGTCAAGACAAAGTGGTGTTTGTATACAAGCTGATTGCCCGCAATACCGTTGAAGAAAAAGTACAAAAATTACAGCAGTATAAGCAGGGCTTATCGGATCAGTTACTGGGTGGTGGCAAAGGCCAAGTATGGCAAGGCCAAGCCGAAGACTTGCTGGCGCTGTTTACGGCCGACTAACGATTAGGGAGCGGGGCTTTCTATTGCGGGCGGTAATAAGGCATAAAACTGGCTTAATAGCGCAATGTCATCATCGGTTAAACCTCGAGCTTGTGGGCTCATAATCGCATGTTTACGATCGCCATCACGAAAAGCGGTAAGCGCCGAATGGAGCTCGCTGGCGGGGCGCCCTGCAAGATGTGGGTAAATCGCATTACGAGAGATACCTCGCGGCCCATGACAGGCTGCACAGGTGCGTGCCCGTGCACTACCCGCGGCTAACGTTTGCTGCTCTGCTTCGGTATAACTTGGGCTAGGTGCTGATGGTTGAGTGACACTTTTATCGCATGCTGCTAATGTCATGGCGGCGAAAATGAACATGGCTTTACGCATACACTTCTCCTTATTACTCATTTAGCTTGCCACAACTTTTTGTCTACGCCTATTTTTTCTGTGGCTGGCAACGTCATGCGCTGACAACGTAACGAAGTGGCAGTGTGTTCGCTGTTGAGTGCTGTTGTTGCGGCTTTTGGGCTAAAAGCCGAAAAGCGAGCGCGGAAAGCCGCGCAAAGTGTTTGGGAACAGAGACTTAGCGGTTGTCATGAATAATGCTGTGATTTCTTAGTAATATTTTATCCCCCTTTGCAGCGAGCCACCTAAGCATCGTTGGCCAAGGTTTTAAGAAAACGGGGGTTTGAGTGCGGCGACGAAGCATAGCGCGAGTGATGTTTTCGCCTTGGGCAGCGCATCAGCAGTCGGGCTTTCGAGCGAAATTGGGGTATTTTCTTTGGATACTTTCTTTTGGCGATGCGAAAGAAAGTATCTCGCCAACGGTGAAAACGTTAACTAGTGTGTGGGATCAGCGACTAAGCTTTCGACGACGCGATACCAACAAACCAGCAAAGGCCAGCAACATCATTGATAAGGTCGAGGGTGCTGGCACAGGGGCGGCCGGGTCTTGTGGATTAGAGGGTAAAATTTCAAAAGAAGAGGCTAGCCCCTCAGTCGAACTCCAATCTGAGTAGTTTGACTCACCTACTGAACCAAACCCATTGCACGTTAAGCGGGCATCGCCTGGCACGGCGCAACGTACATCAACTCTGTCGACTGCTAATCCAAAGCCACCATTAGGGCCAGCACCAGGAACACCACTCATCATAAGATCTACGCGAAACAAATACTCTTGCCTTACTAAGGGGTTGTACCACGTGTTTTGCGGGGTGGCAGGACCATAGAACGGGTCAAACATAAATTCTTGTTGGATGAACATGTAGCCATTGCTGTATAAAAGCGCTGTTGCGCCAGCCCCGGGCTGCATTAGCGTTGAAGATGAATATTGGATAGTCCACTGAGGAAAGTTAAATCCTGGTGCAATACCGTGCGGCATAATAACTTGTAACAAATAGTTACTGATAGTGCTTTCACCAGTGGCTGAGCGATTAATATCAATTGAGCCAGTCACCGAACCATTTAAGCCAGTATTACCAAATGCATTGCCTGAGCCATCTGAGTTGTGCGTGAAACCATTCGATACAGCCGTTCGATTAAAAAAGGATTCCGTATCAAAATTAAAACGAATAATGTCAGCCTTTACTGTAGATACAAAAAAAAGCATGGAGAATAACAAAAAAATTAAATTCAACAACGAGCCAAGCTTAGTTTTACTGTTCATAAAGCACCCTTTTTATTGGTTATTATTTTTTATGCAACCCAAAATAAGCAATAACTGCGCCATAAAATAATTAATTTAAATAACAGGTAATTATGTAGTATTAACTTTTATTCACTCTCGCTAGTGTAAAAATTTCTGACGATAGTATAAGCAAATATTCTTAACGGCTAATATTTAACCATAAAAGAAACTTGTGATTGTGTTGTTGGCATCAAATATTGCACCATGGTTAATAACTTTTGCCGACGACAGTGTTCAGTGTTAGGGGCAGAAACTATGCGGCCTTTTTTCATCCTGAGAAAGACGTTTACAGCCAAAGTTTACTTTGCTTTTAACTCGCTCTTTTCCAACTCTAGATATTAACTACCCCCTTTGCAGCGAGCCATCTGAGCATCGTTGGCCAAGGTTTTAAGAAAACGGGGGTTTGAGTGCGGCGACGAAGCATAGCGCGAGAGATGTTTTCGCCTTGGGCAGCGCATGAGCAGTCGGACTTTCGAGCAGAAGTGGGGTCTTGCATTTTTTGGAGACTTTTTTTGGCGAAACAAAAGAAAGTATCTCGCCAACGGTGAAAACGTTAAGCTCTGAGAGCTCGGGAGGGCTCGGTATCTGACCCCGAAGGGCTAAATTAAGGTGAACATTATGCGTAAAATAGTGTTAGTTATATTCATGTTAGGGCTATTAGTGGCCTGCGATAAAATGCAAACCCTTTCTGAAGCGGCGCAAGTAGAGCGCACTATCCGCCAAGAAGTGAAGCGCGATGTTAAGGGTTTATCTGCACTGACTAAGGCTGCAGCAGATACTGAGTATGATGGCTTCGCCTGGCGGCGGGGCGAGACCATTCAAATTCGCCAGCGGCAAAACGGTGAGTTAACGCTGCTAAAGGACGTGCAAGCTCCTGAGATTATTGCGACTGCTGTACAACACAATATTCCTAGTTTTAGTGTGGTACGTTATCAACAAGGTTGGTTAGTGGTGTTTCGTACCTACGTCAGTAGCCATTGTCAGGTCGTTTATGCGTATGCTTATCACGGTAAGTTAGATGATACGCCGCAATGTAATGATGCAGTATTTGCTGAGCAGGCGAATGGGAAGTGTCAAAGCCCGATAAATGATGAGTGGCAAGTCTTTAAAGAATGGTTTTTTGCCGAGTCACTGGTTGCTGAAGGTAATCCGGTATGTGCTGATAAAGTAGCACAAGGCTGGCAAACGCCAGTGCAAATCAATCATTAAAATGATATTTGCAACAAGGTTTCGGTGGCTTGGCTAGGGCTGCCCTTTAGCGTGAGCCGAGCTCTCTAGCGGAATTGGCGCGCATTTTCTTTAGATGCTTGTTTGTGCTGCAAAAGCAAGTATCTCACCGCAGGTGAAAGCGTTGCTGCCGTTAGATCTAACGGTGTAAAAATGTGACGCTGGGTGCTGGCACAGCGAGTGAATTAACGCCGTTTTGATAAAGTTTTCGACTATTTTCTAGTGAAAACGACTAACTTAAGTTTGATGTCTATTTTTAAGATACTGTTATTAATAGGTTTATTAAGTTGGCTGTGTTTTTGCAATGCTCAACCTATCTTAATTATTTGCGAGTACTATTTATGAAACTGAGCACCTTAACCCTTGCTGTTAGCTTAACCTTCGCTGCCTGTTATGTTGGCGGTGTTATGCCTTTTTCTGCGGTGGCGGCAGAGACTGCCCCGCAAAGTATCGAAGATATTTCTAAAGTGAATGGCAGTATTAAACTTGCCGCTGGCAGCATAGCGGGCGAGGTGAGCACCGTGAATGGCAGCATCAATTTAGCGGAAGATAGCCAGGTACAATCGGCGTCTACGGTAAATGGTAGCATTACTTTGGCAGAGCGAGCGCAGGTTACCGGAGAGGCCTCAACAGTAAATGGCAGTATTAAACTGGCCTCAGGTAGCAAGGTGATGGGCGAACTGAGTACGGTGAATGGCGACATGGTGATCAACAGCAGTACCGTAGCGGGCGATGTTAGTACGGTGAATGGCACCTTGAAAATTGAAGGCAGCCAAATCGCCGGAAATCTAACGACGTTAAACGGTAATGTTAGTTTGCTGGCAGGCTCAGTAGTTCAGGGCGATCTGGTGTATGCCGAGCGCACTGCCCGCAAAAGTTGGTTTAGCTGGTTTGGTAAGGATAAGCACAAACCGGCAACCTTAACCATCAGTGCCGATTCAAACGTGCAGGGTCAGATCATCTTAAAACAAGAGGTGATCTTGAAATTAGAAAATGCCGCATTGGCAGCACGCGTGGTAAAGCAATACACCGAGTAGCGGGCCAAAAAAAGCGGCAGGTTTTCCAGCCTGCCGCTTTTTAGCGAACCATGAAACGCTGAAACCATTATCGCAGTGGCGTGGCGTGCGCCGCACCGCGGAATACCGCGTTGATATACAACAGGTGCATGCCGTCGACATAGGCGCGGAAATTAGGCTCTTGTGTAAACGCAATAACCTGGCCACGACCTTGCGCTTGCACCATTAACAACGGTTTATGAGCAATTTGCTGGCGATTTTCTTCCCAAACAAAACCCCCGGCAACAAGCTTTTCTGGTGATGCGAAAGTCAGTACATTACGACCATGTGCCAGCGTCAGTGGCTGATAGATAAAGTTACCCACAAAGATGCTGTTCACATTCGCGGGTACACCGGCGGTTAGCCAATGATCTTGGTCTACTTCCGCTCGTGCTAAAAAGCCAGACACGCTATCAGGCTGCGCTTGAAAAGCTTCTAAGCGTTGCTGATACAACTCGCGGCTTTCTAGCAGCATACCTGCAACTTGCGCTTCAGCTTCGGGTTTCTTTTGTTCACTCACTTTAAATTCACGTTTGCTATTCAGTAACGGTTTTTCACCTTGGATCAACCAATCGGTTGCATTACCCAACGCCACTAATACACCACCGCGACTAACAAAGTCGTGGATTTTTTGCTGAGCTTGCGCCCCCAAAGCTTGATTATAATTGCCTTGGCTTGCTGGCATAATCAGTACATCGTAATGGCGCAGTTCAGCACGTAACAGTTGTGCCGGGCGAATAGCCGTTACCGGGTAATCAATGCCTTGCTCTAAGATAAAGCGCGCGCTACCGGCGCTTAGTGGGTTCGCGGGTTCATCCCATAACAGGGCTACTCTGGCATTAGGGATGTTTTGCACGTTGCCTGAACCAAAATTTGGCCCATCTTTAATCCAGCTACTATTAATACCGGTAACATGAGCACCGCTGCTTTGTGCAAGTTGTTGAATTTTAGTGGCTAACTGCGGGTTATCGGCATGGCTTAAAATTAAACTGCCGGCGGGATACCGCACACCATTGCTGTGCGTAAATGGCAAGTCACTGCTTTTAACCGTTAAACCTTGCTGCAGCGCATGGCTTAACAAACGCGCCGCGGCCATATCGCCCCAAGGCACAATATAGCCATAGCGGGCATCGGCAGCCGTGACTTTACCAGCGAGTTTGGTGTCTGGCCCAACGGTTATGCTGGCCACATCAACCGCGCGGTTACAACGGTTAACCTCTAGGTTATACATCAGCGGTAATGACCATGCGGTCACGTCATAGATTTCATCAGGTAGGTTTTTCGAGCGACGGTCTTGCTGGCGAGCAATAAAGGCTTCGGCCATTTTGACATCGTCATCTAGCAGATTGCGAATTAACTGATAAGTTGGCTGCGCGGTGTTCACCACGTAAGCGCCTTGCTGATAACTGTTACCACAAGCCCGAAAATCGGCCGTGGCTTGGTTAACGGTAATGCCGTGTTGGGTGAGCACGCCCATTAATTTTTGGTGGCCAGCAACATCACGGGTGGCAGGGAAAATATAGCTGCGGATGCCATCTTTCTCACCCTGAGTGAGTGACGTTTGTCGATAGCTGTAGAAGCGCTGCAACAAGTCTTTGGCGCGCTTACTGGCGGTTTCAAGCGTAGACATATAAGCGATAAAGTTACGTTGTACGCCATCGGCATACGTTAAAATGCTGCCATCGGTACGGCGATAGTTATGTCCGCGGGCCGAGCCCATTTCGTAGGTTGTGGCGATGCCGCCATAGTACAGTGGCCAACTGGCACCGTAGCCTGGATACATGGCATCAAAAATTTCCCGAGTAAAATAATCATAGCCAAGCTGATCAAACCATTTGGCGTTGTTTTGCCCTAACCAATCTAAGCTTTCACGTTGTGCACCGGTGACCAGTGGGTTGTAAGGTTCTGCTTCTGGGCTGAAGTAAAAACTTTGATCGCCGCCCATTTCATGCGAATCGACAAAGATCAGCGGAAACATCTGCTGTAACACTCGTACCTGATTTTTGATTTCAGGTTGGGTCAGCGAGATCCAATCGCGGTTCATATCAAACAGATAATGATTGGTGCGGCCATTTGGCCAAGGTTCGTTTTGCTCTGCTGAGAAACGATCGGCGGAGTGCGCAATACCGACTGTGGCGTAATAACGGCTAACAAATCGGTTGCGGCCATCCGGGTTTTGCATAGGCTCGATATACACCAGGGTATTGGCCAAGATGGCTTTGGTTTGAGCGCTTTGGTCCGCGAGTAAATGATAAGCTAGGCCCATCAGCGCTTCCGGTGGGCTAATTTCGTTACCATGGACGCCGCCGGCAAGCCACACACTGGCGGGTAAGCTATTAATTAGCGCATCTGCAGAGGCTTTGTTTAAGTTACGTGGATCGGCCAAGCGGCGCATATCGCTTTCTAAACGGTCTAACTTGGCAAGGTTATCAGCACTACCAATCACCGCATAAAATAACGGCCGACCTTGCCAACTTTCGCCATACTTCACTAATTTGATGCGCTCTGGGTAACTGCTGGCCAGGGTTTCAAAATAACTTAAAATCTCAGCTGGCGCTGAAATGCGTTCGCCCAGCGCATGCCCTAAGCGTTGCTCAATTGAGACAACATCGTTGTGATATTGACTATCGGGAAAAAATGGCACTGTTGCTGGCGAAGCCGCCATGGCTAATGTCGGAAACGCAAGGCAACTTGCGAGATATAAGGCGCGCATAAATTAGCATCCTAAAAACGAAAAAAACTACTGTAGAAGCTCGTAAGGGTAAAGGCAAGCCGCACAGGCTAGAGTTTCGCTCAAGTTGCTATAGGCCTCGGTAAATGGCGAAATAGATTCAGATTAATCGTTTTAGCGGTTTATCACGTAGCCTATATCACGTGTTGTGAACAAGGGTTTTGCATCGTGCGTCATGGCTGGCAACTAAGATGTGTCGCCCCGAAAAGGATACTCTAATGAAACTTGTCAAATGGCTGATATTGCTGTTGTTTAGTGCTAACCTGTTGGCAGATACCGAGGCCGCTTGGCAGGCTTGGCAAAAGGGTGAGGCACTGTTAGTGATGCGCCATGCCCTTGCGCCAGGTATTGGCGATCCAGCTAATTTTCAGCTGGCAGATTGCAGTACGCAGCGTAACCTCAATAGCCAAGGTCAGCAGCAGGCGGTGGTTTGGGGGCAACGTTTGCGGCAACGTACTACTGCCCCGATTAGCATTTATAGCAGTCAGTGGTGTCGTTGTTTAGACACCGCATCCTATATGGCGGTAGGCGAGGTTAAGCCATTACCGATACTCAATTCTTTTTTCGCTGGTCGCGGCAGTCGTCAACAGCAAACCACAGCGTTAATTTCGTATTTTGCCAGCAGCACCGTCATGCAACCGACCGTTTTAGTCACCCATCAAGTCAATTTCACCGAACTCACCGGTATTTTTCCGCAATCAGCCGAAGCCGCGATAATCGCCCTGCCGCTGAGTCAGCCGGCTAAGGTGTTAGCGCGTGTTGCCCCTTAGCGTACCTTGACTCGCTAGGTTGCTGTGGGATGGGGGTGATGTTGTAAGTAATCGGTTAAGGCTTGCACTTGCTCTGGTGTGGCCTGTAAACCCAGTTTGGTGCGACGCCATAAAATATCCTCTGCACAGCGCGCCCATTCGACGCTACGCAGGTAATCCACTTCTGCTTGCCATAGATCAGCAAAGAAATGCTGGCCTAGATCGGTTTCGGTTTGTGCTTCTGCCAGTATGTGAAAACTTAAGGTGCCATAGGTGCGAACCAAGCGTTGGCAAAAGCTTGGCGCAAGCCAAGGGTAATGTTGCAGCAAATGCTGTTTAAGTGCGGCTTGCTCGGTAAAGTCACCACCTGGCAAGGCACTGGCGGCAGTCCAGCGAGGGCCTTGTTGCGGGAAAAAAGGCGCCAGTTGATCGACTACGGATTCAGCCAAGGTGCGATAGGTGGTGATTTTACCGCCAAAAACTGAAATTAAGGGTAGGCGATCATCCACGGTATCCAGTGCTAACTTATAGTCACGGGTGACGCTTTGCGCCGAACTGGATTCATCTTCAAGCAATGGCCGCACACCAGAAAAACTATGCACAATATCCGTTTCGGTAATTTTTTGTTTAAAATAGTGATTAATCACCGCCAATAAATAGGCTGTTTCTGCTGCGCTGATGCTAGCAGCAGTAGGATCACCCTGGTATTCAACATCGGTAGTGCCAATCAGTGTGAAGTGATCTTCATAAGGAATAGCAAAGACAATACGCTGATCTTCATTTTGCAAAATATAAGCTTGTGGCTGCAAGTGTAAGCGTGGCACCACAATATGACTGCCTTTGACCAAACGAATAGCTTGCGGGCTAGGCTGCGCGAAAGCTTCGCTAAACAGCTGGCTAACCCAAGGTCCGGTGGCATTTACCACGGCTTTGCTGTGCACGGTAAACACATCACCGCTATCTTGATGGCGTAAAGTTAAACACCAATAATCGTCCAGTCTTTGTGCTTGAATGCAGCGCGTATGGGTATAAATACTGGCGCCTCGTGAGCGTGCAGCACAGGCATTTAAGATCACTAAGCGGGCATCGTCCACCCAGCCATCGGCATATTCAAAGCCCACTTTGATGGTTGATTCGAGCGGGCTGGTGGCATCGAAATGCACTTTGCGCGATGCCGGTAATTTACGACGAGTGGTGAGATGGTCGTACAGAAACAGCCCCAACCAAATCATCCAAACCGGGCGTAAATGGGCCTGGTAGGGTAAGCAAAAGGTCAGTGGCCACATGATATGCGGCGCATTTTTGAGTAAAATTTCTCGTTCGGCTAAGGCTTTTCTGACCAAGCTAAACTCAAAATGCTCTAAATAACGTAAGCCGCCATGGATCAACTTACTGCTTTTAGACGAGGTTGCAGAGGCTAAATCGGCTTGTTCGCACAGCAAAACCTTTAAGCCGCGCCCCGCGGCGTCGTGCGCAATACCGGTACCATTTACGCCACCGCCAATCACCACCACATCGACTTTCATGACCAAGATAGACTTCCTTCTGTTTGCTAATAGGGTTTTATTGCTAGGCTGAGGTTTTGCTGAATCATCCGCTTTTCACGAGATTAAATCGTTGTTTGATAAACGAACCTGTGCCACCGCATGTTGCCATTTTGCATACAGTTGTTGTCGTTCTTCGGCGCTAATACTTGGCTCAAAGCGGCGTTCGCAATGCCATAAACTGGCCAGTTGTGTCGTAGAGCTAAAAACCCCACAGTGCAGTCCTGCTAAATAAGCGGCACCCAATGCAGTGGTTTCGGTGTTCTCTGGGCGCTCGACAATAGCGCCTAAAATGTCGGCTAAAAAAGCTAATACCCAATTATTTTTAACCATACCACCATCGACGCGCAGCACGTTGGGGCGCAGACCATCTTTCTCCATGGCCTTTTGTAAATCTTTAGTTTGATAACCCACAGATTGTAGGGCGGCGGCGACAATTTTATCGATACCGGTATCGCGGGTTAAGCCCAGAATAGCGCCTCTGGCGTTGGCATCCCAATACGGAGCGCCTAAACCGGTGAAAGAGGGCACTAAGAACACGCCATGGTCATGGGGTACATGTTGCACCATGGCTTCACTCTCGCCCGCGTTGCGTAATAATTTTAAGCCCTCCACAATCCACTGCATGGTGGCTCCGGCCATAAAAATGCTGCCTTCGATAGCATAAGTCACTTTGCCCTCTAGCCGATAAGCGATGGTAGTCAGCAGCTTATTAGCCGATTTTAGCGGCTTTTCGCCGGTGTTAAGCATTAAAAAGCAGCCTGTGCCATAGGTGCTTTTGGCCATGCCAGGTTCAAAACAGGCTTGACCAATCAGTGCTGCTTGCTGATCCCCCGCCATACCGCCAATCACAATAGGCTGACCAAATAATGCTGCGTCAGTTTCGCCAAAGGCGGCAGCACTATCCATGACTTCGGGGAGCATACTGGCTGGGATGCCAAAGATCTCAAGTAACTCTGGGTCCCACTGCTGGTTGTGAATATTAAATAGCAGGGTGCGGGAAGCATTGGTGGCATCGGTGCGATGCACTTGGCCGGCGGTGAGATGCCAGAGTAAAAAACTGTCTACCGTGCCAAAAGCGAGCTCGCCGCGTTCGGCTTGTTGTTGGGCGCCGGGCACGTTATCTAAGATCCAGCGGATTTTGCTAGCAGAAAAGTAAGGGTCAAGCAGTAAACCGGTTTTATTGCTGATGCTGTCAGCTAATCGTGGGGTCAATAGTTGCTGACAATAGTCACTGGTGCGTCGATCTTGCCACACGATGGCCGGGTAAAGGGGTTTGCCCGTGCTTTTGTGCCAAACCAACGTGGTTTCTCGTTGATTAGTAATGCCCAGGGCTTTTACCTGGGCTGCCGTGATCTGTTGCTTAGCAAGTACTTGTTGACAACAACGCAGCACCGACGCCCACAGATCTTCGGGGTTATGTTCTACCCAGCCATTGTTTGGAAAATGTTGTTCGAACGTCTCACTGACACTGGCCTGCGGTTGGCCTTGTAAGTTGAACAGGACGGCTCTAGAGCTCGTCGTACCTTGGTCGATTGCAAGTAAATACGCTGCCATGGGGGGCCCGCCATCTAAGCCTGTGCTTCGCAAACGCATTGGCTCACCATTTACAAAAGGTAGAGATCACCAGCGCGTAGGCAGTCAGTAATAATGCGTTAAGTTACTTTAATATAAGCACAAATTGGCTAAAACCGTTAGCATAACCTGATATTAAACTTAGCACGGCCGAAAAACAGTCAATAAAGGTAATCAGCAAAAGGTTCGCTAACAGGGTTAACCGCTCTTGCAGACACGTTGGCGTTGCCCGCTAAGATAAAATAGGCCTTAACACCTTGTCATTTTATCTGGCAGTTATAGCACTAGTTTGCGCCTTAGCGCCGTGCCTTATACTGCGTCATAAAGCTCCTCATACAAGCGCTCTAAATGATGCAATTTTGCTATGGCTTGTTGCCGTTTCCTGCCGAATAGCCACCAACCCCAAGCGCAGCCTGGAAGCACTAAGAAGCTGTATACTTGCAGCAAGATGTTTGGTACTTGCGCTGGCTGCCACCAGGCTAAGCCCCACAGTGTTATCACAAACAACAGCAACGCCAAGCAACTGTATTGGTTGTAACGCAAATAGCGCACGGTGGTTCGGCATTTTTCTAAACGAAAGAGCAGCAAGCCTTGGCTACTCCAGTCAGAATAATTGAGCAAAGGGCGGTGCAGGCTCACGCTGGTCAGTACGATGCTGATGGCCCCAGCAAACAAAAAGAGCGCTAGAAACATATCTAATAGGGCTCGCTCCCCGAACAATTGGCTGCAGCCCAATATTAGCAGTAGCCCCGCAGCAGCGAGTTCGGCCCAGTATTGCCAACGTTGATAATTTTGCTGGCGTTTGGCTGCGCGTAAATCCGTGGCCAGTGGCTGCGTGGGTTGTTGCTGCCACGCTTTGCTGAGCTGCTTAAAATCAAAGGGCGGTTGCATGTTGCAAGATC
Organism: Rheinheimera sp. UJ51; assembly: GCF_020819615.1. NCBI lineage: Bacteria > Pseudomonadati > Pseudomonadota > Gammaproteobacteria > Chromatiales > Chromatiaceae > Rheinheimera > Rheinheimera sp. UJ51. The sequence continues at coordinate 125,706 of NZ_JAJHOG010000002.1, forward strand.
TCCTGTAAAGCCGTTTTGGCGCGATTCATTCTTACTCGCACGGCACCGTAACTGATGCCTAGAATATCGGCGATCTCTTTTTCATCAATATCTTCCATCGCCAAGGTAAGTACTTGCCGATGGGATAGTGCCAATTGCCGCACGGCTTGTAACAACACATTGTTTTGTTGCTGTGAGGAAAATGCCACTGAGGGGCAATCGCTTTGTAATTCGTTTAGATGCTGCTCTTCTAACGGTTGCCAGGCCATGCGGGTCGCGCCGGCGATATGGTCGACCACTACGTTATGCACAATTCGAAACAAATAGGCGCGTTTGTTCTCTATTTGGCTTAATTTCTCTGCGGATCGGTGCAAAGCCAGATAGGCTTCTTGTGCCAAATCTTGGCGTAAAGACGGATCGGCTTCATAGCTCATTAACGTGCGGCTAATCGCGGCTTGATACTGCAGCCAAAGTTGCAGCGCGAGATCAACAGTCATAATGCTTTACTAAAACCATAGCGACTTATCCTTAAGTGATTCGGCTGCATCGCCTGATCGCGCGTGAGCCATTTTTTAGTTCTAGTCTGCCGCAACGTGCTAACTGTTACAAAAATAAAAATAATTTTTTTTGTAACAGTTTTTTCAACTCGCACGACTTATTAGATAACCGACAAAAGATTCACGCAACAAAAGGAGCGCGTAATGAGAAAGGGTGTTATCAAGCCGTTATTTTTTTCGGCACTACTGAGCCAAAGTGTGCTGGCTGATACGTTGCTTTACCACAATGCAACGGTCATCGAGCCGGCCACACAGCAACAAACCCGTGATGCTTGGTTGTTAGTTAAAGCCGGGCGTATTGTGCAAAGCGGTCAAGGAGCGTTACCTGCAGCGACCACGCAGATCGATTTACAGCAGCAGTATGTGTTGCCGGGGCTGGTGGATGCTCATTTGCATATGACCGCAGGGCCGCATCGGGTAGAAATGCGCAACGGCCAACCGGTGTTAGCGGTGACGGGCACGCCAGAGCTTACGCAGTACCATGCTTTAACCACCTTAGCGGCGGGTGTGACCACCATTTTTAATCCAGCTGGTGAAGCGGCCGCCAATGCGCATTATGTTGCCAAGCAGCAACAGGGGGCTTGGCTAGGGCCTAGAATGCTATACGCCGGTGAAGTGTTTGAGCCAACCCCCATTATTGGCGGTTCAGTTTATCCAAGTACTGAAGCCAGTTGGCAAGCCGAGATCGCACGGCAGCAAGCACTCGGTGTTAACGTTATAAAGTTATATCAGGGCTTAACGCAAGCCGAGTTGGCACAAGGTATTAAGTTAGCAAAAGCGGCGGGCTTAAAAACCATCGCGCATTTAGATGGCGTGAGCTGGCAATATGCGGCCGATTTGGGTATTGATGCCTTAACGCATGCTTTACCGACCAGTGCCGAGTTGTTAGCGGAACCGGCGCGTACCGAGTATTTAGCGCTGCGCAAGAACCCCTACGACACCCGCTATGTTTATCAGTGGTTTGAGTATGTCGATTTTGACAGCCCAGCCTTACAAAGGTTGTTTCGTACTTTGGCTGAGAAACAGATTCGGGTGGATCTGACGGCGACCTTCAATGAATTGCTCTATCACTTTGCTGATTCAAACCAAATATATCCAGAGCATGCGCTAAGCGTATTGCATCCTGATGTGCGGCAAAGCTGGCGCGCCAATATGGGCATGTTGGTATACAACTGGACCGAGCAAGATTTCGCGGCTGCACAGCAGCAACTACCCAAAGTACTGGAGTTGATCCGCCGCCTGTATGAAGCCGGTGTACCTTTATTACTGGGTACTGATGCGGTTAGTAGTGGCCCATTTTTATTGCGTGAAATGCAATTACATCTACAAGCAGGCCTAACCTCTTGGCAGGTACTGCAATTAACCACCAGTGATGCAGCACGCCACTTGGGTTTGGGCCAAGAGATTGGCCAGTTGAGTGCAGGCTATGCGGCAGACTTTATCGTGTTAGCAGATAACCCCTTGCAGGATTTAAGCGCATTACAACGTATTCAGAGCGTGGTGCAAGGCGGCAAATTGCACACTGTGGCCTCGTTACAAGACGCGGCTAACCAATTTTTACCTACCGCCGACATCGCGGCGACTTCCACAAAATAAGGAGTTATACCATGGATACCATTAATGCCTTCATCGCTGAACTACAACAAATGAACACCCTTGGGTTAGTCGGTTTTGGTGTGTTGTTTCTGGCCGTCTGGTTTTTACCCAGCGTGTTAGCCGCAATTTTTAATCGGCAGCATCTGGGTAAAATCGCGCTGTTAAACATTCCGGCAGGCATGTCTTGGATAGCGTGGTTTGCTCTGCTCGCTTGGGCGGTAACGGGCAAACTGAGTCATAAGCTCGCTGCAAAAGCAAAGTTAGCCCCTGTCGACAAAGTAGAGTCATAACGGCTTTGGCAGCGGCTTACTTTCAAGCCGCTGTGTTAGCGCAAGTTGATGGCATAAAGCGCCAAGCCTTGCATTTGCTGCTGGCGCAAGCCCTTTAATTGCTGACAAATAAGCTGTTGGTAGGGTTTAAATGCGGGATGAACCTCTGCGCGTAACAGCTGATCTTGATACTTTAGTTGCTGATCAGCCTGCATGTCGACGCTAGCACATTGCTTAAACTGTGCAAACTCAGGTAACAGGATGCTTTGGCAGTTCAGACTAAAGGCAATAGCTAACCCCGCTAAATCGGCATCACCAAAATACAGGCTAGGTTTGCCGGTGTGTTGCCATGCGTCGTTCAGGGCTTTGCCACCGGTACTATAGTGGCTATCGCCCCGATAGATCACCAGCGGGTTTGGGTAGCGGTGGTGTAAGCGAAAGCGCGTGAGCTGATAAAAACAATCGAGGTTTTCGACGATGACTAAGGCGTCATAATCGCTTAGCTGCAGCTCACGCCAATCAAGATCAACGGTTGCTATGGTTAACCCCGCTTGCGAGATGGCAGTATTCAGCCTCAGCAATACTCTGGTTTGTCGCGGGCTTGCCCCGGCACTTTTCAGCTCTTGGTTAGCGTACTCCCCTTGCTGCAGCCGATCTTGCTCACTGACCTTAGCGCGAAAACAGACTTGCTGTAATTGCAGTTGTGCTTCGGCAATGTGTGCTAATAGTGCCAGATTAAACTGCACAACGGGTAAGTTGGCGCTGTGGCTTGGCAGTAACTGTTGCTCGATACACCAAGCAATAACTTGTCGAGCGACTTTGCCCTTGCTGCTAATGGCAACCTGACCATCGCGCTTAAGGCGCTGCTCTAGCTGTGCCAGCCAGTTCAGCGCCTGTAAGCCAAGTGCCGCCTGCATTAGGCTGCCTTTAAACCAATATTAATATCGCGGATCAGCAACAGGCCGTTAAAGGCACTGGCTGGGGCTTCTTCGCGTGTGATGCTAAACATCTGTTTTTCATCCAGCGGTAACGCCTGATATTCGGCTATGATCTGATACAGCCAGATCTCGCTATCCCAGGTTAATTGCTGAGTGCTCAGATAATCTAAGGCACTGATCTTGCCACCTTGATCAATCACCCGCAGATAAAAGTTTTCAACATCCGTTTTCAGCGCTTGCTGACGCGCAGCAATTTCTTCGTCTTGCAGCAGCAAGCTAAAGCTGGCGCTTTGTGTATCGGTTATGGTCACGCTGCTTGGGCGTGGTAGTGCTCTAACTAATTCTGCCAGCACTTGTCGCTCTGTGGCCTTATCTAGCGCAATGGCGGCTTGCGGTTTAATACTGGCAGCTTGGTTGAACAAGCTTGGCACGTCGCTGCGATGAGGATAATCGGCAGGCTGATATTTAGGGTGCTGCCGTAAAAACGCGGCCATATTAGCAATTAACAACGAGCGGGCTTGTTGTTGGCGGAATTTTGCCAGCAGTTCGACCAAGCGTTTTTGTACTTCTAATAAGCTGCTGTGATGCGAGCTTAATTGGTTTTGTAATTGACTGACCAGCAGTTTTCGCAGGTGATTATTTCCTTCCGACAACTCAATCAGTTCGTGAAAGTCGAGTAAATCTAAACCATCGAGCAAGCGGCGTAATTGTTTTTGCGCGCGTTCGTTTTCACGAATTTTATCATCGAGGCTACTGACAAAGCCAAAGTCGCTGTTAAGCCGATGCCATAAGCTGTCGATGGCTTCTTCAAACTGGCCACTTAAGTCATGCACATGTTCGGTTAAGCGTTGCAGTTGTAGCTCGGCCACGCTGTAATCGCCTTTAAACTGCGCATCACGATAGGCTTGTACCCGGTTGCGGATCTGCTCTAGCTTTTCAGCAACGTCGGCATTGATCTGACGGCGGTTTTCATCAGCCACCATACTGGCAATTAATTCACTAACTAATGGCCGCAGCGCCAACGGTTGCTGTTCATCTGGGCGCCATAAGATGCGCGCAGCAATCAGTTTTTTTAACGCCCCTTCGCTAAAAGCACTTTCGTCAATAAAGCCATCGACATAACCTTGCATCAAGGCTTTATGATGCTTGCCCAATAACGCTAAACGTTCAGCGCCGATGCTAAATAGGTTTGAAGCGATAGCCGGTTCTAAAGGCGCCATTAGATCAGCGCCTCTTGAGTGGGGGTGTCATCAACCGGCAAATGCTCTTCATCGCGGATAAAACGAATGAGATCAATAAGGTAATCAATTTTACCGGTAACCACATAGTACTGGCGTTCAGCATGAGGTTGTAATAAGTAACCGTGCTCTTTTAAGCGGCGGAAAATCAGTTTAACCTGGTTATCTAACTGCTCGCTTTGGCTATTAAAAAAGCGATCGCTGGCAAGCGTATTTAAACGCTGGCGCAAGCTTTGGTTATCTTCGGTGCGCAGCACAAACTCTTGCAATTTAATCGTATCACCAGCGGTCAGCGCACTGTCGCGGCCTAAGGTTTCTTGCACCAGTTGTAGCCACTCTAATAACGGCAGCAAAGATTGTACGGTTAAAGAAAATTGGCTGCTTAAGTGTTCACGTGCCTCTTTAGTTAGCTCATGAAACCCTAAGAAATACACACTGTGATCATCGTTACTGACTAAGCGGCGATTCAGTGGGCGTAAATAATGGTTAATCTCTTGCTGCGTTTGTTCTTGGCTTAAATGCCGATAAGCATCTTCATCAGTGATCTGACAAATAAAATCACCGGCCAGCAGGCGCTCTAATAAAGGTCCATGTTGTAACATTAGCTTACCTCCTGCTGTTTCTGGGCTAATCGCTCGGCTAAACGACTGACTTTCGGCTGAATGCGTTTAAGCTGGCGCTGGCTTGGATCTTGTTGGCTCGGCTCAATTAAATAGCGATGTTGAAACAGCATTAACACGTCGGATTCTGGATTAGGGAAAGCTCCCACAATGACAATATCGTTGCTGCTACAGGCCGCAAACAGTTTTTCGACGTTGTGGTAGGCCAAGGTGCCAATTTCATCAATCGGCCAATGGATCATCACTTTAGCTTCGCCACGTAAGAGACGGGTGAACGCCAATAAGTACTTACATAAAATCAGGTAAGCCATACCATGACTAGACGATTCCAGCAGTTGCCGATCGTTTTTAATGACTAATTCCGAGCCCCCTTCGCTTAAATGTAGCTCTAACCTGAGCAGCGATTCGATGCTGTATTGCTCGTCAGCGCGCAGTAAATCGACTACATCAGCTAAGGCATTCAAATAATGTTCTGATGGCAAAGCCTTACCTGACGCCGCCCATTCATCATACAATTTGGCGAACTGTTTCAATGGCTGCCAAAAGCCCAACTCGTCGATAGTTGATAAAATACGTACTTCAGAGCGGCTAATGCCTTCTAGTACCAGATCATCCGCCACCGCTTCACTTAACCGGCGGCTTTGCAGCGCAATACGGCGGTTAATATCACTAAACACCGTGAAGAATTTCTTTAAATCGCCGCCAATGTTCTCGCCCATTTCAAGTAATTGCTGTTGCGCACCTTTTAAGATTTCTAGCAGGTTTTGCAAAATAGGCAGTTGTTGGCGTTTACCGGCGTAATCCGGCAATTTGCGTTTCTCATGCTCGAGCCGGTCTAAAAACTCTGGGCCAGCATCTTTGCTCAGCACGGTTTCAAACTGCTCGAAGGCAAATTTTAAAGCGCTATCCAATTTGCTACGCTGCTCTAAGGCTTCATTGGCGCGAGCTAAGCGCTCAACACTGTCGGCAGACGGTGCCATGGTTGCAGGGGTAATACTGGCTAAATGCAGTTCTTGCAGTTTAGTGAGTACCGGTTTTAATTGGTTAAGTAACTGTTCTGCTTGGCTCATCAACTCTTGTTGCTGGCGTTTTTGTTCTTCTAGCTGCTTTTGGCGAGCACTGTATTCTGCTTTTAACTGCTCTAAAGCTTGTTTACCGCTGCGTTGTTGTTGTTTTAATTCGGTTTCTTGAGCGAGCAACTGGGGCCGTAATTGCTGCCAATCCAGCGCCATAAATTTTTGCCAATTATTCAGTTCATCATGACGATTCTCTGTGGCTTTGATGTCAGTTTTTAGCTGATCTTGTTTTTGCTTCAGCTCAGTTAAACGACGCGGATCAATGCCTTTTGCCGATAACTCTTCATTAAAGGCTTGTTGCAGGTCTTTAATTTGATTTTTGTTATCGTCGCGTTTGTGCTCAAGTTGACGCTCTAATTCGTCAATTTGTTCATCAAAAACGTATAACTCTGCTTGCCAGTCGGTTTTTAATTCAAGCTTTTGGCTTTGATGATCTTCTTTTAGCGCGCCTAAATCAGCTTGTTGCTGCTGCTTTAATTTTTCCAGTTGTTGCTGCTGGCTTTGCAACGTGTCGCGCACACTGCTTTGCCGTTGTTTGGTTAATTCGCGTTGCTGTGCTTGTAAACGATTGCGAGCGTCACGGGCATAGTCAATGTTTTGCTCAGATTGAGTGAGTTGCCACTCGGCTTGCTCCACTTGAGCACGACACAGCTCGGCCTGTTCGAAACGCTCTTTTAAAAGCTTTTCGGCTTGCAGCTTGTTGGCCTGGGCTTGTTGTAGCTGTTGCTCCGCCGTTTGAATACGATGGCGAATGGCCGCTTCATCTTGTGCATAATCGGGGGTGTCAATGGCGCTGAGATCGACCTTTAAACCATAGAGGCTGTCGCTCAATTCCGCCAAATGCGGCTGTAAGTCTTGGCGTTCTAATAAGCGCTCATCGATCACCTTGCCTAGCTTTTGCTCCCAGCCGTTATAGTGCAAGCGCAAGTAGTGGCGCAAACTTCCTTGTTCCGGTGTCAGTTGTCGGTTGAGTTGCTGTAATTGTTGCTCGGCGCTATGCAGCCCCTTGCGGCTTTGCTCTAACTGCTGATTAGCCTGTTCACGCTCTTGCCGAGCCTTTTGATGCTGTTGTTGCAACTGCTGGAGTTGCCGAGCTTGCTGCTGGGCTTGCTGCTGGGCTTGTTCTAAACGCAGTTCGGCCGCACGCAATTCATCGTGTTCAGCTTCGGTGAGGGGGGAAGTATTCAACTGGCTTTGGAGTACGGCAATGGTACTGCTCAGTTGCGTCAGTTGGTCCGCAAATTGTTGTTGGGCTTGTTGTAAGCGGCTTTGAAAGCTTTGCTCGAGTAGCGCCAGTTTGTTTTCTTGCTGCTCTCGCGTCTGGTCTTTTTGCTGCTGCAATTGCCGCGCTTTGGCACGATGCTGCTCACTTAAGCGATTAAACGCTTCGGCCAGTTTGGCTTTACGCTGTTCTAACTGCCGTTCTAAATCACCATGCTGTTCCACCATTAATTGATACTGCTCGACCACTTCTTGCAAGGTGTCGCGCCACAGGGGCAGTGCATCAGTATCGCGTTGCAGCTTAGGCATATCTTTGGCGTCATAATCATCGAAACGCTGTTGTAACTGATCTAAACGCGCACTGGTTTCATGCAAATCGGCTTCGGTTTTACTCAGTTTGCCATTGTGTTCAAGTTGCTGTGCATTAAAGTGTTCTTTTAACACCAGCAGTTCACCTCGTAACTGATTAACCTGCTGTTCGGCATCGGCCTTACGCAGTTTCTGCTGTTGCTCATCTTGTTGTAACAACGGTAACAATGCACTGAGCTGCCCTTCGGCGCCATCTAACTGCAGTGCTAATTGCTTTAAGCGTTCAAAATCTTGTTGTAGCTTGTCCAACCGCATCGACTGACGCATTTGCTGGATCCACTCGCGCGCCTTGGTGTTTTTAACCTTAGTGGTAGGTAAGGTAACGCCATCTTCCTCAAAAATAGCGGCCAGCATGGCTTTTAGCGTGTCCATTTTGCCTTCTTTGGCATGCACGGCACTCACCAGCTTTTCAATGTGGCGTAATTTATGGCCACTGCTAACCAAGCTAAAGGTTGCGGCTAAACGCCTTAGCTTTACGCTATCGGCGTTGTTACCACGCAATGCCGCCGCATCATTTTGAATAATACTGCGGTACTCGCTGGTGGCACTGATTTTGGCTGACACTTGCACATCCGGCCGAGCGCGCATGGCACTGGCCCAATCGCTGTAACTGAGTGCTTTTACGCCTTCATCGCTTTGAGTCAGGTAAAAGTCGCTTTGATAAGCCGCGGCCACTAAGCGATAGTCAACACCGCCTTCGCTTTTCCGGGTCAGTACCACTTGGCAAATATCACCGCTCTCGCGCTGATATTCATAAATTAAGTAGCTGTTAGAAAACGGCAGGTAAAATTCATCGAATTTTTTACGGGTTTTCGGTACTACGCGGTTGGGCTGCTCACCATAAAATACCGGCACTAAGCGTTGTAAGGTGGTTTTGCCTGAGGCATTGGTACCACAAATATTGGTGTGTTGATCCAACTGTAATTCGACCACACCGGGCAGGTGGGTATGGATCAGCACAATACGAAGTAATTGTGACATAAGCATTTCCTGTCAGCGCCTACTGCAGGCGCTGTCGTTTTCAATTATTGGCCGTTATTATCCATGGAATGATGATAATTACCAGCACTCGCCACCGCGGCGGGTTGTTTGCTTAAATGCCGCCACAGTAATTCAAGCGGCCCTTGTTGAAAACGTTGCAGATACCAGCGGCTGAGCAGCAATTGCAAGGCTATCATGCCCAAGGCAATCGCGGTTAAGGCTAACCTGTCTAAGCTGGCGAACCAGTCGGGGCGCAGCACGCGAAATAGCAGCACCATTAAAACGGTTTGGGTAAGATATAGGCTAAAGGCCAAGCGGCCACAGGGAATTAACCAACGCTGTAACAGGGGCTGCTGTTTTAGATGGATCAGCGCACTTGCAAAGCTCAGTGCCATCAATACTTCGGCTAAGTAACTCCAGGGCAGGGCGGTATTCAGATCGTAAAAATAATCAGTCCGATAATCCAAATAAACAATGCTGGCACTTAATAACAAACCAACGGCAAATAATCCAGCAGTGACCACAGGGCTAAAGCCTCGCTGAAACCATTGTGTCTTAAATAGCGCGATCCCCGATAACATTAAAGCCAGGCTATACCAGAACATCGACAGTAGATAAGATATGGCGTAATAGCCGCTGAAGCTGATGTTTTCGATAACTTGTGCAAGATAAGGCCCGGTCCATAATTGCTGTTGTCTTAGCAGTTCATCGCTGTCCATCGGGGTGATTACGGTCGGGTCAAACCAGAGATAACCGGCATAGAATACCGGTAGCAACAAGCCAAGCACAAAAAACTGGCGTGCTTTACGCCAGAGCGCTGCACTATCTAACGCTAGGTAGCCGCGGTAAAGCATAAAAAGCCCGGCTAACGCATACCACAGTAAAATGTCGCCAAACCACAATAGCCAGCCATGCAGTAAACCAAACAGCGCCAGCCAGTATAATCGGCGTTTTACATAGGCGATGCCATAGCGTTGGTAAATAAGCCATAAACTGACACCAAACAACAAATTAAATAGCGTTAAAAAACGACCTTGCAACAGCAGCGTTTGCACACTAAACAGCAGCGTATCCAGCGAGCTGACACCTTCGGACCAATGCAGGCTATGGGAGTAAGGCGGCGGCAGCGCAAAGGCATAGATATTCATCAAAATCAGGCCAAGCACAGCAAAGCCGCGGATCATATCAAGCTGGGGTAGTCTACTCATTCGTGCATCCATGGTGTGGAATGGTTATTTAAACCGCAGCACGGCAGCAAGCGGCATAGGGCTTTGGGTGCAAAAGCAAAACAGCAGCGCGCTATTTACTGCCGATTTGCTCTGGACTTTGCCTGTACTGGCGGTGTTAATTCGCTTTTAAGTACAGCAGCGCTTGTTCCAGTACTTCATCGCGGCCTGCGGCTATCCCTGCAATAGTGGGTTTCACTTCAACATCAGACACAATGCCAATCCGCTGTGTTGGGGTTTTATCTGGATAAAATACGCCAATACCGCTTAACCATGTTGAATGACCACCTGGCAGAGGAATATGCGATATATTCCCATCTGCCCCTGCGGTGGTGCTGCCAAACACCTTGGCTTTAGGCGCACCACGTAAAGCCATCGAGGTATATTCAGATTGGCTTTGGCTATGCTCGTTAATTAAGATCGCTATTTTACCTTGGTAATAGTTTGGGTTAGTTTCGCCAACACTTAATGCTGGTGTCCAAGTAAACTTGCCTGGATGATCCGCTTGCATATTAGTAAAGCGTACAAACTCGAAAGGCTTTGGATAAAGATGGCGGCCAAGATTAAAAACCACAAACTGTGATGGATAGTTACGAATATCGATCACCAGCCCTTTGGTGTCAGCAAGTTCTTGCATCATGGTATCGACATCTACATCAGCCATTTTATCTAAGCGGATATAGCCAATCTCAGGGCTCAGTCGCTGATAGGCTGTGTCACCATGCTCGTTATAATAGTATTGGCGCTTAATCGCATTTCTCGCCAACAATGGTAATGGTATTGTTAGTTCTTTTGTCCCTCGTAACACCTTTACGGTTAATTGCTCCTCGTTGCTATTAAGCAACAAACTAGACATTTTCATTAGGCGGGTAGGTTCATTTGAAGCTGCCGCCAACGGTTGTAAATAGGCTAAGCGCTCACTAACCGGCTGACCATTAATTTGAGTAATGATATCGCCTACCTTAATGTCTGGTGCGTTCTGATAAACTTTGTAGACAACCGCTTGCTGCTCAACAAAGCGCACGTCTACAGGCGGCCTTTTGCCACCAACATAGTTCGTTATCAGGTTCGCATTATTAAGCTTTAACTGGGTATGCGTATCATGTATGGCATAAATTACTTGGGATAATGCCAGCTGATACTCTAGTTCTGTTTTTGCCAGCAGCATTGCCGGTATCGCATCCTGTAAAACCTTTTCCCAAGGCTGTTCTGTTAAATCACGGTAGGGTGAGTAGTATTGAATGATATTCCATAGTCGGTATAAGGTGAGTAACCTAAAGCCGGAATCTTGGTAGTTGATATCAGGGTATACTTTTTCATTAAAAGTGGGATTGCCAACACCAGCTGCTTTTTTTACCCAGTAATGTGGCTGTGGAATATCGGTGGCATAAATTGTGGCGAGTTGCTGGTTCAGTTCAGCGGATAAGCCCCAACTTTGCCAGAACTGTGCAGGATGAATTAATGCGGCATCTTGATGATTTTTGCATTGCTGACAAGGTGTTATTTCGCCAAGTGCCTTGATCCAATCAAGCAATATTTGATCCTTACCTTGAGCAGATACAGAGAGTACTTGGGGCAACAAGCGAAATAACTCAGCATCCATACTGACATTGCCTTTTGCCGATTCTGGATGAAAATATTTTATAAAGCCCCAGACTTTCCCTAATGCCGCTAAGTTATGCTGCTGTGTGCTGGTTAGATTAGTGATGCGAATGCCAGATTCCTGTTCAAATTCGTGCGATGCGTTTGCTACAAAAACACGCTGCTTAGCTTGTGCTATGGGGATGCCATCAAGCGTTAACTGCAGATCGGCAAAATAAGCTTCACCTACATCACTTAAAAAAACACCAAAGCTAAGACTTTCTGCCTCTGCTACCACATCTATTGATAGTTCAACCTGCTGCCAGTTTTGGCTCACCTTAACGGGGCTCTCTGCCGTATTTGCAAAAGCCAGTGCGTTGCCATTGCCGTTTAGCCTGATCCAAAGTGCAGGGCTGCCATTTTCAGTAGCAGGTTCCGTTTTAATCCACCCCTTTAAGGTCAGCGTCTTGCCAATATAACTAAAGGGTATTTGCATCATTGCAAACGCATAGTCATCCTTGGTGGTGGGTTTGGCTCGGCTCAGGCGTAAACTTTGCGCGGTTTGCGTGGGATGTTGGTCACTTAAGAGGTTTGGCTCACTACCATTAACGAACCAGCCATTTGGTGTATTAATGTTGGTTGCTGAAAACTCCAGGTTAGGAGCTTGTGCCAGCATTAAAAAACTCAGTGAGTAAAGTAGCAGGCTTATCAAAAACTTCTTCATAAATAATCCTTTAAAAACAGCCGAAGCAGTTTGAATTTTTAACGAGGTAGGTGATGTTTAGTCATATTGATACACAATTAATTAAATAGTGTAAACAATTTATTTTTATTTGAAAGGTTAGCTAGGTTGCTGGCGCTATAACGGGTGTTATCTTTTTAGCTAGCGTTTTAACCGATCTGAGCAATGCAGCATGAATGCGCGTCAGGGGCGAGTGTGGAATCCACAAAGGTTACTTGCTGCAAGAGGGGGTGATGATCTGCGCTTGGCCGGCGGTCAGATTATTCAGTTGTTGCATAAACTCATCCTCGGCCTGCTCGGGTAGGCGAATACTGATCTCCACTTGTTGTTGATACCGAATCGCTAAGACTTCACCGCCGTATTGCTGTAGCATTTGTCGCAAGCGGGCTTCAGCGGCGAAACTAACCCGAACGGTTAACTCGCTTTGCGGGCTAACAGTGGTTAACTCAGCTAAATTAGCGGCTTGCGACACCGCAGCCGAGTAAGCGCGCACCAGGCCACCCGCACCCAGTTTCACCCCACCAAAATAGCGCACGACTACGGCCAAGGTATTACCTAATTCGCGCTCAGTTAGTACATGCAACATCGGTTTACCGGCGGTGCCGCTGGGCTCGCCATCATCACTAAAGGCTTGGGTTAAAGGCTGGCGAGTATTGCCAATAATATAGGCCCAGCATACGTGATTAGCATCTTTGTAGCGTTCACGATAATGCTGTAGCCACTGCAAGGCGATCTCACGATCAGTGACCGGCTGCAAAAAGGTCAGAAAATCACTGTTCTTTTCAGTGAGCCGATGCTCAACCGGCGCGGCCAGGGTAGTGTAGGTGGTCATGTTTGCTTAAGCTAACTTCTTGTGCTCAGGTGAAAAGATTATATCGGATCTTGTTGCTACGATGCTCCCGTTAATTGCTTTGGATCTAATAGCTCCTTCAGCTCATCCCTGCTTAACTCAGTCAGTTCCGCCGCCACATCAATAATGGGGCGTTGCTGCTGATAAGCCTGTTTGGCAATCGCAGCGGCTTGGTCATAGCCAATTTTACTGTTGAGTGCGGTCACCAAGATCGGGTTTTTCGCCACCGTTTGCGCAATATGCTGCTCATTAACCGTAAAATCCGCTATGGCTTGTGTGGCCAATGCTTGGCAACTGCCACTGAGTAAACTGATCGCTTCTAATAGATTATCGGCCACCAGTGGCAGCATCACGTTTAACTCAAAATTACCCGATTGCGCCCCCATGCTAATGGCGGTATCACAGGCAAACACTTGCACAGAGGCCATCGCCACCGCTTCGGGGATCACCGGGTTGACTTTACCCGGCATAATCGACGAACCGGGTTGTAAAGCCGCTAAGCTAATTTCGCTTAAGCCTGCTAACGGCCCAGAGTTCATCCAGCGTAAATCGTTAGCGATTTTTAACAGTGCTGCGGCTAAGGTTTTTAACGCGCCGGAGAGCGCGAGCGCACTATCTTGCGAGCTTAAATTAAAAAAGAAGTTAGAGCTGGGCGTTAAGCTTAAGCCGGTTTGTTGGCTTAGTTGCTTGGCAAACAGGACGGCGAAATCTTTATGCGCATTAATACCTGAACCCACTGCGGTGCCACCTTGCGCTAATTGGCTTAGCAGCGGCACTTGCTGCTGTAACTGGGTTTGCGCATGACTCAGCTGACTGTGCCAGCCGCCGAGCACTTGCGCAAAGGTCACCGGCATGGCATCCATTAAATGGGTGCGGCCGGTTTTAACAATATGGCCTATTTCGGCAGATTTTGTGTTAATTGCTTCTTGTAACGACTGTAGTGCCGGAAATAATTGCTGCTCTAACGCCAATAAGCTACTCAATTGTATCGCCGTGGGGATAGTGTCGTTACTGCTTTGGCCAAAATTGACCTGATCATTGGGATGAATGCGCTCGCCAGCTAAATGACTCGCCACGGTCGCCAGCACTTCATTCACGTTCATATTGCTGCTGGTGCCCGAGCCGGTTTGATAGACACTGACGGGGAACTGGCTTAAATCAGTGTTACTGAGTAGCTTTTCAGCCGCCTTGACAATGGCATTGGCCTGAGCGGTGTTTAGCAATCCCAATTGGGCATTGCTGTGGGCTGCGGCTTGTTTAATTTGCAGCAAAGCCCGAATAAAGCCCAGCGGCAGCGTTTTTGGACTGATTTGAAAGTTTTGCACGGCGCGTTGCGTTTGTGCTTGGTAAAGCGCGCTACTTGGCACTTGTAACTCGCCCATGGAATCGCGTTCGGTGCGGGTAGACATAATGACTCCTGTTATTAAAGGATGCCTTTAGCCTAGCTGCAGTGTGCTGAAGATGCCAGGTTAGCCTGAGTAGGGTTTAGCACGAGCGTGATACCTCAGGCGTTTGGGAAGCGCTGTAATAATCAGATTAAGGCTCGTTCAACTCCTGCGAGTTGCGGCCAAATACCGGAATGGTCAGTTGCCATTTAATGGCGGCTAAGCGCAGTAATAGCAGGCTTGTCATACCGGCGAGCATGGCATAAATAGGGGCGATATGCAGCGCCAATAGGCTGGTATACACCGCACCACCAAAAATACAGGTAAAAGCATACAGCTCGCCGCGAAACACCATGGGAATCTCCCGGCACAGTACATCACGGATCATGCCACCACACACGCCGCTCATGGTGCCGAGCATAATGGCCACCATGGTCGAGGTGCCGTGATCCAGCGCTTTTTGCGTACCCATAATCACAAAAAAGGCCAGCCCAATGGCATCGGCAATTTGTAACGTATTATTGGGAATGGTCAGACGATTACGTACCAGTAAGATGGTGGCACCGGCTGCGGCAAAGATGGCAAAAAAGTAGCTGTTGTTGTTCATCCAGATCACCGGCACATCTAAAATGAGATCGCGCAGTGTTCCGCCGCCAATGGCGGTAACGGTGGCTAATACAATCACGCCGAAGCCATCCATGTGATTACGCCATGCTGCCAAAGTTCCCGACACAGCAAATACAGCGATGCCTAATAAATCGAACCAATGGAAATAGTCTGTCACTGCGTTATCCGTCCTGTCTGGTATGGCGTGCGGCATGCATTTTAACATTGATGGTGCTGTGGCAACATCCTTTGCTGTAAATCGCAGCAGGTTAATCTAACAAATACATAAAGGTCGAACCTGTGTCGACAAAGCGCATGACTTTTCGCGGCACATCGCCTATGGTAGGCAAGATTTTTTTGGGGTTGGTTTGAGTATGCGAAAGAATAAACTGTTATTAGACATTGGCTTAGCCGCAGTGGTTTGCGTGGCTATCTATCAGTATGTTAATTACCAAGCGGCTAAGATCATTGGTCAGCAAATTGACTATATTAACCAATCTTATGCTGAAATGGCGTCTGCTGGCTTGATGCCTGGGCTAAGTTTGAGCTATCAGCGGATTAAAGCCAATTATTGGCAAGATGATTACCGGATTGAAGGTGTTCAAGTTGATGTGGCGGCCGTCGGTGTTTTGGCAGAAGTAGCGCAGCTGCAAGTACGTGGCTTTGAGCCGGGTACGTTAGCCGATAATGGTCAGGTATCGATTGTGGGGTTAAAACTCTCTGACGGGATGCAGATGTTTTTGCCGCCCGAGTTGGCCAAACTCGCCAAAGGCTTATTCATCAATACGGATTATCAATATCATTACTCGGGGAAAAGCGGCAACTTGCGTTTAACGCAGCAATTGTATATTGGCGAGGGCTTCTCGGTAAATTTTCAATTGCAGATGCAAAAGATGCAGCGGTTTTGGCAGTTTGCCAAACAGTGGACGGCGATGGACGCTGAAGCGCAGCAAGTATTCAGTCAGTCGGATGCTTATAGTCAGCAGTTAACACAAGCCTTAACCGAAGGTTTAGTAGCAGAAGGGCAGTTGAATATCGTTAATGGGGGGTTTTTACAAGCCTTGTATCAGGCGCTCCGGCAAACCGAGCAAACCGCACAAGTGGAAGCGTTAAAAGGGCAGTTAGAGCAGTTTTTAACGCAGCATCCCAGCTTACCGAGTGCCATTAGCCAGCCGCTATTGGTTTTTTTGGCCGATCCGCGCGCGTTAACCTTTCAATTTAAATTAGAGCAACCGTTAAGTTTTGTGCAGTTACAGCAAGGTGAGTGGCCAGAGCAGGTGCAAAGCGCTGAGCAGATGTTAGAGTTTGGCAATATGCTATTGCTAGTCAATCCAGAATAGTGTCACAAGCAGCGTAATGATTGGCTGCTTGTGACCAATACCGTTTTAGCCTAACCAGGGTAAACGGGCTTTGCGCTGCGCTTCAAAGGCGGAAATTTCTGCACCTAGTTGCTCGCTGGAGCCGATAAAGTCTAAACCACTTAATAAGCGTTGTTTAATATCTGGGTCAATGCTAAATCCCATTGCGGCGTTATTACCAAACAGAATTTCTTGGCTAGCTAAATCGATCTGCCATTGTTGCGGCCCTTGGGCACAGCGTTTAAACAGCAGTTCAATATTGGTTTTGCTTAGCTGAATTAATAACATGCCGTTATTCACGCTGTTATTAAAGAAAATATCGGCAAAGCTCTCGGCGATAATCACTTGAAAACCATACTGTTGCAGTGCCCACGGCGCATGTTCGCGGCTTGAACCACAGCCAAAGTTTGCTCGGGTTAACAAAATAGACGCGCCTTGGTATTGCGGGAAGTTCAGCACAAAGTCGGTATTCGGGACGCCGTCTGTCACATAGCGCCAATCATAAAATAGCGCTTCGGCAAAACCATCACGGCTGACTGAGGTTAAAAACTGTTTTGGGATGATCTGATCGGTATCCACATTGTTTTTATCTAATGGGCAGACTAACCCGGCTTTAAAAATCTGACTCATGCCCAGTCTCCTTGCGTGATATTAACAAATTTACCGGCAATTGCCGCGGCCGCTGCCATAGCAGGGCTAACTAAATGGGTGCGGGCGCCACGACCTTGGCGGCCTTCAAAATTACGATTGCTCGTAGAAGCACAGCGTTGTCCGGCTTCTACGCGATCGTCATTCATGCCAAGGCACATGGAGCAACCGGGTTCACGCCATTCAAAACCGGCAGCTTTAAAGATATCGGCTAAGCCTTCCGCTTCGGCTTGGCGTTTCACAATACCTGAGCCGGGTACGACTAACGCGCGTACGCCCGCCGCGACGGTTTTGCCATTAATCACACTGGCGGCGGCACGTAAATCTTCAATGCGGCTGTTGGTACAGCTACCAATAAACACCACATCCACTTGGCAATCTGTTAATTTTTGACCGGCACTTAAACCCATATATTGCAGCGCTCGTGCTGCGGCATCGCGTTTCGTTTCGTCCGCAAAACTTTCTGGGGCAGGCACCGGCGTATCGACCGAAATGACTTGCTCAGGGCTAGTGCCCCAAGTCACTTGCGGTGCAATATCGGCGGCATTAATCTGCACGGTTTGATCAAATACCGCATCGCTATCTGAATGCAGGCTTTGCCAATAACTGACTGCGGCAGGCCAATGCTCACCTTGAGGCGCATTGGCTTTATCTTTTAAATAAGCAAAAGTAACGTCATCTGGTGCGATCAAGCCGGCTTTTGCGCCCATCTCAATGCTCATATTGCACAGGGTCATGCGGCTTTCCATGCTCATGGCGCTGATGGTATCGCCAGTAAATTCGGCAACATAACCATTACCCCCGGCAGTGCCGAGCTTACCAATTACCGCTAAGGCAACGTCTTTTGCGGTGACATGTGCAGATAATTGACCATTGATTACGACTTTCAGGGTTTTAGCTTGTTGTTGTGGCAGTGTTTGTGTGGCTAATACATGTTCCACTTCTGAAGTACCAATGCCAAAAGCTAAGGCACCAAAAGCGCCATGCGTTGAGGTGTGCGAGTCGCCACACACGATGATCATACCTGGCTGAGTTAAGCCTTGCTCAGGACCAATAACATGCACAATGCCTTGATCGGGATGGGTTAAATCCAAAATCGGGATCTGGTTTTCGGCACAGTTTTCGGCCAGCGCTTCAAGTTGTTTGCGCGAGGTTTCACCGGCGGCATCTAAACTGCGCTTTTGCGTGGATACGTTGTGATCCATGGTGGCAAAAGTGAGATCGGTACGACGCACATGACGCCCAGCCAATTTTAAACCTGAGAAAGCCTGAGGCGAGGTCACTTCGTGGATCAAATGCCGGTCTACATATAATAAATCGGTGCTGGCATTAATTTTACCCACAACATGGCTTTGATAAATCTTCTGATATAGCGTTTGGCCCATCAGTTGTTCTCCTGGCGTAAAGTGGCAACAATGGCAGCGCCAACGGCGGCCGTTCCATAAGTCGATTTCGGGTTAATATCGCGGGTAACAATGTGTTGCTCTAAGCAAGACTGTACTGCTTTCTCAATAGCTTGCGCCGCGGCTTCTTCCGCAAAGCTGTAACGCAGCATTAAGGCGACACTGAGAATTTGTGCGATAGGGTTAGCAATACCTTTGCCGGCAATATCTGGGGCGCTTCCGCCCGCGGGCTCATATAAACCGAAACCACTACCGTTTAAGCTGGCAGAGGGTAATAGACCTAATGAACCGGCAATGGCCGCAATTTCGTCCGATAAAATATCGCCAAACAAGTTGTCGCACAACATCACGTCAAATTGTTGTGGGCTACGGATAAGCTGCATGGCGGCGTTATCGATATACATATGCTCTAAAGTGATGTCCGGAAACTCTTTGGCTACGCGCTCCACGGTTTCGCGCCATAAAATACTGGTTTGCAGCACGTTGGCTTTATCAATAGACGTCACTTTTTTGCTACGCTTACCGGCTGCAGTAAAGGCGACGCGGGCAATGCGTTCGATTTCTGGCACGCTGTAGCGCTGAATATCAAAGGCATCAACGGCGGTACGGCCTTTCTCGCCGAAATAAATACCGCCGGTCAGTTCACGAATACATAACACATCCATGCCTAGCGAGCTTACGCGGGGGTGTAGCGGTGATAACTCTGCAAAGGCCGGATAAATTTGCCCAGGGCGCATATTACAAAACAAATCAAAGGTTTTGCGCAGGGGTAACAATGAGCCACGCTCTGGTTGACTGTCTGGCGCTAAACCGGTCCACTTAGGGCCGCCGACCGAGCCAAATAAGATAGCATCACTGTTTTTACAAAGTGCTAAGGTTGCCGCAGGTAAGGGCTCACCGGTTGCATCAATCGCAGCGCCACCGACTAAAGCTTCTGTAAGGCTTAAGCTAAACTGAAACTTTTCTGCCACTACGTTTAACACTTTAATGGCTTCGGCCATAACTTCTGGGCCGATGCCATCACCGGCCAATACGGCTACTTTATAATGCTTACTCATTATTCACCTGCTGTCTTGTTAATGTGTGATTCGTGACTTTTCGCTTGCTTGTGGGCATGAATCGTTTGAGCGCGTTGGATCATATTCAGCACATGCACATAGGCCAGCACCGAGGCAAGGACGATATCGGTGGCTAAACCCGCACCATGAAAGCGTTGCCCTTCATATTCCGCGGTAATATCGACCTGGCCTAAAGCATCTTCGCCACTGCCTTTGGCCGACAAATTAAAATCGACCATCTTGATCTGCAACTGGCTAATGCGTTGCACGGCTAAGAAAGCGGCTTCAACTGGGCCATTGCCCGTTGCCGCTTCGGTTACTACCTTACCTTCACAACTTAAGCCCACTGTGGCGCTTGCCACATGGCCGGTATGCGTAGAAGAGCTTAAAAACTCTAATTTGTAGAATTCGTCTTGCTCTTGTAAGTTTTGGAAAAACACCAAGGCTTCTAAATCGTAATCAAATACCCGACCCTTTTGATCGGCTAAAGCCAAGAAGCTTTGATAAACCTCTTCTAGTTGATAATCCTCTTTGGTGTAACCCAACTCGGCTAAACGATGTTGAATTACATGGCGACCCGAGCGCGAGGTTAGGTTTAATTCGTTTTGTCGAATACCGACGTGCTCTGGCGACATAATTTCATAGGTGTTCTGTGCTTTTAACACGCCGTCCTGATGAATACCCGAGCTGTGGGCAAAGGCATTTTCACCGACAATGGCTTTATTCGGTTGGATCGGCATATTACAAATTTGGCTAACCAAATGAGAGCTACGATAAATCTCTGTGGTTTTAATATCGGTGTACAAAGGCGCTAACACGTCTTTGCGGGTATTGATGATCATCGCCACTTCTTCTAGTGAGCAATTACCAGCACGTTCCCCGATACCATTGACCGTACATTCGATTTGGCGTGCCCCGGCTTGAATGGCACTGATACTGTTCGCCACCGCTAAGCCTAAGTCGTTATGGCAATGCACGCTTAAGCGTGCTTTATCAATATTCGGCACTTTGCTTTTTAAGCTATGAATAATGGCAGCAAACTCGTTCGGGATGGTGTAACCGACGGTATCGGGGATATTAATGGTGGTCGCGCCGGCAGCAATGGCTCGCTCAACGATCCAACACAAATCATCAATCGGCGTTCGCCCGGCATCTTCACAGGAGAATTCGATATCGTCGGTATAGCGGCTGGCTAATTTAATAGCAGCGACAGCTTGCTCGGTGGCTTGGGCTAAGGTTTTGCGCAATTTGTATTGTAAGTGTAAAGGCGAGGTGGCGATAAAAGTATGAATACGGCGGCGCTCGGCGTCTTTTAACGCTTCGCCACAGGCTTCAATATCAGCACTGACTGCGCGAGAAAGACCACAAATAACCGGCCCTTTCACTTCACGGGCAATACGCTGCACTGAGGCAAAGTCACCGGGGCTGGATACCGGAAAGCCTACTTCCATTACATCAACATTTAAGCGGGCAATAGCATGCGCCAGTTGAATTTTTTGCTTTTGGCTTAAGCTGGCGCGTAACGCCTGCTCACCATCACGCAAGGTGGTATCGAAAATCCAAATTTTGTTATCAGCACTCATCACGCTTTCCTTTTAATGGCCTTAGGCGTACAACATGCCGGAAGTAATAAAAAAACCCCGGCCAAGGCACGGGGTTTTAGTTTATCGGTAGTGAACGCTCACCAATAAGCACGACCCCGTGCAGCGCAGAGGAGCACGAGGAGTAGGCTAATGATGTAGGTCACAACTGAAGAATTCATTTACTGTATTGCTGCCTTATTTACAGAACGCCATATTAATAACATGGTTATTTTTGCAGTGCAACAGTATAGATGGCTAAATGGATAAAAACTTTGGTTGTAGGCTGCGCCATTTTCAGTGTGCTGTTCGATTTTCGATGGGCTCTTTACTTAACCACGTTGCACCCAAGCCGCGACAACGTTAGATTAAGGCTTGCTGATTTTTAAGGAACGTCTTGTGCAAGTAAAACTGATTTTCTCGGCCCTAACCATGGCCACATTATTGGGCGCGTGTCAAAAAGCGCCAGAACCCGTTGTGACAACAGATGCGTGGTCGCCTTTGGCTCAGCGTTATGTCAGTTTAGTTTTGGCACTGGGCGAGCATGATAAAAGTTATGTCGATGCCTATTATGGCCCTGCCGAATGGGCAGAACAGGCCAAAACGGCTGCGCAATCAGCGGCAGAGATTGCCACTGCGGGCAGTGCTTTACAGGCTGAAATCAGGGCGTTAAGTACAACGGATGCGCAGCTACGATTACGCCAGCACTATTTAATTACGCAATTAACGGCCTTAGTCAGCCATGCGCAAACGCTGGCAACGGGCGAGCGGGCCAGTTTTGAGCAACAAGCACAACAATTGTATGACACCTTGCCGCCGCAACGTGATTTGGCCAGTTTTGATACTGTTTTAGCCGAGCTAGATGCGCTAGTGCCAGGCGAGGGGGATTTAACCGAGCGAGTGGTTGCATACCGCGCGGGCTTTGTGATCCCGCAAGATAAACAACAGCAGGTCTTTGAGCGGGCGATAGCGGAGTGTCAGGCTCGCACGCTCAGTCGCATAGATTTACCCCAGCAGGAGCGTTTTACGTTGGAGTTTGTCGAAGACAAACCTTGGAGTGGCTATAACTGGTATCAAGGTGCGGCTTATAGTCTGATCCAAATTAATATTGAGCGGCCCATTGATATCTCGCGCGCGGTCGACTTGGGGTGTCATGAAGGGTATCCAGGGCATCACACCTACAATGCATTGTTAGAACAGAAATTAAAAAACGAGTTACAGTGGGTCGAATTTAGCGTTTACCCCTTATTTAGTCCGCAGTCGTTAATCGCGGAAGGTACGGCAAACTATGGCATTAGTATGGCGTTCCCTGGTGAGCAAAAGATGCAATTCGAGCGTGATGTGCTCTATCCGTTAGCGGGCTTAGATGCTGCGTTGGCTGCAGAGTATGAGCAATTTTTAAAGTTAATGGCTCAACTAAGCTATGCCGGTAATGAAATTGCGCGGTTATACCTCAATGGTGAAATTGATGCGGCAACGGCACAAAGCTTACGCCAACGTTACTTGTTGCAAAGTGAAGCAGAAGCCAAGCAAGGCATCCGGTTTGTTGATACCTATGGCGCTTATGTGATCAACTACAATTGGGGCAAGGATTTAGTGAAGAACTATATCGAGCAAGCCGGCTCTGAAGATGAGCGCTGGCAGCGTTTTATGAGTTTGTTGTCAACGCCGAAGTTGCCGTCTTCTATTGCTTGGGAATAAAATGCTCGCAGTTGCCCGTCGCTCGTGTTTACATGCGCGACAGCTTACTTAAACCGATAAACAGGAAATTGCATGGAACGTTACTTTGAAAGACTGATGTATGGCACGCGCTGGATCATGGCGCCGATATATCTGGGTTTGAGTTTATGTTTAATGGCATTAGCCATTAAGTTTTTTCAGGAAATATTTCATGTTATCCCAATGATTTTTAGCATGAAAGAAGTAGAACTGATCCTGATCACCCTAAGCTTAATTGATATTGCTTTGGTCGGTGGTTTGTTGGTGATGGTGATGTTTTCAGGTTATGAAAACTTTGTCTCGCGGCTCGACTTACACGGCCATGATGACAAGTTAGGTTGGTTGGGTAAGTTAGACTCTAACTCACTGAAAAACAAGGTAGCGGCGTCTATTGTTGCAATTTCGTCCATTCATTTGCTAAAAGTGTTTATGAATACCGAATCTATCGATAACGATAAGATTAAATGGTACTTATTGATCCACATTACTTTTGTGTTGTCGGCTTTTGCGATGGGTTACTTAGATAAAATTTTGCGTGATAAGCCTGATGCAAAAGCCGTGAGTGTTGAAAACAGTAAACTATAACATTTAGCCGGTAATCGACATAACAGCGTTGAGTTAACTAGGTTTTTGTATAATCCAGGCTAAGTAGCTACGCGTAGACCTATTTATTAGGATCGGTTTATGTGTAGTTACTTTGTCTAACGGGTTGCTAAAGTGACAGCTTTTTTTACAGTCTGGTTAGACCTCTTTTTTTAAACTCTTAAAAATCAACTGTTTAATTTTTGGCATTTATTTTGCATTGTTTTTTAGTGTTGTTTCTTGCCATCTCTAAACAACCTCGAATTCTTAATCGTGAATAATGACCCATCAAATGATATTTGGAGTACAGATGAAACTTAAGGTATTAGCACTTTCGCTAGCATTTACCCTTTCAGCGGCTTTTCTACCGGTCTCGTCAGCTCATGCCGGTTTAATCAGTGCCGATTCTTCGACTTGGAATTCAGCAGGTACTGCTCTTGCAAGGAATGCTAATCTTTCAACGGCTAATAGTTTTTACATTTGGAATAATAATACTAACTGGTTTATCCGTTGGACTTTTAGTAGTGTTCAAGAAATATACGGTAATATTGAATTACCCAATGGCAGCCCATTTCGTTTTCACTCATTTGAGTCAGGTACATATGACTCAATAAATGCTGCTGGTGACTTCACTTCGTATGTTACGGGTGGTTATCTTGATGGTTTGGATTTTACCTTAGCTGCGGGAGAGACCTTTAATTTTCAAGTGTTTAAGACAAACGGTGGTGCTTTAAATTTTGACGTGTATAGCGGCTCTCCACTCGTTCAGTTTAGCTCTTTGAATAATGGCAATGGTATATTTTTAAGCAATGAGATCCCAAGAGGCGCTGACGTTACTGCAGTACCAGAACCGACTACTCTTGCTTTAATCGGCTTGGGTTTATTAGGTTTGGGCGCTACTCGTCGTCGTAAAGCTTAATCCTTACCTTGTTTTACTAAAAAACCAAAAGCTGTAAACAGCTTTTGGTTTTTTTCATTTCAAACGCCCTTTAAATATTCTAAAGGCCGCGTGTTCTCGGCGGCATTTAATAATACTTTAAGCCGTCTGCTTTACCTCTAAAGGCGTAATAGGCTACTGCGGTATAGGCCGCGATCACCGGAATCACCACTACTGCGCCAAAGAAAATAATCAGTAGCGATTCCCGCGAGCTGGCTGCTTGATAAAGCGTCATTTGGTTTGGCACGACAAACGGATAGAAACTTAGGGCTAAACCGATAAAACTACTGATAAAAATCACGTTACAAATGGCAAAGGGCAACCAAGCACCGGCATCTTTTGGCAGTGGTAAACGTTTTAAGGCCAAATAACCAATAACAAACATGGCAAAGCACAACAACGGGATCGCAGCAAAGAAATAGGCTAATGGCGGTTCAGTCCACACTTGTAACACGTTAGCGTTGACCATAGGGTTAATCAGGCTCACCGCCAAGATCCCGCTTAGCGTTAACACGCCCGCTATTTTACAGTGCTTAATGGCATGCAGTTGCAGTTCACCGCTGGTTTTGCCAATCAGCCAGGCATTACCAATCATCGCATAGGCGGCCGTAACACACAGACCGCTGAAGCACGCGAAAATAATACTGCCCGTATGATACTGTAAACCCATCACATAAATGCCCAGCATAAAGCCCTGACTGAAGGTTGCTAACAGCGATCCGGCTTTAAAGGTGTAATCCCAGTACACTTTACGCTGAGTTTTTACCTTAGCCCGAAAGTCAAAGGCAACACCGCGTAAAATTAAGCCGATGAGTAACATGGCCGTGGGCAAATATAACGCATGTAAGATAGCGCTGTGCGCGGCGGGAAAGGCAACCAGTAACAAACCTACCGCCAATACGAGCCAAGTTTCATTGGCATCCCAAAACGGGCCAATCGAGGCAATGGCCGTATCGCGCCAAGCTTGGTTGCCCATAGGTAGGGTGATGCCGACACCTAAATCATAACCATCTAAAATGGCATAGAGTAAAATCGACAGGGCCGTTAGGCCACCAAAAACCAGGGCCAAATGTTCTGCCGTTAACCAATTCATCATGCTGAAGCTCCTGTGGCTTTGTCAGTGGCTGGCGCGTTTTCAGGTAAACCTGGCATCGTCAGATCATACTCTTCTACTTCTACCGCACGCTTGGCTAACCAGAACAGCGTTTTGATATAGAGCACCAGCAACACGGCATACAGCACTAAATATAAGCCTAGGGTTAGCGCGACATGCTCACTCGGCACGGTAGTTACCGCGTCACGTGTTTTTAATAAGCCATATACTAAGTAGGGCTGCCGACCAATTTCGGTGACATACCAGCCGGCTAGGGTGGCGATCCAGCCCGAGAACGTCATACCGATCAATACTTTTAAATGCAGCGGTGTCAGCGTTTTATGCCGCACCAGTTTGATACTGCTCCACCACGCCACTAACAGCATTAACATGCCGATACCCACCATAACGCGAAAACTATAAAACACCGGCGCAACGGGCGGATGCTCGCCGACAAACTCATTTAAGCCTTTCAGTTCGCCATCCGCATCGTGCGTTAAAATTAAACTGGCGAGTTTGGGGATCTGAATCGCGAAGCGGTTTTGCTGGGTTTCAGCATCGGGAATGGCAAATAACACCAGTGGTGCGCCCTTTTCGGTATGCCAAATCCCTTCCATCGCCGCGATCTTTTGCGGTTGATGTTCTAAGGTGTTTAAGCCATGAAAATCACCGACCAAAGCTTGGGTGGGCGCTAAAATTGCGGCCGTAAATAGGGCCGTTTTCAGCGTTAGTTTCGGCGCTTTTTTATTATCGCCACGCAATAAGCGATAGGCAGAAATACCCGCCACGAGGAAACAAACGGTGAGGGCCGAGGCCAGCAACATATGCATAAAACGATAGGGAAAAGACGGGTTAAAAATAATCGCTAACCAGTCGGTGGCATGCACTACGCCATCGCGCATTTCAAAACCGGCAGGCGTTTGCATCCATGAATTCAGCACTAAGATCCAAAATGCCGAGAAGGTGGTGCCTAAGGCGACTAAAAAAGTGGCAAGGGTATGCGCCCAGCGCGGCACTTTATGAAAACCAAATAGCATAATGCCGAGCATGGTAGCTTCAAGAAAAAACGCCGTTAAGATTTCATAGGCCAGTAAGGGCCCAGCAATATTACCGATGGTTTCCATAAAACCAGGCCAGTTAGTGCCAAACTGAAACGACATGGTAATGCCGCTAACGACACCCAGTGCAAAGGTTAGCGCAAACACTTTTACCCAAAAGCGATAAGCGCGCATCCAAACCGGATGCTTTGAAAAGTCGAAGCGTAACTTGAAGTAAAATAACAACCAACCTAAGGCAATGGTAATGGTTGGGAACAGGATATGAAAACTAATATTGGCCGCAAATTGAATACGCGACAGAATTAACGTGTCTAACATAACCACCTCAGCAATACGCTATTGAGCGTCTTTTTTCGAGCGAAACTTTTCGGTAAATTCCAACACCTTGCCAACACCAGAGCCGAGCTTCATTAAGGTGTTTAACTTTTCAGGCGATAACGACTGCAAGCTTTGTGTCCAGTCGGTAATGTTTTCGAGCAAATCATGGATTTCGGTAATGCGTTGTTGTGCGAAGCGCTCTTCTTTATTTGCCGCTTCATCCATCATAATGTCGCGCAGCAGTGACAGCGTTGGGTCCATTTCACGCTTACGGCGCTCTTCAAACACCTTATTGGCCATGTCCCAAATACTGCCACGACAACAATAGTATTCTTTGCGATCACCGGCTTTATGTTGCACTTGCACTAGCTGCCAGCTGCCCAGCTCTTTTAAACCCATGCTGACGTTGCCACGAGAAATACCCAATAACTCGGCAATGTCATTAGCGCAGATCGGCTCTTCACTCACCACCAGCAAGGCATAAATTTGCCCAACGGTGCGGTTAAATCCCCAGCGACTTCCCATCTCACCGAAGTGGTAAACAAAGGATTCAATCATTGGTGTCATTTGCATAAATCAGTCCTTACTGAACTTTCAGAAATTTCTGAAACTATTGTACGCTCAGATTTTGATCCTGATCAATGTGTTTCTGGAAAATTTATAATAAGCCCTGTAAAGAGGCTGAGCGTTAGCTGAAGCTGGGATGAAATCGTTGTCGTGAAAGGCTGACACAGTTGATTTTGTTCGATAAAGCATCAGTTGCGCGCTGATTAGCAGATAATTTCAGAAATCACTTGCAAAAGTGGCTGAGCTTGCATAATATTCGCGCCGTTCTGTCGGTACTAATCAGTACTCGTTGCCCGGGTGGTGAAATCGGTAGACACAAGGGATTTAAAATCCCTCGAGGGAAACCTCGTGCCGGTTCAAGTCCGGCCCCGGGCACCATTTTATTTCTGCGCTATATCCTCCTTTGCCACACTCACTTCTGTTTGTTTATTCTCTGTAATGTCATTATGTATCGCCATATTTTTCGTCCTGCTTGTCTTTCTCTCGTTGTTAAATCACACGGCCTTAAAAAAGCTGAAGTTTATGCAAGTTTGCTTTTATCAGTCCAATCCCTGTGCATACGGTTCGTTTCGTACGGCAAAATGTGACTCAACATTTCAAGGCATAATAGCGATGTGGCAAGCGGCAGGCTGGTCAAATTGGTTTACTAGATAACATTGCCAAGAGACGGGGCAGTGGTTGTTAGTATTGGATTTATAACAACCTTGCCGATTAAAAGCTGCCATACCGTGTATTTACTGCTAGAGTAAAGTAATAAACAGACCCTTTATTTTATGGGGTAGTTTTTATTGGCGTAAACTATCTCTAAATAAATCAATGAGGAACCTTATGTTCAGGTCATTAAGTATTCAAAAACGATTGCTCAGCGCATTTGGGGCGCTCGTTTTGATGTTAGCGGGTTTAGGCGTATATAACCTGAACACGATGTCTGATATTCGCGCCCGAGCGAGTCAAGTCGAAACCAATATTCTACCTTCGTTGATGAACTTGGCAGACTTAAATCTAAATGTGACCCGCTTGCGGGTATTTACCTTAAGACTGATGCTAACAACGGATATTCGACGTGAAGGTGAAACCTTACAATTAGTTGAAAATGTCCGGGCAGAAGTTATGAAAAACGTATCAGCTTATGAAAGTGCAATAACGCTTGCAGAAGAAAGACAAGTGTTTACTGACTTTAAAAAATCAGAAGAACGTTATTTAGATATTCAACAGCAAGTAATTGATTTACTAAAGCAAGATGAAACGGGTGCAGCCTTAGATCTGTTGCCACAGATGAATAGCCTAGCGAATACCATTACCCAAGACTTATTAAAATTAACTAACATAAATCAGCAGTCTGTCGCTGATGCTCGAACCGCTTCGATTGCGGCTTATGAAAGCGCTAAGTGGATTGTTATCGCTTTAATTGTGTTAGCCGTCATTATTGCTGTCGCGATAGCGCTGGTGATTTCCAAAAGCATTAATCAGCCCTTATCTCAGGTTATTGAGTCAGCCCAGTTTATTGCCGACAGTGATTTAACGCGGGATGTTTGTCGTGATGGTAATGATGAACTGACGACATTGGCGCAAGCCATAGCGCAAATGCAAACTAATTTGCGTGCAGCGATTGGTCATATCTCTAGCTCAGCCAGTCAGCTGGCTTCTGCTGCGGAAGAGTTAAATGCGGTGACGGATGAATCCGCTCGTGCGATTCAACTTCAAAATGATGAAGTGCAACAAGCTGCTACTGCGATAACCGAAATGAGCTCTGCGGTGGATGAAGTGGCGGCAACGGCCATGCAAACCTCGGAAGCGTCTATTCAATCCGCTGCCTTAGCAGAAGATGGCAGTAAAAAAGTACTGCAAACCCGCACTGTTATCGACAAGATGAATGCCGATGTCCGGCAAAGTACCAGTGTGATTAATGTCTTAGCTGAAAAAGTGTCTTCGATTAACCAGGTGTTAGAGGTGATCCGTAGCGTAGCAGAGCAAACGAACTTACTGGCACTGAATGCCGCCATTGAAGCCGCGCGAGCGGGGGATGCCGGCCGTGGTTTTGCCGTGGTCGCCGATGAAGTGCGAAGTTTAGCGCATCGTACTCAAACCTCGACTGGGGAAATTGAGTTAATGATCAATCAGGTGCAAGCCTCGGTAAAAGAGGCCGTTAGTGCAATGGGCTTAATTAGCAGCAATGTGGATAATGCACAAAACGTGGCAATTGAAGCGGCTACGGCGTTAACGCGTATTGCGGAAAACATTACCAGTATTAGTGATCAAAACCACGTTATCGCCAGCGCAGCCGAAGAGCAATCGAAAGTGGCACGGGAAATTGATCGAAATATCATTACCATTAGCGATCTCGCCAATCAAACGGCAACCGGCTCGCATCAAACTACGGCCAGTGCTTCAGAGCTTTCTCGTTTAGCGACGCAACTAAACGAGTTGGTTAGCCGCTTTAAAGTGTAAGGTGTTAGATAGCGCCAGTGATGCTGGCGCTTTTTCAGGCGCGAAACTTGTTCACTTCTAGCCTTAGCGCTTTAGCTTGGTTGGCCACATCGTCACTTAATTGATTGGTTTTTACTGCTGCGTCAGCCGTATCCTCAGATAAGTCCCGAATTTTCACCACATTACGATTGACCTCAGCTGCAACAGAGCTTTGCTCTTCAATTGCGGTAGCGACTTGAGTGGTCATATCCATTATATTTGTTACAGCGTTAGTGATGGTTTGGAGTAACTCGCTGGCTGCCGCTGCTTGAGTTGCGCTACGAACCCCCTCGTCACCACATTCTTGCATGATCTTGGTAATGCCCTTAGTGCGTTCTTGCAGTTTCTGAATAATACCTTCAATTTGATGGGTCGATTGCTGGGTTCGCTGTGCAAGTGTTCTTACTTCATCTGCAACCACCGCAAAGCCTCGACCGGCATCACCCGCCCGCGCGGCTTCAATGGCGGCATTCAATGCCAGCAAATTGGTTTGTTCGGCGATACTTCTGATGACGTCTAGCACTGAACCAATACTGGTACTGTCTTTCTGTAACTCAACTGCAGATAAATTGGCGTGTTGTAAACGCTCAGCAAGAGCATGTACATAGGTAACAGTATCATTAACTTGCTGCTGTCCTTTTTGCGCATGCTCATTGGCCGTTTGCGCCGTACTGGACGCTGCTTCAGTATTTGTCGCAATCTCCTGTATGGTGGCGCCCATCTCGGTTACTGCC
This sequence comes from Rheinheimera sp. UJ51, assembly GCF_020819615.1. Classification (NCBI taxonomy): domain Bacteria; kingdom Pseudomonadati; phylum Pseudomonadota; class Gammaproteobacteria; order Chromatiales; family Chromatiaceae; genus Rheinheimera; species Rheinheimera sp. UJ51. The sequence continues at coordinate 156,461 of NZ_JAJHOG010000002.1, forward strand.
GTCGCGACCATATCGGTTTCACCTTGTTGTGCTTGCGTCACTTCTGCGGTACTCGCTGCAGTCTTTGCAAGTTCAACCGTGACTTTATCTAATGTCGCTAAAGAATGATTTACCGATTTTACTAAATTTTGGACATCGGAAAGCAAGGAATTCATATCCTGACCGAGTACAGAAATTTCATCTTTACCAGTGAGTTGCAAGCGTAGCGTAAAATCTTTATTGGTGCGTATCTTTGCTAAATCGCTTGAGGCTTGACTAATGGGTTTATTGATACTGCGAGCAATTAAACTTACCAAAGAGATCACCAAAAGGATGATCAGCACAAAGAGGCCAAGGCTCAATCTATTAATTTTTTGTATAGCCAGCTCAAAACGATGGCTAAGCTGCTCCGACATATCTGCAAGTAAGGTTTCTGTTGCTTGGATTTGTTGGCGCATATTCCCCTCTAGCCCTTCACTTGGGGTTAAACCTCGTTGCTGGAATAGCGCCACGAGTTGTTGAAAGACAGTTTGATAGTCGGTGTATAAAAGTGCTTCTGCTGGGGTTAATGTGGCGGATAACTGGCGGCTAAGTGTAAGGTGTCGCTCAGCATTTTCTTGCTGCAGATAGGTGATGAAATCTTTTTCAACGGAGCGGATCTGCCAGTATAAACCTTGTTCAAAGGGGCGGTCGCTCAAACTGTTGTGTAATAGTTGGCTAGTTTCCATTAAGCTTGCCATTAGCCCTTCTTTTGCGGTTAAGCCAATCTGTTGTTCAGTCAAAATTAACTGATCAAAAGCTTGCGCATAAAGCTGAACTAAAGCGGCAAATTCTTGCGTTTGTTGTTGTTCTATCGAGAGTGACTTTAATAGCGCTTGCAGTACAGTAATTTTTTGGGTGAGTTGTTGTTGAGTATCTTGATGTCGCTGTTGATAGCGTAATTCTTTTCGTAGTAAAAAATCTTTTTCATGGCGCCGTAAGGTCAGCATGCCGCTATTCAGTTCAGCGATGAGTTTATCTGCTTGAGCTAGCTGACTTAAGGTTCGCTCTTGATATTGCATAAGGAATAACATAAATCCTAGGGCTGTTACGGCGACTGAAGCGATTAATATTAGTCTTGTGCGAATGGTAAAAGTGTTCAAGTGCATAAAATCTCCGTTTTTAGCCTAGGCTTTTACGAGTTGTGTCATAACAGTCCGTTGTTGAACGGCGCTTTTATATCGTCGAATGAAAAAAGTAACCTTTTAAAAGCATAAACGTAGTTTGCTGCCATAGCTACTTTTGTTAGCCGTGGATCCGGCGTTTTAAGTTGCACCCATACTTAAGCCATGTGCGTTGCCGAAGTCTTCTATGCTATTCTGCATGGATTATTAGAAGGAATCATTATGCCTAGATACTCTGCCGATTTTATTAAAGATATGCCGAAATCCGACTTGCACTTGCATCTGGATGGTAGCCTGCGTTTAGACAGTTTAATTGAGATGGCGCAGCGCAGTCAGGTGGCATTGCCGTCACAAAGTATCAGTGGCCTTAAAGAGTTGGTGTTTAAAGACCGTTACCAAAATTTAGGTGAGTATCTACACTGCTTTCAATATACCTGTGCAGTGCTGCGCGATCCGGAAAACTTAGAGCAAGCGGCTTATGAACTGGCGTTAGATAACCAAGCCGAGGGCGTCAATTATATCGAGGTACGTTTTGCCCCTCAGCTATTAATCGATTTAACGCGGGGCATCGACTTTGACCAAATCATGCACGCGGTGAACAATGGCTTAAAACGCGCTATGCAAGAGTACAATGCCACAGAGCGGGTGTTGCGTGGCGAGCGGCCACCGTTTCATTACGGCATTATCAATTGCGCAATGCGCATGTTTGGCAATAAAGGGTTTTCACCTTATTACACCAATTTATTTCAGTTGATGCGTGATTTTGCACCGATGGATGTGATTAAGCTAGCGGCGATGGAATTAGTGCGCGCCAGTGTGCGGTTGCGTGACGAAGAAGGCATCCCGATTGTTGGGTTAGATTTGGCCGGGCAAGAAGCAGGCTATCCTGCTGGCAAGTTTAAAGAAGTGTATGAATACGCGCATCAACACTTTTTATTAAAAACCTTACATGCGGGTGAGGCTTATGGCGCAGAAAGTGTGTTTGAAGCCATCACAGAATGTTATGCCGATCGTATTGGCCACGGTTATTCGATGTTTATGCCCGATATGATTAAAGACCCCGCTATTCTAGATAAAGCCAGTTATATTCAGAATTTGGCTTCTTACATTGCCGATAAGCGGATTGCAATTGAAGTGTGCTTAACCAGTAACTTACAAACCAATCCGGCTATTACCGATATTCGCCAGCATAAATTTAAAGACATGTTAGAGCACCGTATTGCCACGGTTATTTGTACTGACAACCGCTTAGTGTCGAATACCACAGTGAGTAAAGAATATCAGCTGGCGCTAGATAACTTTGATGTGCCATTAAAGCGGCTGAAAGATATGGTGGCTTATGGTTTTAAGAAGAGCTTTTTCCCTGGAAGCTACGTGGAAAAGCGTCAATACGCCAAACACTGCTTAGAATATTTCGATCGCGTAGCGCAGCGCTACGGTTTTATTTAGTTATAACAGCGGCTTAGGCTGTGTGTCGCAAAAAGCATACAGCCTAAGTTATTGATTTTAAACATTATCGGTTTTATGCTGTTTTTAGTGTCGCCATTTGGCAACACCCCCATCAAACTCACCACACTGAAATCTCGCGAATCCAACTCAAGTATATGATATTAAAGTTATTTTTAATGTTGGCACGCGCCGTGCATTATCTATGGTACGACTGCAGGGGAATAGCGTAAAGGCAAAGCAGTTTTACCTTTACGCGATTCTCCTGAGACAGTTCTAACCGCCTGCAACAAGGCGTCATTTGCGGAGAAGTATCATGGATATGTTTTTAAGTTTTGTTACCCTGTTTCTGGTTGCTAACATGGCTATTGTGTTCACTATGCTGCGTCGTATCGATTTAAATAACAGCAGTGTGCAAGCGTGGGAGCAAGAACAAGCTGTGCACCTGGCACCGGCTCCACAAACCACCTTTACTGCCGCGTTAACCACCGAGTTGGCGCAGTAAGCTTTATCTGATCTTCAGCGTTATGCTGAATCTGCCTTGGCCAGCATTGCTGGCCTTTTTTATATCTGCAATACAAAGGCGCGTTTTTTCAGTAAACTAGCCAGCACTGTCTTTTAGTCTGAGTTCGGTCGTTATGCGTTTTTCAATCCAAACTGCCTCGTTACGCCAGCTGGTCTTGCTCAGTTTCTTTTTAGCACTGATCCCGGTGGGTGTGCTGCTGTGGCAAAGTAATAAATCGCTCAGTGGCGTCAGCTCATTTGCTATTACTTCGGCAGAACGTTCAGTATCTTACGTTCGACAATCGGAAAGCATGCAAAGCGTGGTGATTGATATCGAACGAGCCGTGCGGCAATACGGTGTGGTGCGCACCGAGGCGATCCGCAGAGTGGCTTTAACGCATATCGAGAATCAGCAGCAATTACTGCAACAGGTTTGTCAGGATTTACCACAACTGAATTTATGCGCCGAGCAAGAAGCGGCTTTAGAAACGCTGCGCCAACGCCTAAGTGAAGAACTCACCAATACGCCTGAAGGTTTAATGCAGCAAATTCGCCAACAGCAGCAGCGGATCACTCAGCAAATTTGGGATCTGCTAGAACGGCAATTGTCTGAACAGCAGCAATTTGTCACGCACACCCAGCAACAACTTGCTTGGCAAACCTTTGCTTTGGTGCTGCTGACCTTACTGCTGGTGCTGTGGAGTTCTAACCGTATTACGGCGCCGGTGAAAAAGCTTGATCGGATGATCCGTGCGATTGGCCAACCGAAGCATCAATTTCCCGATGAAAAACTGCGCGGCCCTCGTGAATTAACCGAACTGGGCGAACAATTACGCTGGCTAAGTTCACGTTTACAACAGTTAGAAGCGCTGCGATTGATTTTACTGCGCCACGCCTCTCATGAATTAAAAACGCCCCTGTCGAGTATTCGTGAAGGTTGCGCCTTGCTAACCGAGCAATTGGTTGGCCCATTAACACCGCAACAATTAGAAGTGGTGACCCTGCTAAATGGCAGTGCCGATCGACTCAGCGTGTTGACTGAACAATTGCTCGATTACAATCGATTATTGCAACAAGCCCAGCCAGAATGGGCTTGGCAAACACCACAACAATTATTGCAAGCCTGTTTTAATGATCATGCGTTATCGCTGCAGCAGCGTCAGCAACAAGTGAAACTCGATTGCCAGCTGAATACGCTTTATACCGATGCCACCTTGTTCCGACGCATTTTGGATAATTTGATCAATAACGCTCAAGCTTACGGCGCTGAAAGTAGTCCCGTTTGGGTAAAATTGTATCGGCAAGACGATATGATCTTGTTAGAAGTGGCGAACAATGGCGCACCCATTCCGGTGGCACTGCGCGAAAAGTTGTTTGAACCCTTTCAGCGTGGCACCACGCCACGTTTCGACTCGGTACAAGGCTCTGGCTTAGGCCTGTCTATTGTGGCCGATTGTGCTCGTTTGTTAGGGGGCCACGCGGATATCGTCGATGTCGTGTATGCGGATGTGTGTATCCGTGTTCACTTGCCGTTTTTAGGAGAAAAACCGCTATGAAAAATGCAGTGCTACTGCTGATGTTGCTGACACTGGCTGGGTGTCAATTAACAACCTTACCAGAGTTACCCAGCACCACCACATCGGTAGAGCCCGAACCTGAAGCTGTGCCAGCCGTAGTTGAACCTGAGCCTGAAGTCGTTTTTGAATTGGCCTTAAATGATTCTGCCACCAGTTTACAAGCGTGGTTGGATTACAAGCAGCAAATTTTAATCGATCCGATGCCCGAGCGGGCACGGTTACGCAGCCTACCAGAGCTGGATAAATTGGCTCAATTTCAGCAAGCTTTGCTTAATTTGCATCCTGATATGCCTTATGTCACGCGCTTTCGAGTGCAAACGCACTTAGCAGAATTATTATCGTCATTGCCACCTCGCCTTGTCGCGTTGTTTAGCTGGGAGCTGACTTTTAATCAAAAGTTATTAGAGGCCGAGTCTGCCGTCAGTGCAGTGACCCGTTTAAATGCACAACAACAAGATATGATCGATAGGGCCCAAAAAACCAATCGTGAACTGCAAAAGAAAATCGATGCTTTAACGCAAATCGAGGCAGAGTTGAATCAGCAACCGCTGCCTGAGAATGGCAATGGAGCAAACCATGGCTAAAGATAATCCACGTTTATTATTGGTCGATGATGATCCGAGTTTACTGCGCTTATTAACCTTACGTTTAGAAGGTGAAGGCTATCAGGTTTTAAATGCCGATTGTGCTGAAATGGCGTTAAGCATGTTAACCAAGCAAACGGTTGATGTGGTGCTAAGCGATTTGCGCATGCCCGGTTTAGATGGCATGAGTTTATTTGATGAAATTGCCAAGCGCTATAAAGGTTTGCCTGTGGTGTTAATGACCGCACATGGGTCTATTCCAGAAGCGGTAGCGGCTACGCAGCGCGGCGTTTTTGGCTTCCTCACTAAACCGCTTAACCCGGTTGAGTTACGGGAGGTGTTACAGCGGGCTTTAAATCAGTCGTTACCCGAGCAAGCGCAGTGGCGTGCCGCCATTATTACTCGCAGCAAGCTGATGCAAGACTTGCTGGAGCAAGCCTATCGTGTCGCTCAGCGTGATGTTAGCGTGTTAATTACCGGTGCCAGCGGAACCGGTAAAGAGTTGTTAGCCAATGCTATTCATCAGGCCAGCCCACGTGGCAGCAAACCCTTTGTCGCGATTAACTGCGGTGCCTTACCCGAGCATTTGTTAGAATCTGAGTTATTTGGTCACAGTAAAGGGGCTTTTACTGGGGCGGTGACAGAGCACTTGGGCTTATTTCGTGAAGCGGATGGCGGTACTTTATTTTTAGATGAAATTGGTGATATGCCGGTGGCGCTGCAAGTGAAACTGCTTCGCGCGTTGCAAGAGCGACAAATTCGCCCGGTTGGCAGTGCTAAAACGATCCCCATTAATGTACGGGTGTTATCGGCCACGCATCGCGATTTACAGCAAGCGATGGCTGAAGGTCAATTCCGGGAAGATTTATACTATCGTTTAAATGTGGTAAACCTACAATTACCAGGCTTAGAGCAGCGCGCGGAAGATATTCCGTTATTAGCTCGGCATGTACTGCAGCAAAGCGCCGATCGGCATCACGTGAAAGTAACACGCTTCTCAGACGATGCACTGCAAATTCTCGCCACCGCGAAGTGGCCGGGAAATGTCAGGCAGTTAGTTAACGTGGTGGAGCAATGCGTTGCTTTAACGCAAAGCCCGATTATTAGCGCGGCGTTAGTTGAGCAAGCGTTATCACAAAACACCAGTTACTGGCCGACGCTGACCGAAGCACGTGATCAATTTGAACGGCAATATTTGACGCGGGTGCTGCAAATGACCGAAGGGAATGTGACCCGTGCCGCCGATTTAGCCGGGCGCAACAGAACCGATTTTTATAAATTATTGAAAAAACACGAGCTCAGTGCACAACAGATCACTGAGCAGCAAGACGAGCAAGAATGAGAGCTTAAACGACGTTGAGGATGTTATGACTGCGATTACCCCACCTGACGCCCATTTGATTGAGGAGGCTGAAGATCCTACCTTAATCCGTGCCAAAATTATTGCCGAAACGGCGCGTATCAGTTGGCTCGAGTTGCAAAAGTTTTATGCTGCGGGCAATGTGATCAGCGTGGAGCCGGTGGCCGATTTAATTGAAGTGGCGTTTGCTTTTAGTCAGGATAATAAAGCACAAGTTGCCGATTGGTTAAGTCAGGGCAGTATTCGTCGCACCACAGAGCAACAAGCGCAGCAATGGTATCAGGCAAAAACGGAGCTTTGGGCAGTGGTGATTTCGCCATGGATCTTAGTGCAAGACAAACCCTTAACAGAGCAACTAAACTAAGTTGTGACACACATATATTGGAGTGCTTGCCATGGATAACGCATACAAAACAGTGAAATGTTCACAAATTACCTTGTCGCAGCTGATGTTGCCTTCCCATTCTAACTTTAGTGGTAAAATCCACGGCGGTTACTTGTTGTCGTTAATGGACCAAATTGCCTTTGCTTGTGGCTCTAAGTTTAGCGGTAAATATTGCGTCACCGCATCGGTAGATCGCGTCGACTTTCTTAACCCTATTGAAGTAGGTGAGTTAGTCACACTAAACGCCTCTGTCAATTATGTGGGCGCGAGTTCGATGGTGGTGGGGATCCGTGTTGATGCCCAAAATATTCAAACGGGTCTGGTTAAGCATTGTAATTCGTCGTACTTCACGATGATTGCCAAAGACAGCGAAACGGGTAAACCGGTGCGGGTGCCACGGCTGCAATTAAAAAGTGAAGAAGAGATTATGCGTTATTTAAAAGCCGCGGAGCGAATTAGCTTGCGTAAACAACGTACTGCGTCGGCAGTGCCTTTTGATGGTGATGTAACACAAGCCATTCGGCATATCGAGCAACACCATGATGCCAAGGTGTCGCTGACGGCGGATGCCGTCAGCTTATAACGCGTTAGTAACCTGCAGCTTGCCCATCTTTGCGTGATTCAGAGGCGCCAATCCAAACGCCGTTGGCATGATCGCGCATAATAGCTTGATAGCCGCCATAGCCACCTAAGCCCCAGCGGATGTCATGGCCGCGTTGCTGTAACTCGCGCACGGTTTCAAAGGGCACACCGCGTTCTACCTCTATATAACCGCCATTTTGCAGGTAAGCGTCTTGGCCATCTGTTGGCTCAGTGCTCCCTAAATGCTGCCAGCGGGCGGCATCACCCGCTTCTTGCAGGTTCATGCCATAGTCGACCATATTCACTAAGATTTGCACATGACCTTGCGGTTGCATCGCTCCTCCCATGACACCGTAGCTCATTAATGGTTTGTTATCTTTGGTAATAAAGGCCGGGATAATGGTATTAAAAGGTCTTTTGCCAGGTTGATAAGCGTTGGCGTGTTGTTTATCCATCGAGAATAATTGGCCGCGATCTTGAAAGATAAAGCCCAGGCCCGGTACGGTAACGCCTGAACCCATGCCGCGATAATTACTTTGAATAAGCGACACCATATTGCCGTCTTTGTCTGCCGTGGTCATATAGATAGTATCGCCTTCGTACAGATTCGGGTTACCCGCATCAACCCGTTGTGCGGCGCGCTCACCAATCAGTTTTGCCCGCTCTTTGCCGTAGGCTTCTGAGATCAGGCCGGCAATCGGTGATTGATTAAAATCCATATCGGCATAAAACTTCGCGCGATCTTCAAACGCCAACTTTTTCGCTTCCACCATTAAGTGAATACTTTCGGCGCTGTTAAAACCCAGCTTGGCTAAATCAAAGTTTTTTAGAATTTGCAGCATTTGTAAGGCCGCAATCCCTTGGCCATTTGGCGGTAATTCCCACAGCGTATAGCCTTTGTAATCAACCCCTACTGGCTCAACCCAATCTGAACGATGTTTGGCAAAATCGTCATAGCGTAAGTAGCCGCCGTTTTGTTGCATAAAGCTGTCAATTTTGCGGGTGATCTCACCACGATAAAAAGCATCGCGGCCATGTTTAGCAATGGCTTTTAAGGTATTGGCGAGCGCGGGGTTTTTAAAAATCTCGCCTTTAGCCGGCGCACGACCATTAATGGTATAAGTGCCGCTAAAATCGCCCGGTTGTTTACTTAAAATCGGCACGCTACGATCCCAGTAATAAGCAATGAGTTCGGTAACGGGGAAGCCTTTTTCGGCATAATGAATGGTAGGCTGCAGAATTTTCGGCATAGGTAATTTGCCAAATTTTTGATGCATCTCGAACCAGCCATCAACCGCACCTGGCACACTGATCGGCAACATGCCATGTGGTGGTAAATCGTGGCGGCCCAGCTTATCCAGCTCGGCTTTTAAGGTATCGTAACTCAGCCCCATCGGTGAACGGCCAGAGGCGTTTAAACCGTGCAAACGTGCGGTTTTCGCATCCCAGATAATGGCGTATAAGTCACCACCAATACCATTGCCGGTTGGCTCCATTAAACCCAGTGCGGCGTTAGCGGCAATGGCTGCATCAATGGCATTACCGCCTTGTTTCATGATATCCAGAGCGATTTGTGTGGCTAACGGATGGCTGGTTGCGGCCATTGCTTCGGTTGCGATCACTTCTGAGCGGCTGGCAAAGTCTTTGCCCGTGATCCGATCAAAGGCTTGCAGCGGCATGCTAATTAACACGCTGAAACACAACAGGGGGATTTTATAGTTCATTTAATGGCTCCGTTGGTGGCTAGTACCAAGCTAACTTACGGGGGATTGTCGCCTCTGGCTAGTGGCTTTCGACCAATTGCCCCCCGTTAACGCTAAGGCGTGGGCAGTAAATGCGAGTTTAACGCGGCTTGCTCTATTGTTGTCAGCTTACTGGCGCGTTGTTGTGTATAATCGAACTTCACCATAACGGCAGTGCCGGATGCGCATTTTTGGCCGTTTTGCCAAGCCTCTTGATAAATATCAAAGGAACTACCGCCGATACGGCTGATCCAAGTCCGTAGCTCTACAGGGGCGTTATAGTGCGTTTGGGCATGGTAATTAATGTGAATGCTGGCGATAATCAGCGTCCAACGTTTGACGTCTAAATCTGGAGTGAAAATGCGAAAAACGCCTTGGCGACCGCTTTCAAACCAGGTTGCAAATACCGTGTTATTTATATGGCCCAGTGCATCGGTTTCTGAGAAGCGGGGCTGCAAAGTTTCAGTAAACATAGTCAGGATTGCCTAAATGACCGATTTTATCGAAGTATACGATAATGCGCTAAGCCCGGCTCTTTGCCAACAGTTGATCCGTGCTTTTGACAAAAGCCCACATAAACAAGCGGGTCGTACCGGCTCTGGGGTAGATACCAGTAAAAAAATCAGTACTGACTTATATTTAAATCAATATCCTGAGTATCAACAACTACTGCAGCAAGTAATACAGATTACCTCGCATTATGCGCATGAGTATTTTAAAAAATACCATTTTGCCTTGATTGCCCCGGTTGGGATTACTACGCAAGATCCCATCACTCAGCAACCGCAGCCGGTGAACCATGATAATTTTGGCCAGTTTAGCCAAGAGCAAACCTTTGGTTTTATGCGTACCTTGTATCGGTTAGGGCCGATCCAAGCGCAAAAATATCAACAGGCAAAAGGCAACTATAACTATTGGCATTGTGAGGTTTACCCACAACTGCCAGATAACGAGCCGTTGCATCGCACGTTATTATTTATGTTTTATTTAAATGATGTGACAGAAGGCGGTCAAACCGAGTTTTTTTATCAACAGAAATCCATTCAACCGCAACAGGGCCGCATGGTGATTGCACCGGCTTACTTCACGCACACGCACCGCGGTTGTACGCCGGTATCGAACGACAAATATATCCTCACCAGTTGGATCTTGTTTAATCGGGCAGAGCAATTATACGCCGCGCCCACTCGGTAATTTAGCAATGCTTACGCAAATCTAAATGATAATAATTGTCATTGGTATTGATGAGTGCTATTCTTGCGCCCACTTTACTTGTTGAACCATTATTAAATTAGATAGGTTGCTATGAAATATCTGAATTATCATCCAATTGCTGCTGCCATTTTATGCTCATTCGCTGCTGCGAGTACTCAAGCCGAAACCGCTGAAGTGACCAGCCCTGATCAACAAGCCAGTAAAATTATGCCGGCTATCGAAGTGCTGAAAGTCAAAGGCCAACAGCAGAGCCATGTGTTTGATGAAACCGGCTCAGTTATCTTGATTGACCGCAAGCAAATAGAGCAAGTACAACCCTTATCTACCGAAGACGTACTGCGTCGCGTGCCAGGCATTAACATTAAAAGCGAAGAAGAAACCGCCATTGTCGCCAACTTTGGTATGCGCGGTTTATCGGCCAGTGAATCAAAATCGCTATTATTAGAAGACGGTGTGCCAGTGGCACCGGGTTTATTTATTGGTAACGATCGCTATTTTAATACCCGTATTCAGCGTGTGGAGTCGGTCGAAGTGTTAAAAGGTTCGGCCTCATTACGTTATGGCCCTTCTACCATCGGCGGCGTAGTGAACTACATCACAAAAAATCCGGATGATGGCGTACAGTTATCTGCGCGTGTTGGTTCGTTCAATATGCAAGAAGTGAATGTAGAGGCGGGCGCCACTAACGCCGCTGAAGACGCTTTTGCGGGTATTGTTGCCACGCAAGCAAGCAGCGACGGCTTTATGGATAAAGGCTATGACATGTCAGATGTGATGGTCAAAGCCGGTATTGCTTTAAGTGACACGCAAAAAGTCGGGCTGAAATTTGCTTATCATGAAAACGATGCCAATATTTCCTATCGTGGTATTTTTTTAGACGCTTTTGAAAATGGTGAGCGTTATAACGCTGCACCCGATGATTGGTATTTAACTGATCGTACGGCATTTGATTTAAACCATGAATTGCTGCTAAGCGACACCACTAAACTCAATACCCTCGTGTATTGGAGTGATATTACACGCGATTACTGGCGTTATGATGTTGATACGGCGGCGTCTAATGCTGCTGGTCGTTGGGTATATGCTGATACCTTAACCGGCAATAACCGCAGTTTTGAACGTGTTGGTATTGAAAGCCGTTTAAGCTTTGATCAAGACTTCATGGGCGCCGCTGCTGCGACGGAGCTTGGCTTACGTTTAATGAAAGAAGAGGCCGATGATAACCGCATTCGTGCAACGCGTTTGTCGGATCGCTCAGGTGTTAACGACCGGCATATTATTGATTCTGCCACCAGTATTGCTGCTTATGCGCAAAGCCGTATCCAGTTAACCGGCGCTTTAGCCGTGACCCCAGGCTTACGTGTAGAGTCCTACGAGCAAAAACGTGTGGTGTTAACCGATAACGGTGCAACGGCCAAAACCAGCAATACGGAGTTTTTGCCAGGTGTCGGTGCTACTTATGAGTTAACCCCAGCCAGCCAGTTATATGGTGGTGTGTACCGTGCGTTTTCGCCGGCATCTAATGGTGTGGCGTTAGATGGTTTGGCTGATCAGTTGTTAGAAGGTGAGCAATCGACGAATTACGAGTTTGGCATACGTGGTAATGCGGGCGAGTTGAATTATGAAGCCGCCGCGTTTTATATGGACTTCACTAATCAAGTAGTAACCGGTAACAGTAACCCGAATTTATCCCAGTCGAACGCCGGTGCCACTAAGCATGCAGGGATGGAATTGGTACTCGGCTACAACCTCGGTGCGGGGTTTCGAATCGACAGTAATGCAACCTGGGTGCCGACGTCTGAGTTTGAAACCGGGGATTTTGCAGGTAATCGCTTACCTTATGCGCCTAAGTTACTCGCTAATATGGCACTAAGCTACAACATCGAAGCCGTAAGCTTGAGTTTATCGGCACATCACCGTGGTGAACAATATGGTGATGCCAGTAACCAAGTGGCTATTCCAACAACCGCGGCAGGCGGCATTTGGGGAGGCTTGTTACCGGCTTACACTGTGTATGATTTGTTTGCGCAGTATCAGGTATTTGAAGGCTTTACCGTTTTTGGTTCAGTGAAAAACCTGACAGATAAAGACTACATTACGGGTTTACGCCAAGGTATTTATGTCGGCACTGAACGCTCTGTCGAAGCGGGCTTCCGTTATCGGTTCTAAGCAGGCCGCTGCTTATTAGAAAAACCCGCCGTGATTCGGTGATGCCGATCAGTTAAACACTAAACTGATCGGTATTACTGAGATATGGCGGGTTTTTTATTGCTTACTGCTCATCCGCTTTTACATCGGTAGCAGCAACTTAGTGCGCAGCACGGATCATCTTTAAATGTGGAATATCATCTTCCAGATAAGGCTCACTGGCAGCAGCAAAACCGAGATCTTGATAAAAGCGTTGTAAATAACACTGCGCTGAAATATGCACATCGGTATCAGGCCATAAGTTGGCGACTTCCGCTAATGTTCTTTCGACTAAGATTTTACCTAAACCCAATCGGCGTGCGGTTTGAGAAATGCACACGCGACCAATACCTGGAAAGCCTTTAAAGCTGACATCTGGCGCTAAAATACGTGAATAAGCGATCACTTTGTCGCCTTTTTTCAACATCACATGGCGTGTTTGCGGGTGTAAATCTTTATCGTCCAATTCCGGATAAGGACAGTTCTGCTCCACGACAAAGACATCTACTCGCAGTTGCAGTAATGAATAAAGTGTCAGGGTGTCTAATTCAGCGAAGGTAAGGACCTGCCATTGCATGCTGTAAACCTCTTTTTCTATCGAAACTGCACTATATCAGAGCAAGCTAGTGGGTTGCTACGGCCGAACGACAGGGAATGCTGCAATTTTACTGACGGGCATGGCAGAAATGCCTGCATTTAATGCCATAAAATCAACATGGTGCCCACAACGGTGCATAAAGCGCCTAACCATGCGCCCCAAGCCGGTGTGCGTTTATACACTAACCATAACATCGGCAGCACTAACACCGGGCTAATCGATGACAGCATCGCCACCATGCCGGCATCACCGTATTTTAGGGCCTGCAAAATCAAGGTCATGCCCAGCACCATCGATAAGCTGGCATTGATAATCACTAACCATAAAATGCGTGCTGTAATCGGCAAATGGCTACGCGCCACCTGAAAACCGAGTAAAAAAATCAGCAGATGTAATAGAAAACCGCTGCTCATGCGCACCGCTGAAGCGGCAATCGCATCAATAGCGGTTAGCATCAGTGGTTTTAGCATTAAGGTAGAAACCGCTTGGCAAAATGCCGCCAGCAAGCCTAAGGCTACGCCACTGGCTAAGCCATATTGATTGGTTTCCCAGATGTGTTGTTCTGCGCGACGTTTACCAAATAAAATCGCAATCATCACGCCACCCATTAGCATACTGCTGCCAACCAAGGTTAACCCCCAGAGGGTTTCACCAAGCCAAAAGTAAGCCAGAACCACGGAAAATAACGCATGGGTAGCGAACAATACACCGGCACGGCGCGGGCCTAAGCGATTCATCGCGGCAAACAGTGCGGTATCGCCAATCACAATACCAATGACACCGGAAACCGTTAACAGCAAGATGCTAGCACTGTCTAATGTGCGCCAACCCTCGGTAAGGAGCGAAATGCCCCAAAGCAACAGCATCGCCACCAGCATGCGATAGCGATTAAAGGCAAAGGCACCCAGATGCGTCGCGGCTTGCGCCGATAATAAACTGCCAAAGGCCCAGCAAGCCGCGGCAAGCAGCGCCAGATATTCAAAACTCACGCTGCGCTGCGCTTAAAAAATATTGGATGATAGGTAGCGATCTCCGCGATCGCAAATTATCGCAACCACTATTGAGCCTGGATTTTGTTCAGCGATTTGCAAAGCCGCGAACACCGAGCCTCCTGAGCTGACACCGGCGAAAATGCCTTCTTCTTTGGCCAGGCGCCGCATAGTATCCAGTGCGGCGTCTTGTTCAATATCGATCACTTGATCAACACGTTCGGCTTGAAAAAAGCCCGGCAGGTATTCAGCCGGCCAACGACGGATCCCCGGAATACTGGCGCCTTCGGCGGGCTGCAAACCAATGATTTGAATCGCCGGGTTTTGTTCTTTTAAATAACACGAAGTGCCCATGATGGTACCGGTAGTGCCCATGCTGGAAACGAAATGGGTTATTTTCCCCTCGGTTTGCTGCCAAAGCTCAGGCCCCGTGCTGTGGTAATGCGCAGCAGGGTTATCCGTATTGTTAAATTGATCTAAAACGATACCTTTGCCATCAGCTTGCATTTGCATGGCCAAATCACGCGCACCTTCCATGCCTTGTTCTTTGCTGACTAAAATCAATTCTGCGCCATAGGCTCGCATAGAGGCTTTACGCTCTTCAGTGGCATTGGCGGGCATAATAAGGGTCATTGGATAGCCTTTGATGGCAGCCGCCATGGCCAAAGCAATACCGGTATTGCCACTGGTCGCTTCAATAATACGCTGCCCTGGCTGAATAGTGCCACGGCGCTCGGCCTCTGCAATCATATTCATTGCCGGGCGATCTTTCACTGAACCGGCAGGGTTATTGCCTTCGAGCTTACATAACACCACGCTTTGCGTGTGACTGGCCATACGTTGCAAGCGCACCAATGGCGTATTGCCAACATAGGCTTCGATGGTAGGAAAGGTCATAAGTTGCTCTCTTCAGATTGCGCGGTTAAGCGCATTAAATTATCACAAATCACGGCAGCGGCGATGCCAACATTTAACGATTCTGCGTTACCAAAGGCCGGAATAGTGATTTGACGATTGACCCAGTGGCCAACGTCTTGGCTAATACCGTTGGCTTCATTGCCCATTACGATATAGCCCCCTAAGCTGTTTAAGCTTAATTGATGGATGGACTCGCCACCCAAATAGGCGCCATAAATGGGTTGCTGGGCGTGGCTTAATACTTCTGTTAACGGCAAATAGTGCAGTTGTACCCGTAAAAAAGAGCCTTTAGCCGCCGCAATCACTTTAGGGTTAAAGCAGTCGGCCGTGTCAGGTGAGCAGACAATATGACGAATACCATACCAGTCGGCAATGCGAATAATACTGCCCAGATTACCTGGATCATTAATGTTATCGAGCACCAAGGTCCAGCTAGTGGCTGTCGGGCTAAAAGCAGGCCATTGCGGCATTGCCACCACTGCCAAGGCCGCGTCATTACTACTAAAAGTGCCACATTTTACCAGCTCATCACTACTGCAGGCTTGCAGGAGTTGTGCTGCTTTAATGGCCTGTGGCTGTGCGGTAATAAAGCGTTCGGTGGCAAAGAGGGCGCGCACTGTCCAACCCGATTCGAGTACTTCTAATACGGCTTTTTCACCTTCAACAAAAAACAGTTGCTCGGCTTTACGGTGTTTTTTTAGCTGAAGCGATTTAATCAGCTTAGCCCATTTAATGCTTATCATATTGCTGACTTTCGTGATCCAACATTGGGCTATTTTAACCAGACTTTGCGGTGCTGTCTGAAAATATGTCGGTTATTTTCTGCTTTTACCCTTGACTGTTAGGTTGATTGTCTCCAATTATAAAGTGCATGCGGTGTGATTGTGAGCTGCACTGGTAGTGACAACACACCGTTTTCAAAAGGAGTAGCCTATGCAAGTACAGATAAACAGTGACCGGCATATCCAGGCCGATGAACGTTTGGCCGAGTTTACCCGTGATACGTTAAACAGCAAATTAAGCCGTTTTGCCGATCATATTACTCGGGTTGAAGTGCATTTAAGTGATGAGAACAGCAGCATTAAGCGTGATGGCCATGATAAACGCTGCTTGTTAGAGGCTCGATTAGAAGGTGTTGAACCTGTTGCCGTAACCGAACATGCTGCAACGGTTGGCCAAGCCGTAACGGGCGCTGCCGATAAGCTACAACGTAAGTTAGCTTCGATTGTCGGTAAATTACGTGATAAACATAACCGCAAAGCGAGCCCAGATTTCTCTGAACTCGAAGAAGTTATCGAAGAATAAACTGCCTTAAGCTATTTGCGCTGCGGCTTTCGCCAGCAGCGCCATCCATAGCCGCGTTAATCGCGGCTTTTTACTGGGTTATTTTTTATAACGTTGTTTGCCGTGGATCCACGTTTCTAAGGTGGTGGTTTGCCACAGTTCCGTCGCCGGTACGTTAAAAATATCCCGATCAACTAAGATAAAATCGGCCCAGCTGCCCGGTTGTAAATGCCCCATTTTATCTTCTTGAAACGCACCATAGGCCGCATCAACGGTAAAGGAGCGTAATGCCTCCACCAAGGTGAGGCGTTGCTCTGGCATCCAACCGCCTTCGGGCTGATTTTGTTGGTCTTGCCGTGTCACTGAGGCATGTAAACCATGAAACGGGTTGGCCAATTCCACAGGGAAATCTGAACCACCCACAATGATGCTGCCTTGGTCGATAAAGGTTCGCCATGCATAAGCCCCACGTAAACGCGCCACACCTAAACGATCACCGGCCATATTCATATCTGACGTGGCGTGCACTGCTTGCATTGCCGGTAACACATGTAAGGCTTTAAAGCGCGGAATATCTTTGGGTGAAACAATTTGCGCATGTTCAATCCGATGCCGCGCTTTAGCTAAATCAGCCAGCGGGCTGAGTTGTTCAAAGCGATCTAAAGCTAAACGATTGGCGCGATCGCCAATGGCATGCACATTAGCCTGAAAGCCAGCGCCAATGGTTAAACGCATAATTTCGGTGAGGGCATCGGGCTGTGTTACTAACAACCCTTGTTGGCCTGCACGGTCACTGTAGTCGCTAAGTAACGCTGCACCACGGCTACCCAGGGCACCGTCACCATAAATTTTTACCGACCGAATATCTAACCAGTCAGTGCTGTCATCCACTATACCTTTTTTAAACCAATCGGCGAGTTGCGGATCTTTGGCCGACAGCATCGGATAGATACGCACACCGAGTTGTTGCTGTTGTTGCAACTGCTGATACAAGGCGGCCAGCTCTGAGCTTACGCCAGCATCATGTACTGAGGTAATGCCTAAGGCTAATAGGTGGGCGAAAGCTTTGTCTAGCGCCGCTTGTTTATCTTCGTTGGTTGGCGCAGGGATCTTACTTTGTACTAAGCCCATGGCATTATCAATTAACACGCCGGTGGGTTCGCCATTGGCATCGCGAATAATTTCACCGCCAGGAGGGTCGATGGTATCTTTCGTGATCCCCGCCAAGGCCAGTGCCTTACTGTTTACCCAAGCCGCATGCGCATCAACACGAACCAAATAAACCGGTCTGTCAGCGACCATTTCATCTAAACTGGTTTTGCTTGGGAAGGCTTTGCTATCCCAAAGCACCTGATTCCAACCGCGGCCCATTACCCATTGTTGTTTTGGGTTACTTTGCGCAAATGCCGCGACACTGGCAGCCGATTGTTTTTCACTGCTAATGCCACGTAAATCGGCTTGATTAAGGTAATCGCCTAAGCCGAGGACATGGCCATGACCATCAATCAGGCCTGGGAGTACCGTTTTACCTTGGCCATCCCATTGCGTCGCTTGGGCATACTGTTGGCGTAAGGTGCTATCGCCCCGCGCTAACACTTGACCCGTTTCGTTATCAAACACTAAGGTTTGGAATTTGACTAATTGTCGTTGTTCATCAAAGCCATAGCCTTGGATATTATGAAGTACCACCGGGGCGGCACTGAGCGACAAACTGCAAAGGCAGCTGAGAAGTGCGACGGTTTTACGCAGCATAACGATACCTGTAAGTTGAGGAAAATTCCGTCAGACTATATCAGCTCTCTGTCGATTCGGGCAGGTGCTTGCGATAACATGCAACAAACTCGCTATTATATCTGTTAAACAGCGCTAAAGTGGGGATGCAAAACGTTGGCTGATGGCATAGAATGATTTTTTTTCAGTGCCGCTGCGAGCCTTCGCGGTGATGCCTTGCTAAGTGAATGCCGCAACCACATTCACCTTCATCAACCGATAAGAAAGAATGCAAAATGGTTAATAACTTCATCAATGATTTTCGGCGTCGTGTGCCGGCCTTGCATCAACGCCTGATGTTGGGTTGTTTGCTGGGCTTGAGTGTCTTGCTGGTGTTACCAAAACCACAGCAAACACAGCCAAGTGGCATGGGCGTATTACCGCTGATGCTTGGGATGGGCTTACAATATGCCCCGCAAAATTTCGAATTACTGCCGTTAGAGCAAGCGTTAAGTTGGGTACATCAACAACTGCAAACCGAGCCGGTTGAAGATCCCTTTGTCAAAGTTTACCAGATATCGCGTGGCGATAGTTTAAGCCGTATTTTTGCGCGTTATAACCTCAGTTACCAAACGGTGCAGCAGGTGATGGCCTCTGATGAATCCTTGCTGGCGCTTGACGTGCTGCACCCGGGTAATCGACTGACCTTGCAGTTAGATGATGTTGGTGAATTACAAAGCATGGAACTGTATATTCATGCCGGTAAAAAAGTGGTGTATCAGCGGGTCGCTGCAGATGAGTTTGCTTATCAAGAAATCGTGGATGAAGGCGTGTGGCAAAGCGATATTCTGGTGGGTGAAGTGTACGGCAGCTTTTATGTTTCCGCGCAGCGCGCGGGTTTAAGCGATGCGGATATCTATAACATTAATCAACTGTTTAAAGAGCGCTTGAATTTTTCGCGTGATATCCAAGCCGGCGCCCAGTTTCAAGTGCTGCGCAGTGAAAACTTCGTGGGTGAAGAAAGTACCGGGCAAAGCCGCATTGAAGGCATCCGCATTTTGAATCGTCGGCAAACCCTCAGCGCCTTTATGCATGAAGATGGCCAATATTATGATGCAAATGGCGACAGTTTAGAGCGTGCGTTCTCGCGCTACCCGCTGCAAAAGCAACAGCGCATCAGCTCGCATTTTAACCCGCGCCGCTTACATCCGATCACGCAACGGGTGTCACCGCACAATGGCACAGACTTCCCGTTACCGGTGGGTTCGCCGGTGTTAGCCCCTGCAGATGGCGTGGTCACTCGGATTGAAAATCATCCTTATGCGGGTAAATATATCGAGATCCAGCATTTTGGTAATTACAAAACCCGTTACTTACATTTAAGCCGCTTTAATGTGCAGCGCGGGCAGCGGGTTACCCGTGGTCAACGTATTGCCTTATCGGGTAATACTGGCCGCTCCACAGGGCCGCATTTACATTACGAACTGCATATCAATAACCGGCCCGTGAATCCGATGACGGCGCATATTCCATTAGCGAAGCCGGTATCTGCAGAATCCAGAGCCAGCTTTGCTAAACGTGTGAAGCAACTGACGGCACAAATGGAACAGCAAAGCTTACTGGCGAAAAACTCAGCCAGTAGTACGCTTGCGAATAACGCAGAATAAGTTTAACGCGTTGTTAAGCCGCATAAAAAAAGCCGGTGAAGTTTGCTTCACCGGCTTTTTTAATGGCGTTAAGCCTAAGGCGCTATCGCCAGATTAATATTTCGCAGCTTGGCCAGTCGCGGGTAATGATTGCAGAATAAACTCGCGTAAATCATCGTTTGATTTCTTTAAGTCTTCACTGCGCAGATACATCATATGGCCACTACGATAGCCTTTGAAGCTTAAACGGTCCTTCATTTTGCCGCTGGGATCCAGCTGCCACATATTATATTTAGCGTCAAAGTAGTTGGTGGCGCCATCATAATAACCCGATTGCGTTAACACCCGTAAGTAGGGGTTTTGCGCCATGGCTTGACGAAGGTTTTCGCCGGTATTGTCATTACTGCTATCCCAAGGCCGCACATCACCGAACATATTGTATTTAATGTCGGTTTTGTAATTTAACTCGGTACGCAGGTAATGATTAATCGCTGGGGTAAATGAATGTAACCATGAGGTTAGCTCTGCCCAATAGTCAGGGCGCTCGCCAATATCGCTTTTATCAAGGCCAAGATAGCGTGAGTCTAAGCGTCCGACCGTTTGACCACGATCACGTAATAGCTCTTTCCAAAAATACGCTGTGCTGATATCCAAATTGGCCCGCAGCACATTTTGTACACTAATACCCGAGTAGCGGCTGACTAAACCAGCAATACGCTGTTTTTCCGCATCGGCTAAGGAATTACCGCGCGCCAAAGCCGGTAGATACTCATTTAAAGTGAAGTTTTCCACCTCAGGCAAAATATCGTACAAATCTTTTTGCTGTAAATCGCTGGCCAGTGCTTGATGATACCACGCAGCCGCAGCGAAATAGGGTAGGCGATTGGCTGCTTTAACCGGGCCTTGGCGTTCAATACCGATATCGGTAGGCGAAACCAAAATCACGCCGTTTAAATACATCCACTCGTTATTTTGTAAGGCTAATGCCAAGCCCGAAACCCGCGTAGTGCCATAGCTCTCACCAATTAAAAATTTCGGTGAGGGCCAGCGCTCATAGCGATTAACAAAGGTATTCACCCAAGCTGCTAAGTAACGAATGTCGGCATTGACGCCAAAGAACATTTTTTGCTGTTGTTCGCGCGATGGCATTTTACCGTCAGGGCCAGGTAGCACACGTGAGAAGCCGGTGTTTACCGGGTTAACAAACACAATGTCGGCCACATCCAGCACCGAGTGCGGGTTGGCTTTAACGCCGTAAGGCTGGATCGGGAAGCCTTCATCGTCAATCACTAACGATTTTGGGCCGGTGTAAGCGATATGCATCCAAACCGATGCCGAGCCAGGCCCGCCATTAAAGGAAATCAGTAACGGCCGTTTAGTATTATCTTTAATATCGGTGCGTTGATAATACGTATAAAACAGCGTGGCCGTAGGATGACCATTATCGTCCCAAACAGGCTGGGTGCCGGTATGGGCTTTATAGTTTACGCGTTGGCCATTAATTTCCGTGCGATGCTCGGTAACAATGGCGTTGTCTATATCAATGCTAATTTGCTCGGCTTGCAGTGAAACACTCAGTGATAACCCCAGTGTTAAACACAGCAGGCTGATATAACGTATTGCTTGCATAGTGATTTCTCGTGTTGCGTTAAAAACGGACATCTTCAATTCACCATAGCGCTAATTTTGCTGAAAACGAAGTGAGTTGCGATTGGTTACGGATTTTCAGGATAGGTGGTGCACCGTGAACGAAATACACATTGCTAATGCAAAGCATTCTTAATTGTATATCAATGATATACATGATTTTTTTGCCTGTTTGATGGCTTTGTACTATGCTGTATCACTAAATGCATTTAGCAGGAGTGAGTTATGCAAGGTGATTCTCAGGTACTGAGCAAATTGAATGAAGTACTGACGGCAGAACTGACCTCAATCAATCAATATTTTTTACATGCCCGCATCTATAAAAATTGGGGCTTAAAGGCCTTAGACGAGGTTTGCTACAAAAAATCGATTAAAGATATGAAGCAGGCCGATAAATTGATTGAGCGGATCTTAATGCTAGAGGGCTTGCCTAATTTACAAGCGCTGGGCAAATTGCGGATCGGTGAAGACACGCCAGAAATGCTGCAATGCGACGAGGCTTTTCAGTTAGAGCAACTGCCACTGTTAAAGCAAAGCATCGCCCTGTGTGAAAGTTTACAAGATTATGTCAGCCGCGACTTATTGACTGACATCTTAGAATACGAAGAAAGTCATTTAGATTGGTTAGAAACGCAGCAGCACCAAATTAGCGCGCTGGGTTTACCGAATTATCTACAAGCGCAACTAGGAGGTGAGTAATGCAAGGTAGTCCAAAAGTCATCAGTGCGTTAAACACTTTACTGGCCAATGAATTAGCCGCTATGGATCAATATTTTATTCATTCTCGGATGTATGATGATTGGGGCCTGAGTAAGCTGTTTGCTCGTATCGATCATGAGTTTGACGATGAAAAAGGCCATGCTGCCGCGCTGATTGAACGTATTTTATTCTTGGGCGGTGTGCCTGATATGACAAAGCGTGATGCTATTCATGTCGGGCAAGATGTGCCGACCATGCTGCAAAACGATTTAAACGTTGAATACACCGTGCAGAAGTTATTAAAACAAACCATGGCGTTGTGTGAGCAAGAGCAAGATTACGTCAGCCGCGATATGTTACAACAGCTGCTAGATGATACCGAGACCGATCACGCGCATTGGTTAGAGCAACAATTGCGCTTAATCAAAATGCTGGGCTTACCTAATTATCTACAAGCTCAACTCTAAGTTTTATATTACTGCGCGAGTCATCGCGATCCGCGCAGCCTTTCTTCAGTTTTTATGCCGTTCTTGTTATTACCTCTTCTATAGCCGGCTGCGCCGCCCTTTTTGTGTTAGTTAACGTACCTTTTTTGATTTCTTGTGCGTTTTAACGTGGAGACTTTGCGCTGAGCCTTGGCCTGGTAGTTCGAACATTAACCGCGCTTTATCGTAAAACCTCGACCACACATCGCGCTTAGCGAAATCGCATATTGTGATAATATCACTATTGCAGTATATTGTTACGATATAACATTTAATCTATCGCGTTGCTCAGAGAGGACCCAATGAACCAGAAAAGTGCTTTGGCGCTATTAATTGCCGCCAGTTTAACCTCCACTTCCGCCTTCGCTAACACGATCAGTGGGAAAATCGTCGACAGCAAGGGTAAGCCCTTAGCGAATGCCAGCTTAAATGTGGCTGGCAGTGCCAGTAAAACGGTGTCAGATGAAAATGGACAGTTTTTGCTCACAGATGTGCCGGTTAATCAAGTTGAAGTGCACTTTTCAGCGCGCCGTTATGGCCACAGTAATGCCCAATTTACTGTGCCTGCTAGCGGTTTAACCGATGTGACCTTAGTGCTACAAGCGAGCTCGATTGAAATTATCGACGTCACCATCAGCCCTTTACACGCTTCTATTATTGAATCTTCATTACCCATCAGTGTGTTAGCAGGTGACAAATTAAAAATGCAGCAAGCCACTACCTTGGGCGATACGCTCAGTAAGCAAGTGGGTGTGCATTCAACTTTTCAAGGTGGCGTGGCCAGTAGCCCGATTATTCGCGGTTTAGATGGTCCACGTGTTTTAATTATGCAAAACGGTTTAGATGCGGGTGATGCCTCTCGCGTTGGCCCAGATCACAGTGTCGCCACTGAAGCGAGTACCGCTAAGCAAATTGAAGTATTGCGTGGGCCTGCAACCTTATTTTACGGCAGCGGTGCTATTGGTGGTGTGGTTAACGTGGTAGATGAACGCGTGCCAAGCAACAGCACGCCTCGTGCAGAGTGGATAACCGAGTTACAAAGCGTGGATTCGGCCAAGCTGGTGGCGGGTAATATGGTTACTGGCAACAGTGATTATGCGGTGTATTTGGATGGTTTTTGGCGTGATAGCATTAATTACCGTACCCCAGGCGATTGGCAAGGTGAATTAGACGATCATTCTGACCATGACCATGATGAAGCCGAACACGATGAGGCAGAGCATGATGAGCATAGCACCAAGCGTATCGCCAATACCTTTAGCACCAGTAAAGGTTTTACCTTAGGTGGTAGCAAATTACTGGATAATGGTTTTGTGGGTTTAGCCTATGGTCGCTTAGAGCGCGACTTTGGTATGCCTGGCCACAGCCATGGTGATGAAGAAGAGTTGACCCAAGCCGAGAAAACCCAAGATCGCGTGCAGCTGCAAAGCGAACTGTATTTTACTGATCATTGGATTAGACAGTTTAATAGTCGTTTGGCCTTTACCGACTATCAGCATACCGAAATTGAAAACGGTGAGGTGGGCACGGTTTTTACTAATAAAAGCCAAGAAGCCCGTTTCGAGTTACTGCACCGCCCATGGTTTGACTGGAAGGGTGGCTTAAGTCTGCATTATAAATTTAGTGATTTCGGCGCGGTTGGCGAAGAGGCCTTTTCGCCTGCATCAGAGACTCGCACGCTGGGTTTAGGTTGGATGACCGAGCGGCACTTTGGCCCCGTATTATTGCAGTTAGGTGCACGTGTGGAGCAAGTCAGACTGGATGCCGCTGAAGTGAAATTAGTTGATTTAGAATTACATGGCGATGAAGCCGAGCATGCAGGTGAAGAGCATGGTGCTGAGATTGCCGATTTTGCTTTTGCTGAGCGCTATAATCCATTTAGCGTGTCGGCCGGTTTAGTGTGGGATTTCCAAGAAGGTTATAATGTTGGCCTGTCGTTCTCGCATGCTGAGCGCGCACCAAGCGCTGCTGAATTACTTTCGTTTGGGCCACACCTTGGCACACGTAGTTACGAAGTCGGCGCTTTGTTCCAATTAAATGAAGATCGCGATGGCTTTGAATTAAATGAAGCCACGCAAGGGCTAGAGCGTTCGCGCAATTTAGATTTAACGCTACGTAAGTTCCATGGCAATGTTGGCTGGGTGCTCAACGCCTTTTATAACCGCGTGGATAACTACTATTATGCTGGCAACACCGGTTTATATGCTGAGTTTGCGCATGAAGGTGAAGAGCCTGAGGCAGAGCATGATCACGCCGATGAATTGCCGGTTTATCTGTATACAACCGATTCTGTTACGTTGCATGGCTTTGAAGGCCAAGTAAATTGGCAGTTAGATGAGTTTTATCATTTGACCGTGCAAGCCGATTATATTCGCGCTCGTTTACGTAGTGGCGGTGAATTACCGCGTACGCCGCCGCTGCGTTTAATGACTGAACTGGCCTATCAAGGTGAACAGTTCGATGCCGACTTCAGCGTTAGCCGTTATTTTAAGCAAGATAACACGGCCACTTTAGAAGAGGCGACACCGGGATACACCATGGTTGATGCCAGTGTTAGCTATCGCTTTAACTGGGGGCAACAAGCTTTAGTCGCTTATGTGAAAGCACAAAATATCACGGACGAATTAGCACTGGTGCATACCTCGTTTCTAAGAGATGTTACACCGCTACCCGGTCGTAATTTCGCTCTAGGCCTTCGCGGCAGCTTCTAGAGCATCAGCAGGGCTTTTAAGAAAAAATGGCAGCATCGCGCTGCCATTTTTTATTGGATAAGCGCCCATCACTCACACACTCCTCCGACCACACTCTGAGACAGATCCGACCACACTCAGACACCGGTAAGACCAGTCTCTGAGACAGGTTTGACCACACTCCGGTACAGGTCAGACCATACTCAGAGACGTTTGGTTTATTTGTTTGCTATTTGGTTATGGTTGGTCTACATTATTTTTACATTTTTCACTGAGGGAATTAATGATGAAAAAACTTTTAGTAATTAGCGCGGTAGCACTGGCGGTGATGACAGGCTGTGCCCAACAAAGCACCTCTTTAGATGTGACAACCATGCAACAAGCGGCAGCAGCCATAGTGGTGAGTCCGAACGATCAGCGGCAATACAAAACGCTGACCTTGCCCAATAAGTTGGCAGTAGTGTTAGTTTCTGATCCGGCGTCCGAAAAATCTGCCGTGTCACTTAGTGTCGGCGCGGGTATGTTACAAGATCCAATGTCACAGCAAGGTTTAGCGCATTATTTAGAGCATATGCTGTTTATGGGAACCGAGCGTTATCCTGATCCTGCCGAGTACGCCGGTTTTATGAGCCTGCATAACGGCGCTTACAATGCTTACACTTGGTTAGATATTACCAACTACATGTTTGAAATTAATAACAATGTGTATGATGAAGCCTTAGATCGTTTTTCAGATTTCTTCAAATCTCCAAAGTTTTACCCTGAGTACTCAGACAAAGAACGCAATGCCGTGAATGCTGAGCAGTCGATGCGTCGTGAAATGGATTTCCTCGGTCAATTTGAATTGATGCGCCGGATGTTTGGTGATCACCCTTCAAATCGTTTTTTGGCCGGTAGCTTAGAGAGTTTAAGCGATAAACCTGACAGTAAATTGCATGATGAGATGCTGCAATATTATCAGCGCTATTATTCGGCCAATAATATGAAGTTAGCCATGATCAGCAATTTACCGTTAGCTGAAATGGAGTTGCTGGCGTTAAAGCATTTTGCCGCCATTGAAAATAAAGACATTGCCATTCCCAGCGTGACAACACCCATAGATAACCGTTTATTTGGTGCTAAGCGCATTCATTATGTGCCAAATCAGGATATTAAACAGCTACGCCTCGACTTTACCATTCGGGCCAATTTAGAAAAATACGCGGTAAAACCCAATGAATATATCAGTTACTTACTGGGTTCAGAAATGCCGGGTACGGCAGCGGCACAGTTGAAAGCAGCTGGGCTTATTTCCAGCATGAACGTGTCAGCGAACCCAGATTTTTATGGTAATTACGGCAGCCTAACGATTGATCTGAGCCTGACCGATGCCGGTATGCAACAGCGCGAGGCGATTACCGCGGTAGTGATGCAGTACTTAGCCTTAATTAAAGAGCAAGGTGTTGATAGTAAATACTTTAATGAAATTAAAACTAGCCTGAGTAACCAATTTCAATTTTTAGAAAAAACCGATGGTTTTGGTTATGCTTCACAGTTAACCGCCTCGATGTTGAAACTGCCAGTCAAAGATGTGGTCGCCGCACCCTATTTATATGAACGCTTTGATGCCGCAGCGATAGAAGAGGTATTAGCGCAACTCACCCCAGAAAACTTGCGTTTGTGGTATATCAGTAAGCAAGAGCCACACGATAGCGAGTTGGTGCGTCATGTCGGTAAATATAAAATTGTTGGTATTAGTGCAGAAGAGCAAGCGGCGTGGCAGCAACCGATAGTGACGCTGAACTTACCGCAAGTGAACCGCTTGTTGCCAGAAAGCTTTGCCATTAAAACGCCCATCGAGCAGCAAAAACCCACCTTAGTACACGAGCAAGCCGGCATTAAAGCGTGGTTATACCCCAGTAAAGTCTTTGCCGACCAACCTAAAGGCCGTTTAGATATTGTGCTAAATAGCCCGGCGGCGCAAAACAATGTGCAGGCAAAAGTCGCCTTTGCCTTATGGCGCGATCTCTACAATTTAGCGCAAAGTGCCCTAGCGACTGAGGCGCAGGCTGCGGGTATTAGCATGTGGCTGAATGATGGTAATGGCTTAACACTGAATTTAGATGGTTTTACCGATAAGCAACCCGAGTTATTAGAGCAAGTGTTAGCGGGGTTAACACCGGCGATAACCGAAGAAGGGTTTGACCAAGCGGTTGATCGCTATGTGCGAGGTATTGCTAACCAGACGCGGCAAGTGCCGTTTCGCCAAGCGTTTTGGGCTTTTAACAGTCTCTATCGTGGCGGTAACTATAACCCTGAGCAACTGATAGCCGCCGCTAAGCAAATGACGTTAGCAGATTTACAACAGGTGATCAGCAACACACTGCTGAACAACGAAGTACGGGTGTTTGCCTTTGGTAACTATGATAAACAAGAGGTAGTCGCTTTAGTCAGTAAGCTGCAAGCGGCTTTACCTGCAGCACGGCAATCCACCGCTTACACACAAAGCCCATTTTGGCAGCCAACGCCGGGTAAAAGCATCGTGTTGCAGCGCGATATTGATGTAACCGACGTAGCGCTTATCGATATGCATGTGCATCCCACTAAAGGCATGGCACAGCGTGCTGCAGCCAGCGTGTTAGCATCACACTTTAGTAATCAAGCCTTTGATAAGCTGCGTACCGAAGAGCAACTGGCTTATGCGGTGGGCGGCACGGCAATTGACCTAGATGAATACACCGGTTTTGGTTTGTATATTCAAACACCGGTAAAAGGTCCGGCCGAAATGCAGCAACGCTTTGACGAGTTTAAACAGCAATACTGGCTTAGCTTACAACAGGTAACGCCTGAGCAATTTGCGCAATTAAAGCAAAGTTTATTGCTAAGCTTGAATGAGCCGCCGAAGAATCTGTTTGAGGAAATGCAGCCACTTGTCAGTGATTGGTACCGTGAGCGTTTTCAGTTTGATAGCAAAGCGAAACTGATTGCCGCGGTGGAGCAGGTGAATTTGGATGACGTCAAAGCCTTTTATCAGCAAACGTTATTAAACCCTGATGCCGCACGTATTTCGGTGCAAATGCGTGGCACCAGCTTTAAAGATCAACCATTTGCTACCTTGCCTAATCAGCAAGTGGTGAACGATTTAGCCGAGTTCCAAAAAACCATGCCGAAGCAATAAGCTTATTTAGCTACAAAAAGAGAGGGCAGCCTGCTAAGGCTGCCTTTTTGATCATGCGGGATCTGCACAGTGCTAGCTAAGGCTTACTCCCAGCGCGCTTCCTCTTTTTTGATAATAAAATCGATCGCTTTTCCGGCACAGGTTAACTGCGCGATACGTTTTGGTGAGCCATCTTCATGCAGGTCGACTAAGCCGATGCCCGCCTGATTTAATAAGCGCTCACCACGCTGCGCATTATCCGGTTTATGCGGCACTATGCGCATGCGCCGACGTTTTGTCAGCCAGTTTAAAGGCGAGCGGGGGGAATAAAACCAACGATTTAACCGGTCTAAAATATCCAGTAAACGGCTAGGGAACTGGTTTTTTAAGCCACTGCTGGTAATTTGCCAAATATCCGGCCCAGCGGCTTTGCTGCGTAAATGCACTTCATACACAAAAGAATAATGCACATCGCCTGATAAAATCACAAAGTGTTTGGGCGTTTTGGGGTGTCGAAATAAATTGAGCATGGCATGCGCAGTGCCACGATGGGCCATCCAGTTCTCCGCATCAACGAGCAGCGGCCGACCAAAAAAGGTAAAGATTTTTTGAATGTTCTCAATCAGCTTTACCCCAAAAATCGGCGCTGGCGCTACCAGCACCACAGCATCGTGCCCAAGCAGGTTTTGCTGCAACTCGGTAATGGCTTCCCAATCCAATAAACCCGATGGGCGATTAATATTCACTTCAGAACGCCAACGGCGAGTGCGGGTATCTAACACCAATAACGGCGGCTCGGTTGGCCATTGGTAATGCCACTGCTGAAACTGTAATAATTCACTGATCAGTGCTTCATGTTCAGGGCCGCCGCTGTGGCTTAAGGCTTGCTCAACGCGATCGAGTAATGCGCTGGAGAAATCGGTCGGCTTGTTGCCCCAACCTTGACAAAGCAAGTAGCTCAGTAGGGCATTACCGATAATGCGCCTAGAAAAATCATGCTCATAAGCAATTTTTTCCCACTCTGCCGTGAGGTTCCAGTCATCGCTCACATCGTGATCATCAAAGATCATTGCTGTTGGTAAATGCGCCAGAACACGCCTTACCTTGGCTAACCCTGCTGCGAAAGTTTCAATCAACAGCTGTTGTTGCTGATAACGTTCAAGTTCATCGTGAGATAATTGCGACTTTAAGGTTGAACTTAACGCCAGTGAATCAGGTTGCCAACCAGCGGGCGACCAAACGAGTAAATACATGCCGAGCATTTCTGCGGCGCTAATTAAATGGTTACGCGCCGTATCAGTGGTAAACACCGGCTTTTTCACTCCGCGAAAAACCTGGCTTAGCATCGCTTCACTGGCTTTGGTTTTGGGTAGTAAGGTATGTCGCTGATAATAATGCGGTGTTTGCTTATGCAGAGTATCGGCATCGCTAACCCGAGAACAGGGCAGGTTTTCATTGTGAAAACCTAATTGATTAATGAACTGATGTATCGCCTGTAACATCGGTGCCGCCACATCATCGGCATAAATTTGATCGCCACTGAGCAACAATAATGCCGGCCACTCAGTCACCTCTTGTTGCTGCAATAGCAAATCGGCGGCAAGTAAACCATCTTCACAGTCGGCATGCGGTTTGCGGCAAGAGCCATGTAACAAGCGTTGTAGTTTCGGCTGTATGATAAAGCCCGGGTTATCGCGCCCAGCATAAACAAGATCTGGCGCCCATTGTTGCCAGCCTTGCCATTTGGCTGGCTCTGATGCACGGGGCGCGACTTGTAAATCGTAGCTGATCCACACCGCTTGGGGTAACGCTGCCGTTAGCGGCAGTTGCAATAATTGTAAGTGCAGTTTTTCCGCGCAGCGAATACTGCGGCAATACTGACTTAACGTTGCAGCGTCAAAGCTAAGCGGTTGTTGGCCGGTGGGGGTCAGTGTAAGTTGCAGTTGAACCGGCTCACGAGTGGCGAGCCAGAACGTCACGGTTGTCGGTGTTAAGGCCCGCAGCATAGGCCCTGCCAACACTAATGGCAGTGTTGGCGGTTCGTTGGGCTCTGCTGCGCGGGTCATGGTTTGTGTTATCGCAGGGTAACAAATTCTTCGGCACTGGTCGGGTGTAGCGCGACGGTGGCGTCAAAGTCTGCTTTAGTTGCCCCCATTTTTATGGCGACAGCAAAGCCTTGTAAAATTTCATCCATGCCTTCGCCAATACCATGTAAACCAATGATTTTTTCTTCAGCGCCCAAGCAAATCAGTTTAAAGCTACTGAGTGCACGGTGCGGGGTAATGGCGTTGTACATGGCGGCAAAACCAGAACGATAGATTTTCAGCTGTTCTTTACCATAAATGGCTATCGCATCGGCTTCGGATAAACCAATAGTACCAATCGGCGGATGACTGAATACCACGGTAGGTATTAACGAGAAATCCATATGTGCATCAGGCAAGGCCGGGTTAAAGAGCCTTTCAGCTAACAAGCGGCCTGCTTTAACGGCCACTGGCGTAAGTTGCGCTTCGCCTGTGACATCGCCCACCGCATAAATTCCTGGGACATTGGTGTTCTGGTATTTATCGGTACGAATAAAACCATGTTGATCCGTCTGAACACCGGCCGCAGCTAAATTAATGGCATCGGTGGTCGGCTCACGGCCAATGGCCCAAATTAGGCAGTCAACATCTTTAATGGTTTGACCTTTTTCCAGCGTCAGGCTTAATAAGCCATCAGATTGTTTTTCCACGCTTTTTACATTGCAATGCGTATGCAATGGTAATTTGTCTTGGGCCATACGGCTGAGTAAGGCATCAGTAATGTCAGTATCAAAGCTGCGTAACGGCCGATCGCCACGCACTAATAAATGCGTTTCAGTACCCAGTGCATGTAATACGCCGGCAATTTCCACCGCGATATAACCGGCACCAACAACCACGGCTTTTTTAGGCTGAGTGGTTAAGGCAAAAAAACCATCAGAATCAATACCCAGCTCGGCACCCGGGATCTGCGGTTGGGTTGGACGACCGCCAACCGCAATAGTGATATGGTCGGCCGTGATCTGCTCACCATTCACTTCAACCGTCTTGTTATCAATAAAACGGGCGAAACCTTGGATATATTCAACCCCATTACTGCTAAAACCGCGCTGATAGCCGCCGTGAATACGCTCAATATAGGCTTCGCGATTTTTCACTAAGGTGGCCCAATCAAAGCCTTGTTGCTTTAAATCAAAGCCATAACTTGCACTGTATTTAATGGCTTCTGCAATATGTGCCCCGAACCACATGACTTTTTTTGGCACACAGCCGACATTAACGCAGGTGCCCCCCACCGCTTTTGCTTCAATTACGGCGGCTTTTGCGCCACGCATAGCGGCGCGATTGGCTGAAGCAATACCGCCGCTACCGGCACCAATGGCGAGAAAATCATAATGACGAGACATAACTGAACCTATAATGTAAAAATTATTGCAGACAGATATAAGGGGTTAAGCCACAGATTACAAGCCAATGCCGGCAATTTGCGGTTAACGCCTTGACAACCCGAGCCAAAACCCCAACATAGCATACATCTCGCTTATTTAAAGGAACTGCTCTTATGACAACTGCATCTGTTGCCGCCGTTCAAGCTAACCCCTTGTTAACCTTCACTGACTTACCGCCATTTTCCGCCATCCAACCCGAGCATATAAAGCCTGCCGTTGAGCATGCCATTGCCAGCGCGCGCGCTGCGGTTGCACGTGTGGTGGCTGCGGCGGATGTCAGTTGGCACAGCCTCATTACTGAATTAGAGCAAGACAGCGATCGGCTGGGCAAATTGTGGTCGCCAGTGTCGCATCTCAATTCTGTAGCCAATAGCCCAGAGCTGCGTGAAGCTTATGAAAGTTGTTTGCCGCTGTTGTCAGAATTTAGTACCTGGTTAGGCCAGCATGAGGGCTTATATCAAAAATATCAGCAGTTACACGACAGTGCTGAGTTCGCACAGTTAACGGCGGCCCAGCAAAAAGTCATCACCAACGCCCTGCGTGATTTTAAATTATCAGGCATTGGCTTACCGGCAGCGAAGAAACAGCGTTATGGCGAAATTCAAAGCCGTTTATCTGATTTAAGCTCAAGCTTTGCTAACAATACTTTAGATGCCACTCAGGCGTGGTTCAAGCACGTTACAGATGAGGCACAATTAGCGGGCTTACCGGCAGATGCTAAATTGGCAGCGGCCGAAGAAGCGGAGCAACGTGAATTACCCGGTTGGGTGTTCACCCTTGAGTTTCCTAGTTATATCGCCGTAATGACTTACGCTGACGATCAGGCACTGCGCCAAGAGTTATACAGCGCCTATTGCACGCGCGCATCAGAGCAAGGCCCAACCGCGGGCCAGTTTGATAACACAGCTATAATTGAAGAAACCCTGGCGCTAAAACATGAGTTAGCGCAACTGCTGGATTTTGCTAACGCTGCCGATGAGTCGTTGGCGACCAAAATGGCAGAGTCGCCACAGCAAGTGTTAGATTTTTTAACGGATTTAGCGGGTCGCGCTAAACCACAAGCGCAGCGCGATTTAGCCGAGTTAACCCAATTTGCCAAAGAACAATTTGGCGTGGCTGAGTTGCATGCTTGGGATATCACCTACTACGCCGACAAGCTGAAAGAAGCGCGTTATGCCGTTTCTGATGAGTTGTTACGCCCTTATTTCCCAGCCACAAAAGTGGTACCGGGTTTGTTTGCCGTATTACAGAAATTATTTGGCATTACAGTGAAACCGCGTGCTGGCGTGGATGTGTGGCATGCTGATGTCCAGTTTTATGATGTGTTTGCCGCCGATGGCTCGTTGCGTGGCAGTTTCTATCTTGATCTGTATGCCCGCAGTAAAAAACGCGGTGGCGCCTGGATGGATGATTGCCAAGGCCGACGTGTTTTACCCAACGGTCAGTTACAAACCCCGGTGGCCTATTTAACCTGTAACTTTAATAAACCCGTAGGTGGCAAGCCTGCGCTGTTTACGCATGACGAAGTGATTACTTTATTCCACGAGTTTGGTCATGGTTTACATCATATGTTAACCCAAGTTGATGCAGCTGCCGTGGCGGGTATTAATGGTGTCGCTTGGGATGCAGTAGAGTTACCCAGTCAGTTTTTAGAGAACTGGTGCTGGACGCCAGAAGCGTTAGCGCTGATCTCCGGCCATTATGAAACGGGTGAGCCGCTACCAGAAAATCTATTAAACAAAGTGTTGGCCGCGAAAAATTTCCAATCGGCGTTGTTTTTGATTCGACAATTAGAGTTCGCCTTGTTTGATATGCGCTTGCATGCCGAATTCAACCCAACCGAGGGGGGCCGTGTGCAACAGTTGCTAGATGAAGTGCGCGCCGAGGTGTCGGTGATTATGCCGCCACGCTTTAATCGCTTCCAACATAGCTTTGGTCATATTTTTGCCGGTGGTTACGCGGCAGGCTACTATAGTTACTTATGGGCAGAAGTCTTATCCGCTGATGCCTTTAGCCGCTTCGAAGAAGAAGGGGTATTTAATGCCGCTACCGGGCAAGACTTTTTGCAATGGATTTTAGAGCGCGGTGGCAGTGCCGAACCCATGGAGTTGTTTAAAGGTTTCCGAGGCCGTGAGCCCTCTAACGAAGCCTTATTGCGACATATGGGGATTGCCAGCTAAGGCTGGCTTACTGAAAAAGGAAAACATTATGTTGCATGCCAAAAAACTCGTATTGCTTTTCGGTTGTTTACCGCTGTTAGCGTGTCAGCAACCTTCCAGTGTTGATCGCGTTGCACCGGCGCCTTTAGTTGAGCAAATTGACCCGCAAACCGATCCGGTTAAAGCCGTGCGTGCACATCAACAGCAACAAAGCGTGGCACTGGCTGATGTCGGGCAATTACGCGCTGAAGTATTAAAACTAACACGCGACAAAAGCGCCGAT
Organism: Rheinheimera sp. UJ51; assembly: GCF_020819615.1. Lineage (NCBI taxonomy): Bacteria > Pseudomonadati > Pseudomonadota > Gammaproteobacteria > Chromatiales > Chromatiaceae > Rheinheimera > Rheinheimera sp. UJ51. The sequence continues at coordinate 190,901 of NZ_JAJHOG010000002.1, forward strand.
AATGTGCAGCAGTGCTTAGTGTTAGGGTTGGGGCATAAACCTTGTGGTGGGCCGGCAGAGTATATCGCGGTATCGACCAAAGGGCGTGATGAAGGCGCCTTGCTGAAAAAAATTAGTGCCTATAATCAAGCGGTCGAAGCTGAAAATATGCGCAAGGGCATGATGTCTGACTGCTCGGTGGTGATGAAACCCCAAGTACAATTAAATAATGGCCAATGTGAGTTGGTAAAAGAGCTTACGCAGTAAGCAGCAAAGATTAACGCTTCGCTGCGCTTAAGGGGATGCTGAGTGCGTCAGGTAGAAAAATTTAGTGACATTCTGCAACGCGCAAAAGAGCGTAAGGGCGGCGCAGCAGCCCTTGCGGCGTTAGTGGGTAAACCCTTGTCGAACAAAGCTATCGCGGAATTGCCCGACAGTGTGTTTTTAGCCGAGTTTAGTAAAAAAGTCTTTCAATCCGGTTTTGTTTGGCGAGTAGTACGGCAAAAATGGCCCGCATTTTGTGAGCTGTTTTTCGACTTTGATATCGAAAAAATGCTGTTGCTAAGTGACGAAATGCTGGAAAAAAGAGCGCAAGATCCGCGGATTATTCGCAACTTAAATAAGGTTTTTACTATTCGTGATAATGCATTGATGATTTATCACGTGCAGCAGCAACACGGCAGCTTTGCGCGCTTTGTGGCGGATTGGCCAAGCGATGATATTATTGGGCTGTGGAATTATTTAAAAAAACACGGCGCACGCTTAGGCGGCAATACCGGGCCTTACGCTTTGCGCACCTTGGGTAAAGACACCTTTTTATTAACCCAAGATGTTGAAGCTTATTTAAAAGCTTATGGGGTATTTGATGGGGGCATTAGCAGTAAACGCAGCCAACAGCAGATCCAACAACAATTTAACGATTGGCAGCAACAAAGTGGCCTGAGTTTGCAGGAAATCAGTCAAATCGTGTCTTACAGTGTCGGTGAAAATTATGCCGGTATGCAGCAATGAGTGCGGTGTTACTTATTGCTGACTTGCCCGCTGAGTTGTCGGCCGAGTTAACGCAACGTTTTGGTTTAACCTTAAGCGATAGCGCGACGGGCTGGCATCTACGTTGGGTTGAGCAGCAGTTAGTGCTTCGACACACCGACATGCCGAAACAAGGTGATATCGTGGTCGATTTTGCCAGTGCAGCGGCGACTTATCGCCGTCAACATGGTGGCGCAAAAAGCGAAGGCATCGCCAAAGCTTGTGGCCTGCATAAAAAGCGCGATTTGCAGATTATTGATGCCACTGCCGGCCTGGGGCGTGATGCCTTAGTGCTGGCGAATGTCGGCGCACATGTCACCTTAGTCGAGCGCAACCCGCTGGTTGCTGCACTATTATACGATGGCCTGCAGCGCGCGGCTGCGCATGCCAGCACGGCCGAGTTGGCCAGTAGAATGCAGCTACATTTTGCTCCAGCGCTACAAGCGTTAACCTGCTTGCCCACGGCCGATGTGGTCTATCTTGATCCGATGTTTCCACCGCGTGAAAAATCTGCGTTAGTAAAAAAAGAAATGCGTGCCTTTCATGATGTGGTAGGCAGTGATACCGATGCGGATGCCCTGTTAGAACCGGCGTTGGCCTTGGCGAAGTACCGTGTTGTGGTAAAACGCCCGGGCTATGCACAAGTGCTGGCTCAGCGCGAGCCGCAACTGGTGGTAAAAGGTAAAAATAACCGTTTTGATGTTTATATTAAACAAGCCATAACCTAAGGATATAACAATGATTAAAGTAGGCGATAAATTACCCGAAGTGACTTTTGCTCAATTAACGGCAGAAGGTATGCAAAGCCCAACCACTAGCGATGTGTTCGCTGGTAAAAAAGTGGTGTTGTTCGCCGTACCTGGCGCCTTTACGCCAACCTGTTCAGCTGCACATTTGCCTGGCTATATTGCACTGGCGGATCAAATTAAATCGAAGGGCGTTGATACTATCGTTTGTATTGCCGTAAACGATGCATTTGTGATGAAAGCCTGGGCCGACAGCCAAAATGCAGAAGAAATTACCTTTTTAGCTGATGGCGGTGCCAGTTTCCATAAAGCGATAGGTTTAACCATGGAGACCGGTGATTTTGGCGGTGTTCGTTCAGAGCGTTACGCAATGATCGTCGATGACGGCGTAGTAAGCCTGCTTAATGTTGAACCACCAAAGAGCTTTGAAGTCAGTAAAGCTGAAACGGTGCTCGCTGCACTATAAGTCTCAGCGTAAAACGCGTAGCCATTGAGCTGCGCGTTTTGCTTTTAAAGAGGTTAAAACTGCGGTTGAGTAAGGCGAGTCAGTTACACCTGCGCGATTTCCCGCCAATCCATCACCTTTATGCCAGTACTGTTTAGAAAAAGCAGCGCAGCAAGGTCGCTTAACGGTTATCATAGGCAGTATGAGAGCGTAGTGAGGTATTTGACCTTATTCCGTAAGCATAGTAGCTTGCTAACTGCGCATGTAGACAGAGTGGATCTGAGGAATTTATGACAACAGTAAATGTACTGTGTATTAAGTGGGGCAAAAAGTATGGCCCTGATTACGTCAATAAGCTGCATTCGATGGTGAGTCGTAATCTGACCTTGCCGTTTCGCTTCATTTGCTTAACCGACGACGCCGTTGGTATCGACAGCCATATTGAAGTAAAAGATATTCCGGCTGTGGGTTTTAAAGATTTTGATGAACGTCAGCCATGGAGTTTTGGCCATGGTTGGTTAAAAGTCACCAGCTTTGCTGATCCGTTATATGACTTAACGGGGCCAACGTTGTTTATCGATTTAGATGTGGTCATTGTCGACAACATCGATTGCTTCTTCCAGCCGAAAGGCGAATTCTTCGTGATTAAAGAGTGGGATAAAACCGATGCCACCGGTAATACCTCGGTATACCGTTATGAAATTGGTGCTCACAGCGACTTAATTGATTTACTGAAAAATCATAAAGAGCGCGAATTAGCCAAAGTACGCAACGAACAAGAATTCGTTACGCAAAACTTAGCCGCACAAAAAAAATTACAATACTGGCCTGAAGGCTGGTGCGTAAGCTTTAAACGGCACTGTTTGCCAAAAGGCATTATGAACTGGTTTAAGCCAGCCGTAATCCCGAAAGGGGCGAAAATTGTTGCTTTCCATGGTAAACCTAATCCGCCGGATGCCGTCGCAGGTATCAGCGGCAAGTGGTATCGGCGCGTGCTGCCGGTGCAGTGGGTTAAGGATATGTGGCAGTAAGTTTCGCTAATGCGCTATAAAATTTTCATTATCAATCTGGCGCGCTCACCCGAGCGCTACCAGCAAGCTTTAGCGCAGCTCGCGCAATGGCCTGATCTGCCTGTAGAACGCATTGACGCGGCCGATGGCCGGGTGATGTCGGCAGCCGACATTGCGCAATATTATTCTGCCAGCGCCAACCAACGCTTACATCATAAAACGCTAAAAGCCGGTGAAAAGGGCGCTTTTATTAGCCATATTCGTTGCTGGCAACAAATTGTGGCTCAGCAGCTCGATTTTGCCTTGATCCTCGAAGATGACTTTCTGGTAGATGGCGATTTACCCGCCTTATTGTCGGCTATTGCGGCCGTGCCCACCCCCTGGCATTTATTAAAACTGGCCATGCCAAATAAACAACAAAAAATCATTGCCAGTTCCCCCAGTGCGCCTTTTCAGTTGGTGCATTTTCAGAAGAATCCGATCTCGGCTGTGGCACAAGCGGTGAGCTTGGCTGGTGCTAAATTGTTGTTAGAGCGAGAAGTGCCTTTTGGGCGGCCGGTAGATGTTGCCATGCAATATAGTTGGCAATTAGGCTTTCAGGCGATGGGCTTGTGGCCGCTGATCTTCAAACCGGATCTGGGTTTTGATAGCACCATAGCCGGTAAGCAAAATGATCAGGTTAAGCGGTCAGTGTTTTACTGGCGACGGCTAGAGTTTATTGTTGCCAATTTATGGCATAACCTGAAAACTTACGGCCCTAAGGCGTTGTTGCGTGCCCGAAAATGGCCGAATACCCGTGGCAGTACGCGGTTATCAAACTAGCTTGGTAACCTGGCGTGCGGCAACGCCATTGCGGTTTATTGATTTTCCACAGACTCAAACCTGGCTTTTCGCTGTGTTTTGTAGGGTCAATTGTTGCTGATAAAAAGCTAACACTTCAGCGGCTTTAGCTGCCGGTTCAAACCGCTGCATTGGATATTGACGGCGTTGTAACTGTGTAAGCTGCTCTTTGATGCGCTGTGCCAAGGTTTCAGCATCATCAATCGGCACTAATTCGGTAGCAAACAGCGGTTGTAAATATTTTGCGCCTTCTGAGGTGGTGGCAACAATGGGTAAACCGGCATGCATCGCTTCTAAAAAGACTAAACCAAAGGGTTCGCTGCGGGCGGTACTGACAAACAGATCAAAGCAAGCGAGCCATTGCTGAGGTTCGCTACTAAAGCCTGGCATAATCACAGTACTTGGCGCTTTATCTCGTATTTGCTGCCAATGTTTGCCCTCACCCACAATCACTAAACGGCTATTGGGGATATTCGCGAGGCTAAAAGCTTGTAATAAGGTCTCTTGGCCTTTGCTTTGCTCCACCCGACCCAAAGTACCAATCACGACATCATCAGGGCCAATCGCATGCTCTTGGCGCAAGCGTTCCCGCGCATCCACCGGCACGCTTTTGGCGGCTGACCAATTATCGAGTTGCACCGTGCGCTCACGCAGCGGCAGAGGAATGGCCGCCATTTGCCAAGGGGCGATAGCGATTAAGGCATCAAGGTTAGCATGCTGTTGTTTTTTATAATGAATGTGTAAAGTGGCTACGCGCAGACACAAGCCGGGCACACCCTGTAATACGCGACAGGCAGCACTGAGGTGGGCGTGTGCCACATCGGGTTTTAACTGTTTCAGCAGGCGTTTCGCGCGAAAGATCGCGAGGAATTTCATGCCACTAACCAGTTTAAGGTTAACCTTAGGCGAAACCCGATGGGCAATAGCATTGGCTCGTTGCTCAGCGCCGCGTTGATGCAAAATCAGGGTGACGTCATGGTCTTGTTCGGCCTGTAAGTTGGCCAGCTCGACCGCATAACGCTCGCTACCGGCAAAACTGTGGGTGAGAATAATATGGACAATTTTCATAACGGCTCATCAACAAGGGTGGCGCGCAAGCGCAGCGGACTAGATAACTGCATGGTATACTATTTGCCGTTTTGGCAAAAGCCGTTGCAAAGGTTGCCGTTGGCAGTGACTTTAGCGCCATGAAGGGCTTTATAAAAGGGTTGTTGATTTGTTTAGGCTGATCTACTCGCTACTACTGTATTTGCTGCTGTTGCCGCTATTACTTTATTTGCTTTGGCGTTCGCGCAAAGATCCTGCTTATCGGCAGCGCTTAACTGAGCGGTTTAGCTGGCAACTGGCTGCCTTAAAGCTAAATCCTCACGGTATTGTGGTGCATGCGGTGTCGGTTGGTGAGGTGATTGCCGCCACTCCACTGATCCGCCAGTTGCAACAACGTTATCCCACACAACCTATTACGGTAACCTGCACCACGCCAACCGGCAGCGCCACTATTGTTGAGCGGTTTGGTGATAGTGTGCAGCATTGTTACTTACCCTTTGATTATGTTGGCGCAGTGGGGCGTTTTTTACGACACTTGCAACCGCGCTTAGTGGTGATTGTTGAAACGGAACTGTGGCCAAATCTTCTAGCAGGTTGTCGTTATGCGAACATCCCTGTGGTGGTGGTGAATGCGCGGTTATCGGCTAAGTCGGCTAAAGGCTATCGGCGTTTTCATAAAGTTAGCCAAAGTTTGTTAGCGGATATTAGCCTGTTGTTGTGCCAAAACCGCGCTACTGCCGCTCGCTTTCGGGCCTTAGGTTACCGTAATGAGCTGCAGGTGGCAGGTAATTTAAAGTTTGAGTTGGCCTTGCCAACTACACAACAAGCCTTAGTTGAACGTTTTGCGCCGGTATTGGCGAAACGCTTAGTGTGGGTGGCCGGTAGCACGCATGCGGGTGAAGATGAACAGTTGCTGGCGCTTTATCCCGCCTTAAAACAGCAATTTCCAAATTTACTGTTGATGCTAGTGCCACGGCATCTGGAACGTTTTGACAAGGTTGCCGACTTAGTCACGAGTTCGGGGTTAAGCTTGTGGCGGCGCAGCAGCGACCGTTTGCCCGAAGCCAATGTTGAGGTGGCGCTCGGCGACTCTATGGGGGAGTTGCTCAGTTGGTATCAATTAGCTGATTTAGTGTTTATCGGCGGTAGTTTAATTCCGCGCGGCGGTCACAACCCGTTGGAAGCCATCAGCTTTGCCAAAGCCGTGCAAAGCGGGCCACATGTGTTTAATTTTAAAGAAGCCTACCGCCATCTACAACAACGCTCGGCGGTGAGTATCGTGTCAGACGCTACCGCCTTGTTAGCCGATAGCCAAAGGTTGCTTGCTGACAGCGCCTTGCGACAAACGCAAGGCCAGCGAGCACAGGTATTTTTCTTGCAGCAACAAGGTGCAACTTCACGCACGCTGCAAGCCATTGCACAGCTGATAGGAGCAAGCATGCCGCATCATGTTCACCAGCAAGGGCATGAAACCTTCTGGTTTGATCCCGAGTTTTTTTCAACGCTTAGCGCCGCACAATTTGATAGCCAGTGGTGGCAGCAACAAGACGCGGTGATTGGCAGTTCCAGTGGTCGCAATATTGCGTACTTTGTGCAACATCAGCAGCATAAGCTGGTGTTGCGTCATTATTACCGTGGTGGCTTAGTCGGTAAGCTGTTGCATGATCAATTTTGGTTGCAATCAGTGGGCAATAGTCGCGCCATGCAAGAATACCAGCTGTTAGCTTGGATGCGCGAGCAAGGGCTGGCGGTACCCAAGCCGGTGGCCGCGCGTTATCAGCGTAGCGGCTTAATATACCGCGCTGATTTACTCATTGAACTGATCCCCGATAGCAAAGACTTGGCGGCCATTTTACAGCAAAGGCCACTGACGCAGGCCGAATGGCAAGCGGTGGGTAAGGCGATTGCTCGCATGCATCAGCTAGGTGTGTATCACTCGGATCTGAACTGTCGCAATATCATGTTAGATGGCAGCGGCACGGTGTGGTTAATTGATTTTGATAAATGCCAGCGCCGTTCAATAGGCCCGTGGACAGAGCAAAACTTAGCGCGGTTATTGCGCTCGTTTAATAAAGAATTAGGTAAATTGCCGGTATTTCATTGGCAAGCCGCCACGTGGAATGATGTGATGCAAGGTTATCAGCAACAGCTAAACAGTAAAGGTCAGGCATAAGATGCAGCAGTGGGATGTTATCGTGATTGGCGCCGGTGCCGCCGGGTTATTTTGTGCCATCGAAGCCGCGAAACGCGGCCGAAAAACCCTCGTGCTGGATAATGGTAAGCGCATCGGTCGCAAAATTATTATGTCGGGTGGCGGCCGATGTAATTTCACCAATATGTATGCCAGCCCCGCTAACTTTTTATCGCAAAATCCGCACTTTTGTAAATCGGCGCTCAGCCGTTATACCCAGTGGGATTTTATCGCGCTGGTGCAGCAATATGGTATTGCTTACCATGAGAAAACCCTAGGCCAGTTGTTTTGTGACAACAGCGCCAAAGACATCGTCGAGATGCTGCAGCAAGAGTGCGACAAAGCAGGCGTGCAAATCGGCTTACAACAAGATATTCAACAGGTCAGTTTTGTGGATGGCCAGTATCAACTCACCACAGCGCAAGGCGTGCGGCAATGCCACAGTTTAGTGATCGCCAGTGGTGGCTTAAGCTTGCCGAACCTAGGCGCTACCGCCTTTGGTTTTCAGCTAGCAGAGCAGTTTGGTTTAAAGGTGTTACCCGTGCGTGCGGGCTTAGTGCCGTTAACGTGGCAACCCAGCGATAAAGCGGTGTTTGAAGAAATTAGCGGTGTGGCGCTTCCGGTTACGGCAGAGGCGAATGACACCCAGTTTCCCGAAGATATGCTGTTTACCCATCGCGGCTTAAGCGGCCCGGCTATTTTACAAATTTCAAATTACTGGCAACCCGGTGACGAGCTGCGTGTTAATTTGGCTGCCGGCCAAGATGTCACCGCGTTTTTAACCGAGCAGCAGCAACAGCATCCGGCGCAAGAGTTAAAAACCAGCTTAGCGCGCTTAATTCCCAAGCGCTTAGTGGATAAGCTGCTGGAGTTACAGTTGTTTCAAAACCAGCCATTAAAAGCCCTGAACGCTAAAAGCATTGCTCGCCTCGATGAGTTATTAACGCAATATGTGTTTAAACCCAATGGCACCGAGGGTTATCGAACGGCTGAAGTCACTCTCGGTGGCGTTGACACCAACGAGTTATCCTCTAAAACCATGGAAGCGAAAAAGCAACCCGGGTTGTATTTTATCGGCGAAGTGGTCGATGTTACCGGTTGGCTAGGGGGTTATAATTTTCAATGGGCGTGGAGCAGTGGTTGGGTAGCCGGGCAGTATTGTTAAGTGTGTGTAGTGACAATAAAGTTTGCCCGTAAGCACAATAGTTTGCCCGTAAGAGTATTTTCAGACAATAAAGTTTGCCCGTAGTGGCCTTTGGTACTATGCTTTTCTGAATGGAATACATCAGGAAATGTTATGTCGCGAGGAAAAAAACTTGAATCCTTTAAAGATTATCAACGAGCCTTAAAAAATAAGTATGGAATTGGAGAAGGCTCTGATTATAAGCCGTGGCTTAGAATCCAAGATGTAAAATCTCACGGAACTAGATCGATAATTTTTGGAAGAAAATCTCACCGAAGTCATCATATGATGTCTTCAATTGAGAGTGAGCTTTTCTATTTAGCTGAGTTCTCTGACAGCATCGTTGATATAAGAGAGCAGTTTCCTATCTTTCCTCTTAACTACACGCAGAAAGTGGCGAGTATGTTGGGGGTTAAGCATCCTACCCATCCCAAAATTAAAGAACCCATCATCATTACAACGGATCAGTTGTTTACTATTGATTCAACCAATGGCACTTCTTATCATGCAGTTTCTGTTAAGCCTGAAAGCGAATCTGATAAACAACGAGTGCTTGAAAAGATTAATATTGAAAGAGTTTGCTGGGAGTTGCTGAGCGTTAAGTTTAGCTACTTCACAGGTAATGAATTAACCAAAGTACAAAGTCGTAACCTTGATTGGGCAACTTCCCCGTTCCGTGAAAATCCAACTCGTTTTTCTGATGAGCAGATAAATAGCGCATTAACTGCTATCAATGTTGGCCAAAGTTTTTTCGAAGATCTCTGTAATAAATTAGTTTCAATGAATATAGCTTCACACGATGAGGCTCAATTGCTTATTCGGTACTTAATTGCTGACAAGTACATTGATGTGGATTTGTCATTTAATATACCTGAGCTAGGAGTATTAGATGTCAAATCGATTGCTATTGTGCAAAGAGGAGTTATGAATGGAACTTCCTAGAAACAGTGTTTGGGAGTTTAAAGGCTCCGATTTAGCTGAAGATGGCTTATACCGAGTTTTAGACTTTATGCACGATGTTGCATCTGTCATCCTATTTCCCCTTAAAACTGAATCAACAACCTCTCGGCCTTTGGCTATTTCTACGGAAGCATTTATTGAACATGTAAAAAGTCGAAAAGCCAGTAAGTCAGAATTTAATCTTCCTAGTTTTCTTTTAGTCGCAGAGGATAATATCCCAGAGGAACATATTGCGCGTAGAAATAAAAACTATGGACTAATTGAAAGTATTGTTTCAGATCGGGCTTTTGTTTTTGATTACGCGACTAAAAAACGTGTTCCACATCTTGCAGAGTATGCGAAAAAAGTTGGAATTGATCGTAAAGCATTGTCCCGACTTCTAACTCAATATTGGTGTTACGGTCAGGATAAAATGGCTCTTCTTCCTGCATTTTCTAAAAGCGGCGGTTTTGGAAAGGATAGAAAGCCAACAGACAAGCCACTCGGCGCTCCTAAGCAACCAAGAACGTTAGCGATTCAAAGGGCTGTTAAATACATAATCACTGATATAGATAAAAGTAAGTTTAAGAAAGCACTTAAAAAATACTACTTAAAACAAGCCCGTCTGACGTTATCAAAAACCTATAAAAATATGCTAATAGATAGTTATTCTGATGAAGTTCGCCTTGCTAATGCATGTGGAACCAAGCCTCATGTACCCACGCTTAAGCAATTTAATTATTGGTCAAAGAAACTCTTTACCAAAGATGAGTTTGTTAAGGATAGGACAACAGAAAATGATCACCTCAGGAATAAAAGAGGTTTATTAGGAAGTGTTATTAAGGATAGCTATTTACCTGGAACTCACTTTGAGATCGATGCCACTGTTGCTGATGTTCATATTGTGTCAGAACTGGGGTCGCAGCATATATTAGGTAGACCAACAATCTACATTGTTATCGACAGAGCTAGTCGGATGATAGCTGGTATGCATGTATCGCTCTTCCATGCTTCATGGCGTGCAGCTAGACAAGCATTATCAAATAGTTTTTTACCTAAATCTCGCTATTGCAAACAGTTTAGTGTGGATATCGATGATTCAGAGTGGCCTTGTTCACATATTCCAAAGGAGCTGGTTTGTGATAATGGCGAAATGATTGGCTTACAGCCTAAGAAAGCACTAAATCCAATGACTAAGCTTTCTTTCACTCCCCCTTACAGGCCTGACTGTAAAGGAGTGGTTGAGAAACGTTTTGATATTCTAAATAAAGAAGTTATTCATGAATTTTTGGGGACTACGAGAGGTGGTAATATTGTCAGAGGTAGTCGAGACCCAAGAAAGGATGCTATCTACACTTTAAAAGAAGTGACTACTGAAATAATAAAAGCCATTCTAGAGCATAATAGATCCATTTTTGACGACTTAGCTTTTTCAAGTCCGTTATTAGTCGAAAATGACTTATCACCAACACCAATAAATTATTGGAAGATTCATCTTGCTAAGCATAAACATGAGCTTCAAGCTGCACTTCCTGATGACATTATAGCTCGTTTACTTCCTCCTGTAACAGTAAGTATGACACGAAGTGGAATTCACTTTAATGGGTTGTATTATACATGTTCAGAAGTTGAAGAACGAAATTTAGCATCTGTTGCTCGATCGTCAGGACAATGGCGATTAGAAGCACGAATTGATGAGAATACTACTAACCATATTTATGTAAAGTTAGATAAAAGCCATGGTTTTACACTTTGTCACTTACTGCCTCGTAGTCGAATGTTTAAAGATAAATCGATGTATGAGTCTGAATTTATGCAAGACTGGCTAGACTCAAAAAAAGAGTTAAGTCCGATAAGCGTAACATCTATTGATGATCACAAAAATCGTCAACTGATGACTAAAAATGCTAAAGAACGAAGTAAGAGCTCTGAAAATATATCATTCGCTGAAAAAACTAAAAATGTACGCCAACGTCGCAAAGATGAATTAAAAGCAACTACTAATGTTCTTCAACAAATTACAGAAAGCCAAGAAACTGTCGACTATTCCTCATCAAATGAAATCGTCGGTAAAGTCGTTTCCTTGCCAATTGGAAGAATAAGAAGAACAAAAGGAGATCCATCATGAGAACGGATAAAGCAATTTACCATGATGCAATCCTGCCAGAGCACCAAGGTAATCCCCTTATAGAAGCCCTTCGCCCTAAGCTTCCTTGGGAAGCGGTGATGGAAGATTTCAGTAATTACCCAGATTATGCTGAAGATATAGCTGATCATCCAGACCCTTTAGTTCGTGATGAGTATCTAAATCGTATAGAAGAGATCAGACAGCCATTAACAGATTATCAAGCATGTTTTCGGGCTATAGAGAGAGCTATCAAAAAAGGATATTCTGCAAAAAATCCACTAACCCCGACTACCGCACAATATTTGCATTATTTGGTGGATGAAAGACCAGAAATAGAGCCTAGAACAGGCTTCTTTCAACCCAAAGGAGAGGGCTTAACGCTAATTGGTGAAAGCGGTGTAGGCAAAACATCTATGCTTGAGCAAGTGCTTAGTTACTTTCCTAACGTCATTGAGCATGGCTCATACAAAGAGCATCCTTTAGCTCTTCGAAGGCAAGTTGTCTGGATAAAGGTCGATTGCCCAAGTAATTCAAGTGTAAGAGATTTGTGTGAAGAAATTTTAGCAGCGTTAGATCTTTCATTGGATAGAGAAAAGACTAAACCAGCAGGAACGATTGGTGCACTTGTTCGCCAATTAGAGCAATGCATTAAATCTAGCTTTCTAGGAATGTTAGTTATAGACGAGATGCAAAACTTACAGTTTAAACGAACAGGTGGTGAGAATAATCTACTTAGATTTTTGCATCGGTTAGTGAATAAATTAGGAGTACCACTTTTCTTTGTTGCTAACCCTCCATTTGATCTGACCTTACTTAAAGAGCTAAAAGCCGCTAGGCGAGCTGAAAGTGGGTATCACCATACAATGTCAGTTCTTGCTAAGGAAAGTGATTCGTGGAAAGCATTTATTGCTCAGCTTTGGAACTATCAGTGGACTAATGTATATACAGAATTGACAGATGAGCTTAATAACTCCCTTCACCTGCTATCTGTAGGCAATATTGATATGGCGAGCCGTACTTATCGAGAGGCGCAACGCTTAGTGATAGGTAGTGAAGATGAGAGAATTACAGTATCAACCTTGGAAGCGGGTAATGCCATTGCATGTGGTTTATCACGACAAACCAATGAAGTTAAAGATTTAATAAGTGCTATTGTGTTACCAACGGGAAAACAGCGTCGCAGCACAAAAGTTGATCCACAAAAAGTGCTCACTGTAGATAAAACTGGCGATATCACAAAACCGCAGCACCCAGAGTTTTCCTCTAAACTGATTGAGTTACTGGGTGCAGTTGATTTACTAGATAGAATAAAAGATCCTGATATATTTCAACAGGCTACAGGGCTAGAAGATCCCATTAGTTTTTTGAGGCAAAAAAAACTAATGCTTGATGATCCGTTAAATGACTTGAGTTAACCTCCCTTCGAAAAGATTACCTCAATCTTAAATACTGCAACTTACATAATATCGTCTAAAATTTAGTCATTGAGTAACTAATAATATATTTAGGGGGGAAGAATGATATTTCCCCTAGCCTTTCCTGATGAAATCTTATTTAGCCGTATTGTCCGTCATTTCATCTTAACCGGCATGACAATCGAGAATTATCTCTCTAGTGTATTCGATAATAATAAGGTAACTATTCACCCTTATTTGACTGCCGGACTTGCTCCACTCAGTGAGTTTAGTCAGGAGTCACCATTTGAACTGATGAGAGACCAGACGCTTGCGCCCTTGTTTATTCATTTCTTGCCATCTTTTCAATCAACTATTTCATCAGGGTTAGTCTCTAGTAACGCAGCATATGCTATCAGGGCTTGCCAGTTAACAAGTGTCAAAGAAAAAGAGTCTTTATCTATTAAGTTTTGTCCCCAATGTGCAATAGAAAATACCCAAGAGTTTGGTACATCGTATTGGCATCGTTCCCATCAAATCCCAGGTATCGAGTCCTGCTATAAGCATCAAGTATGGCTAGTTCATCTTCCCCTAGTTGAAAGGTCAAAGCTGAGCCATGGTTTCTTACCTCAAGTAGATATAAGCCCAAAACAAAGCAGTTTACTTAGCTACGAGTTAGCAAAATATGCTGCCAGTTACCTTAATTTTGTAAGCACAAATAATCAGAGCTTCAATGTTAAAGAGATAATAACTCAGCTCGATAAATTAGGTTTTGTTACTGAAGATGGGCATTTTCGTAGGAAGAGACTAGTCGAAGATTTCTATCAATTTACTCAAAAGATGGCTTATAAATCACAACATTTGCTACCCGAGTCATCAACAGACTTTAGATATGTTTCGTATTTACTGTCAGGTAAGGTTTCTCAACATCCATTTAAATACCTCTTGTTGGGATTCTGGCTATCTAAGCATCTGCCTTGTGAAGAACATAATGTTCCTTTACCTAATGATTCTGCTCCAGCAGATCAACTAGAAAGTAAATGTATTGCATTACTGCATCAAGGAGAATCGATGGCAAGTGTGGGGCGGCTTATAGGTAAAAGTCGTTGTTATGTTAAAGCTCTCGCATTAAGGCTTAATATCCCCGTTAACCTTAAACCTAAACTGATAACCGAGGTTATAAAATCCAAGATTATGTATCTCGCCCATAAGGGCTTTCATCGAAATGCAATTGCTAAACGAGTGGGTATTTCTGTTGGAAGCGTTGAACAACAAATCTCTACATCGCCAGAGTTAGTCTGCTGGCGTAAACAGTGTAAGCATGAGTCTAAAAGACGAAGATACAAGCTTCAAATTACCCGTTTTATCCAACGTAAACCAAAGGCTATTAGGCAACTGATTAAGTCCTCATGTAATGCCGCTTTTTTTTGGTTGTATGCATATGAAAAACAATGGCTAGAGTTGCACCTTCCTAAAGCACAAAAACCGGTTCCGAAACCAAGGGTTGATTGGCAACAACGTGATGCCATGTTGGTAGAAAAAGTGAAATCTATTATGCTACAACATAATACTCAATTATCGAGAACCCAACTGGATAAACTATTAGGCAATCATGGATGGTTAACTAAAAACAAACATAAGCTGCCACTAACAATAAAAGAGTATCATAGCTCAATAAAAAAATAATAATCATCCTCTAAGAGATAAATATTTATACCTGAGTATTTCGTATGTGTTGATTATTAATGCGGTCGGTCTTAATTTTTTATAAGGTGATTAAAAATTAATTTTAGGACGTGTCAAACCTAAAATGATTTCATTTGCCAGATTGATTTATATATAAACCATCGAAAGAGTTTTGTAAGAGGTGAATTTAGAGTTAAGCTTTAATTCGTAAGTTAGCTCAAGCACAATTTAACCGTATGACTTAAAGCCTCAGGCCTTGATATGCAGTTAATTTAAGGACAATGGAAAAGGATAAAGGGATGTCATCAGAAGCGGATACCAGAGCAAATTATATCGACCCCGCACTTAAAGCTGCATACTGGCAACCCAATAACATCATTCGGGAACATTATTTTACCGATGGTCGAAAACTTGCAGGTGGGGCGAGAGGTCGTCGATGCTTTGTAGATTATCTATTACATAAAGATAACCGCTACCTTGCCGTTATAGAAGCCAAGAAAGAATCAGAACACCCCACAAAAGGCCTTCAACAAGCCATTGATTATGCAAAAAAATTGCTCGTCCGCTTTGTTTACTCCAGTAATGGCAAGCAAACCTACGAATTTGATTTAGAGACAGGTAAAGGCGATTACATCGATTTTTATCCCACACCAGAAGAAATAGAAAACCGTTATGCTGGTATCAATTCCAACTTAGGCCAACAACTCCGTAATATTCCTTTTCATTTAGAAGGCGCAATTCAACCGCGCTATTATCAAGAACTCGCTGTACATGCTGCCACTGACGCCATAGGTAAAGGTAAAACACGTGTGTTATTAACATTAGCCACGGGCACAGGAAAAACGTTTATTGCTTTTCAAATCATCCATAAACTTTTTCAGGCTCGTTGGAATAAAGACAATCCTGGCAATCGCCGCCCCAGGATCTTATTTCTGGCTGATCGCAATATCTTGGCCGACCAAGCTATCAATACTTTTAACCCATACGAGAACGACATTATAAAGATTAATGGTGAAGAGGTACGTAAACGCAACGGCATAGTGCCTACAAATGCGCATATCTTCTTCGCTATTTACCAAGCCATTGCCGAGCGAGAAAATATCGACGGTTACTATAAAGCTTACCCAAGTGATTTTTTCGATTTAGTTATGATTGACGAATGCCATCGAGGCAGTGCCAATGAAGCAGGTTCGTGGCGAGCCATTCTCAACCATTTTGGCAGCGCCGTACATATTGGTTTAACCGCAACGCCTAAGCGCGAAGCTAACGTGGATACCTACGATTATTTCGGGAAGCCAGCTTTCGAATATTCACTAAAAGACGGCATCAACGACGGATTTTTAACACCATATCGGGTTAAACGCATTCGCACTAATTTAGATGAGTTGGTGCTGACCAAAGATGATCAGGTTATTGAAGGTGAGTCAGGCCAAGATGTTTATCAAGTAACGGATTATGATAAAAAAATCATTGTAGATGAGCGAACTGAATTGGTTGCTAAAGCAATTCTGGACAACATCAACCCATTAGAAAAAACCATTATTTTTTGTGAAAACCAACCTCATGCTCTCAACATGCGAGAGATGATTAACCGACATAAAAAAGTCAAAGACCCACTTTACTGCGTTCGTGTAACCAGTGACGAAGGTAAAATCGGTCGAGAGCTGTTAGAAAAATTTCAGGACAACGACAAAGACATCCCTTGTATTATTACTTCATCACAGATGCTTACCACGGGAGTAGATGCCCGAAATGTGCGTAACGTTGTGCTAGACCGTACCGTTGGCTCCATGGTTGAGTTTAAACAAATAATTGGGCGTGGCACACGTGTATTTGATGGCAAAGATTATTTCACCATCATCGATTTTCGTGGTGCAACAAATAAGTTCTACGATAAAGATTGGGATGGCGAACCAGAAGCACCCGAACCCAGAGTCACGGGTGAACCAACAACGCCTCCGTATACCCCAAAACCTCCAGGTGGGGAAGACGGCACTAAACCTGAACCAGGCGAGCCCAAGCCTCGGCTAAAAATAAAACTGAGTAAACATCGAGAACTTAAAGTTATTGATGTAGAGACACGCTACATCGACGAAAACGGCAAACCTCTTAGTGTACAGGAGTTTGTCGATCGATTAATTACGCAGTTACCAGGGCTGTTTAAGTCAGTAGAAGAGCTTCGACAAATTTGGTCTGATCCAGATGAACGTGAATCCCTACTGGGTAAGTTAGTCCAAGCCGGCTTTGATAAAGACCAACTTGTCATACTACGGCGTATGTTTGAAGCTGAAGACTGCGATATTTTCGATTTATTAGCATTTCTTGCATTTGAACAACCGATGGCGACACGAAAAGCCCGTGCCGACAACGTGCGAGCTAACGGTGCTTTTTTCAGTCAATACCAACAAGACAAAGCAAAACAGTTTTTACACTTTGTGCTTAACCGTTACGAGCAAACAGGCAGCACAGAGTTATCGCGTGAACGCTTACCAGCGTTAATTGAATTATCAGGTTTAGGCACCACCAAAGACGCCTCAAATGCCTTCGGTGGCAAACCGGCCTTTTTATTGGCGGCATTCAAACAGCTGCAACAACAGCTTTATTATGTGAATTGAAATGGAATTAACTTTAGGCCCCAACTTAATACATAAGCAGCCTCAGACGTTGCAAGTTAACAAGGTCGCTACGCTTATTGGTGAAAATGGCAGCGGAAAGTCCAGTATTTTGCAATCCGTATTTGAACAACGCTTAAATAAAAGTGCACACAATCATTTAAATGTGGTGTGTTTTTCTTCTGGCCAAAATGAAAATTACTCAGAAAAATTCAGTACTTACTTGAAGCGTGAACGCCAAGCCGGTCGTGGGCTTGGTTTAGAATGTATGTACTTTGATAAATCTTGGTCAAAACTTCTTATCTTCTTATCAACAGCGACAAAACGTAAAGGTAAAGTACGCTCTTTTTTATATGAACGCGGATATGTCTCGGAATCTAAAGAGCGTGATGATAAAACTACCTTTTTAAAATGCGCATTTAAGGTCGACAAAAACTATATTAATCGCGTAGAGGATGCTCGCAAACGTGAGGAAAACGGTGATATTGATACTCTTGTTAACACGCCTTATTTCAAAATATTGGATAGTTTTGTTAGTAAATTTGTCTCTGAGGACTACGCATTTGAACAACCCATTAAAAAGCAAAATATTGAAATACGTGCCAATCAGCTTTTAAAGATTTCATTTGATTCTTTAAGACCCGTTAAAGCCGGAGAGGAAAATTCCAAGGTAACACGAAATGAAGACCACATTGAAATTGTTGCAGAAATGCCTGTAACTTATGATTCTCAAGAAAATAATGTGGTATTTGACCCAGAAGTGAGCTTTTTCACTCAAGCTGCGGATAATGATTATTTTATTGATAAATCGGACTATAAGCTGTTTTTTAAAAATGGTATTGAGCTTGACCAATTTAGTGATGGTGAATATCAACTGCTATTTTTATACGCATTAATTGACCTTTTTGACGCTCCCAATACGTTATTCTTACTCGATGAAGCAGACTCACACCTGCATTACAAAAATGTCGAAAAACTTTGGACACTGCTACACAGTATCAAAGGTCACGCCATCACTACCACACACTTACTTGACTCCATCTCGGCTAAAGAAAACCGCATTGAACACTTAAAAGTGATAGAGAAGGGTCGCATCAATGAAGACAATAAAATCAAACAATTGATAAGCCGGCTCAGTGTGCTATCTCGTGCTAAATCGGTTGAGTTTGAAGTGTGTGGCAAGCTGCCCAACATTGCCTTATTAGATGATTACAATGATTGGATTATTTTTACCAAATTAGCAGCTCGCGCGGGCCATGACATTGAACGATTATCTGTTGTTCACGCAATGAAAAAGTCGTCCAGTTACGCAAGTTCTACTGAAACCTTTGCTAAAGGCAAAATCGAGTGGCTTCATGGATTAAGCAAAATTGAATCCCAACTAGTTACAACCCAAATTTTTATGATTTGTGACAGAGATGAAGCAGCCTTGGACTGGAACGTTGCAAATGGAGTGCAAGTAAACGGGCAAATATACCGTGACTTACTCAATGCCATTAATTGGCCACAAGGCATGAGGGTTAGGCCGCATTTACTTGCTTGGAAACGCCGAGAGATTAAAAACTATTTGCTTTCTCATACAGCTTTATCTCGTCACGAGGTTATAGACCAAATCAACACTGCTGAGTTATTGAGGGCCCCGTTTTATTTACAACCTAATAATCCTGGTGATAACGACGATATCTGCCGATTGAACGCCAAAGGAGTCATTGACCCTCTGATTAATACCGAAGGTGTAGGGCTCGCCATTGAGAAGCTACAAGCCTATATCGACCTGATTCCACCAGACGAAATCAGCGAAGACATCACCAATATGTATAATTTTATTATCGGAAAACTATAAGCCATGTCATTACAACAAAAGATTGACCGAATTACAGACATACTGCGCCGCGACGATGGCATCAGCGGTGCGATGCACTATACCGAACAAACATCATGGGTGTTGTTTCTAAAATTTTTAGATGATTATGAAGCTGAAAAACGTGACGAAGCCGAGCTCTCAGGTAAAGAATATCTGCCCGTTTTAGATGACGCACATCGCTGGTCAACTTGGGCATGCCCGAAAAACTCTGATGGAACCAAAAATCTTAAAGCAGATTCGGGTGATGATTTAATTAATTATGTTAATGAACAGCTTTTTCCATACCTGAAAAGTTTTGCCAATAGCGCTACAACAGGTGGTGCGGATCCTAAGTCGTTTGCTTATAAAGTCGGTGCCACGTTTCAATATCTCGACAACAAAATTGCTTCAGGCCATACCCTGCGAGAAGTACTGGATATTGTCGATACACTGAACTTTCAGTCTAGCGATGAGATGTTCGAATTGTCACTCGTGTACGAAGGCTTATTGCAAAATATGGGGGATGCGGGTGGATATGCAGGCGAGTTTTATACACCTCGCGCTGTTGTCAGGGCCATGATTAAAGTTATTGATCCACAGCCAGGTCAAACCATCTACGACGCCGCTGCTGGCTCATGTGGTTTTTTAGTTGAAGCATTTGATCATCTAAAAACTAAAAAAAGCGAACTTTCGACCGAGCAATGGAACTTCATTCAGCGTGATACCTTTTTTGGTTTTGAGAAAACCTCTTTAGCTTATGTCATGGGTATGATGAACATGATCCTGCATGGTATTGAGTCACCTAACCTTTATCGTGGAAACACCCTGACGCAGAACATTCGCGATATTCAGGAAAAGGATCGTTACGATATTATCCTGGCTAACCCACCGTTTGGCGGCAAAGAAAAGGATCAAATCCAACAAAACTTTCCTATTAAAGCCAACGCCACCGAATTGCTGTTTATGCAGCACTTTATGAAAACCCTGAAAACCGGTGGAAAAGCAGCAATTGTAATTCCTGAAGGCGTGCTGTTCCAAACCAACAGCGCCTTTAAACAAGTTAAACAAGAGCTGCTGGAAAACTTTAACCTGCACACCATATTAAGCCTGCCTGCTGGCGTATTTTTGCCGTATTCCGGCGTTAAAACCAACGTGCTGTTTTTTGAGCGCAGCGGCGGCACAAGTGATGTTTGGTATTACGAATGCGAGCCAGAGCAAAAGCTCACCAAAAACAAACCAATCACCGATGAACACTTAAAAGAGTTTGTCGAGCTTTACAGTAGCCGCGAAACTACAGACCGTTCCTGGATCGTATCGGCCAGCAAACTGGCTGAAGATTATGACCTATCCGCCAAAAATCCAGCCAAGCAAAAAGATACCGAGCATTCAGCGCCAAGCGATATCCTTAAGCTGATCCGTACCAAGGAAAAATTGGTATCTGGCCTGCTGGATGAGATCGAAGACCTGTTGGCGGAGAAATAAGCATGGAACAGGTTTTGTATTCATTGCCGGATGGATGGGAGTGGCAAAAGTTAGCAGATGTTGTTGTTAAAACGGAAAACTTGAACCCGTTAAAACACGCAGAACAGTTATGGACGTACATTGATATATCATCAGTAGATCGTTATCGATTTACAGTTACAGACCCAAAGGAAATTCTAGGGAAAGATGCTCCATCACGAGCGAAAAAGCATGTACAGCAAAACGACGTGATATTTGCGACGACACGACCAAACTTAAAAAACATAGCGTTGGTTCGGGATGAATATAGCTCACCAGTGGCATCGACAGGTTTCTGTGTTCTCAGAGCTAACAAAAATGTTTTACCTGCCTATTTGTTTTATTTTGTTATAACAGATTTTGTTCAAGCGCAAATTGAACCCTATGTCGGTGGCGCTTCATACCCCGCGATTACTGATGGAAATCTTAAGAAGGCTTCAATACCGATACCAAGCATCGAAAAGCAAAAACGTATCGTCGAAAAACTCGATGCACTGTTCACCCGCATCGACACCGCCATCGAGCATTTGCAGGAAAGCGTCACATTGGCTGATACGTTATCTCAGAATGGGCTTGATGTATATTTTGCTGAGCTCACAAAAACAAACCCCGAGTTACCCTTCTCAAAGTTGGCTGATTTCATATCTGGCTATGCATTCAAAAGCGGTGACTTTACTTCGGTATTCGGAATAAAGCCGATCAAAATAACCAACGTCGGCGTTAATGAGTTTTCTGAAAATGCAGAAGAGTTTCTGCCAGCTAGCTATGAAAGTGAATATCAGAGATTTGCAGCAAAGGCGAACGATATCGTAATCGCATTAACTCGTCCGATAATTAATGGCGGGTTGAAAGTTTGCCGAGTACCTGAAGCTTATAGCGGAGCGCTAGTGAATCAGCGTGTCGCTGCAATAACTTCACACAACAAACACGTATTAGATTTCATTTATCTTTACTTGCAGTCATCCCGTACTAAAGAATATGTACTTGAAAAGTCTAAGTCTCTGAATCAACCTAACTTATCAATAACAGACCTTAAAAATTTGGCAATTCCTTTCCCAAATAATGATGACGATATTGTTAAAGCGGTTTCCGATTGCAACGCTTTGATAACCAAAGCAAGAAAGAGCAAAACCGAAATCTCTGAAAAAATAACAATGATGCAGCAACTAAAAGCATCAATTCTCGATTCAGCCTTTAAAGGCGAGCTCTAAGGAGGGAGTATGAGTGGTGGTCACACCAAAAATGCCGCACTAACAACTGCCTTGGCTTTTCATTACCAGGTGTTGATTGGCTTGGATAAGTGCTTTGCATTGGAAGAAGGCCAATCCGTATGGTTTGAAAAAGACGGTGATGTGAGCCTAATATCGCCTGATGCTATAGCTTCCACCCAAACGGAAGTTAAAGACTATTCAGCGACACTTACCGACCACCACGAAAATCTCTGGAAAACGCTCAAGAACTGGTTAGCTTCCGAGTTTGATCATGGTCAATATGGTGTTTTGGTACTGCATACTACGCAGGCTTTTGGTACAACCACACGGCTCAAAGATTGGAATACACAAACTGCCGAACAACGATTACAGGTGCTAAAAGACATTTTTGCCGAGCGTACTAATGAGCAGCTTCATGCTGAAAAGCCGTCTGGCATTATTAAATTGCAGAAAGCTGTGATGCTCGATTCTACTCAGGAGACTCTGAAAACAGTGCTCGCAAAAGTCGTACTACACGTTGAATCAGCGGACTTAGATACACTTAAAACAAATTACTTCAATAAACTCAGTGGTTATATTCCGCTCTCGAATCGACAGGCTTTTGCTGAGGCTTTGATCGGTTTTGTATACGAGCAGGCTAATAGTTCAGAATGGGTAATTGATAAATTAGCTTTTGATCAAAAGCGAGAGACTTTGACTGCAAAATGGGGCCCAACTCTATTCACCATTCCAGATTTTGCTGGCAGCGTTGCGACTGATGAAGACGTCGACTTGTACTTAACTGAATTGTTTGCACAGAAAATACTTGAAATTGAGTATGAAGAAATATTGCCGGAAGCGATTGGTAATTGGCTGGAATTAAGAAACTCATTGATTGAAGAGCTAAATGGATTTCCACAATTCAGGGAAACCGTTCGTAAGTACCGAGATCAATTGCTTCGAAACTTTTCTGCAAAATACCGCAAAGCCTGTCGAAAACAAGGCTGCGCTTTGGCTTTATCGAAAGATTTATATGATGAAGTGACCAGCGACACGCCATTTGGTATCGACGGCTATCCGAATCCAGATTTTGTATTTAGAAATGGCTTACTACACGATGTCATGGACGATGACGAACAAAATTTGAAATGGAAAGTTGAGCTATGAGTAGTATTGTCGATGCACTATACGAATTAAAGTACAACCCGTTTGAATATGGGCCATATCTTGCTTCGTTTTACACGCATTTGGATGAGTCAAAAAACAACTTGTTGCTTGCTCCGTTGGTCATTCCGCTTTGTAGCCATCCTCTTTACAGTCATAAGCTTCTTAACTCGAACAAGCGAAGCTCAATTTGGTCAATTTTTGACGACCGTAGAAAACTCTATGACCTACAAGAGCGAATTGATGGGTTTCAAGCCTTAACAAAGCTGTGTATTCAATATTGCTTAATCAATGACTGGCTATTGGTTGATGAGCAATTGCTTTCCCTTAATAAAGGTGGTGAGGCTGACTCAGTTTTTATCCATCAAATAAGTGCAGAAAAATTGGGGCGATTATTTAGCGGTCACTCAGTGGTCGAGATTTATGCGTTTTTAGGAGTGAAGCCGCAATGAAAACACTTATCCATGAAATTGGTGTAATTGATAAACAAGGGATCAAGCACCCAGTGAATTTTAAGGCTGGGCTTAATGTTGTTACCGGTAAGTCATCGACAGGTAAAAGTGCCTTAATTGAGATTTTTGATTATTGCTTTGGCAGCGGTGAAAACACTATTCCTAAGGGCGTTATTACCATCAGTGCCGACATTTATTATGTAGCGCTTGCTGTTAATGAACAAGATATGGTGATTGCCCGTGATCCAGATTTGGCGTCAAAAGCGTTCTTCCGTCGCGTTGAGGCATTCAACACGACGGAAATTGACCGAGCCTACTTCAATGCTAGCTATTTCCGCCCATTGGACGAATATAAAAAGCACTTAAGGGATTTTTTCTTAGATATTGATGATGTTGATGAATCTTTGGCAGCGAGGACTAATCGGCGGTTTAATCAAAAAGCACCTACACCATCGGTGCGTAGCTTTTCATCTTATATGCTTCAACATCAAAATCTTGTTGCAAACAAGCATGCATTATTTTACCGATTCGACGAAAAGGCAAAGCGAGATCAGGCTATCGAGCATACTAAGATCTTTTTAGGCCTTGTAGATCAAAAGTTCTTTCACCTATATCAAGAAAAAGAGCGGTTAAATGCAGAGGTAAAACGTTTAGAGCGCCAAAAGGAAACCAACAAGCTTACTTCTGAAAGTTTTAAGCAAAGGGTTGGCCCTGTTTTAAGTCAACTTTATGCCTCCATGGGTTTTAAAGAAGAGCCATTATCTTTGGATAAGGTACTTCGCCACCCGCAGGATGCCAAAGACAAACTCGATGGCATTATAGTTGCCGAGAAAATTAATCATAATTCCGATGCAATCACGCAACGTTACGCGCAGTTGAAACAAGCTCGTAATCAAAAAACGGCTGAGTTGAGGCAGTTACAACGTCAAGCCTTTTCGATTAATAAGCATATTCATGAAGAAGAGCGATTTGTTGATAACGTAAAACAGTTTAGCTCACCTAAACATGTACATATCTCTGCGTCAGTATGCCCGTTTTGTCAAACCGAAAAAGACAGTTTGCGTGAAAGTGCTGAAAAACTTCAGCAGGCCATCACAAAAGTTTCGGGAAATCTAGCGCAAGCTCGCCCGATGAAAGCAAAATTTGAATCCTCTTTGGTTGAGGTACAACGTACTAGTGAAGTTGTAAGTAGAGCATTGAGTGAGCTCAATCATCAAATAACAGAGATTGAAAAAAACGAGAAGCAGTTAACAGAACAAAAGAGCCTGTATGAAAGTATTGTCATGCAAAAGGCAAAGCTATTTGCGCTTCTTGATACCCTTAATATGGTCGACGACTCCGAGCTTGAAAAAGAAACCAGAGAGGTAAAAAAACAACTCAAGCAGATTACTGATGAGCTTAAAGAGTACGATGTGGAAAAAGGTCTCGCTCGAGCATCGGTCAAAGTAAACGAATATATGGCTGAAATTGGCAGTCATTTTGAATTTGAAGCCAGTTACAAACCAATTAATCTTCACTTTTCATTTGAAACGTTCGATCTTTACCATTTAACACCTGACGACGAAAAAATCTATCTACGGTCAATGGGTAGTGGCGCAAACTGGCTTTACTGTCACGTGACCTTATTTTTAGCATTGCATAAGTATTTTGCTGAACTGGGTGATAAATGTGCTATCCCTTCAGTACTGTTTTTGGACCAGCCCACCCAGGTGTATTTCCCTAACTTCAACCGCGATAATTCTGCCACCTTTGAAGAACAAAAAAACCAAGAGACTGAACAGCGTAAAGCTCTTCATGTTGGTCAAAGTGTCGACGAGGATATTAAAGCAGTTGAAAATCTATTCAGCCAGCTATCGATTTATTGCAATGATCTTAAATCAAACAATGGCTTTAGTCCGCAAATTATAGTGACTGACCATGCGGATAATTTGACCCTTTCCAATGGGGTTGAGTTTGAGTCGCTGGTGAATGGTAACAGATGGCGTACCCGTGGTCTTATTGAGCCTGTGCCAGAAATTAAAGGTGATAGTTAATATTATACTTTCAAAATACGATTCTTTAGACGTGTTGAATGTTAAAGTTCTCAGGGAGTTAATGTGAAAACATAAAACGTCTATTGCGATGAAAGCCGCCATACCTCAGGCCCGTCTCAGCCCTATATTGTCATCGGTGCGCTGCAATGCTCTCGTGATGAAAAGCACTGCATTTTTGGGCGCTTACATGGCCTAAAGACTAAGTATGGAATAAAGGCCGAGTTGGGATGGAAAAAGTTATTGTTTAAGCGCGTTTATCGCATGTTTTAACTGTAAAAACTTACTGGCACCAAGTATGCCGATCTTGTTGCCAAGGTTCGTGATCATGTCTGCAAAATATGGAAGGGTATAGATTGAAATTTGTTAAGGGGGAAGCTCTACAAAGTTGGATTTATCGAAATATCATTGTTAACGGTTTCTCTGATTTTTCATCAGTGATTGGTTCTGATGGCCTTTGGCATCGATATCCATACTTTCCAAAAGAGGTTAAAGTTGAGTACAGCTCTATACCAGATCAAGAATTAATAGGATATTTACGTTTGTCTGGCATTGGAATTAAAAAAGCAAGTTTGTTAGAAAATCCAACACTTTATGTCAATGAAGTCTATGATGTTTTTCCTAAATCATATCACCCTGTAAATTATAGCAAAGGAAAGGTTACAATTGCATTTTGTAATTTATGTATCAAAGCGGCTATTAAGAATAATGGATTTGGATATATCAAGTCTGAATGGCTTTATGGATCGAAGTGTACAATTCACAATATAGAACTTGGAATATTAGAATCTACCTCAAGGATAGATACTTTAGTAAAATTAAGCTGTATTTTGAAAGGGACATACTTTAAAAAAAACTTCAATCAAAGTGAAATGAAATTTATAAAAGAAGAAGTTGAAAGTTTTGATTTTCATTTTATGCCATGCATAATTAATGAGTTTTATAAAACTATCAGTAATCAATTTTACGGTATCGCTAGAATTTACTTAAAAGAAAAATTTTACTTTGCTGACGGTAGAAAAAAGAAAGTGCATGAGTTTAATATGTATTCTGAACTCACGAACTTCATGAGTTTTAATGCTTCAGATTTTAATAAATTTATGGATGAAAGAGCAGAAGTGATTTTCCATACATTTGGAATTAACCAAAATAATTCTTTAAGTGAGAGAATAATTAAAAAGAAAGGTGAGAACTGTTCAAAGTGTTATCAATTGAACAGAGGCGATAAGTGCTCAATTGCACCCATTAAAATGTTTGTACTTGATAAAGATGGTTATGTAGATGAGGAGTATTTAAGTAACCCTTGTGATATAAGATTAAAAAAAACATATAATAACATGGTGTAATTAACTAAAATAACATATTAGTTAGGAACTTAAGATTGTTTTCATTTTTAAATTAATGTTACAGAGAACTGCTTAAAAACGAATTTACTTATACAAATAAATGCTAAATAGCTGATCCTAATTGTGATACACCCGCTTTAGTCCATGTTTGCCGCCCGGAAACGGTGCGGCAGTGTCCATAAAATAGTAAACCTGCTCCAGTAAATCATCCATGTTTTTGCACTGATGATTCCGGGTTATCGTCTCGTGCAGTGCATGCCACAGTTTTTCAATTTTGTTATGCCATGGGCTATAAACCGGCAAGAACAGTAACTTGAACTTTGGGTTGTCACTCAGCCACTTCTGCGTTTTTTTGCTCTTGTGGATGATGTAATTATCCACGATTAACCGAATGCTCTTAGCCCGACGATACTGACCTTTAAGCTTTTCCAGCAACGCAATAAATAAATCACTGGTCTTGCGCTCGCCACCAACATAAACGATTTGCCCTGTCTGGCCGTGTAATGCTCCCGCCAGATAATGTTTCTTGTTCTGTCCTGGTGTTACCACTTTACGCTGCTTGCGTATTTCGGGATGATCCGGCCAGCGATTTCGGCATGAGTCGGCCACCCATTTCGGTATCATCCGGCCAGTTTGTTCTTCCTTCGTTTTACGGACTTTGGCATAACAGTTTTTTAACTGTTCGCCGGAGTAGTCATGACACGTAAAAAGAAAATGGTAAGGACAGATATGCAAACTTATCTGGATATATTTCGCCTCAAATTCGAGGCCAAGTTAAGCGATCGGCAAATCTCTCAGGCGCTAAATATTGGCCGGGCAACCATCAGTGATTTGGTTATCCGCTTTAACAATTTAGGCCTGAGCTGGCCGCTGGCTACCGATTATCCGCTTGATAGTCTCGACAAACAGTTATTCCCTGGCCGTGATTACAGTACACAGCGGGTCTTGCCGTTGTGGGTGCAGGTACACCTTGAGCTGCGCAGAAAAGGCGTCACCAAACTGCTGTTATGGCAGGAGTATCAAGCTGAGCATGGCAATAAAGCGCTTGGTTACACGCAATTCTGCGAACATTATCGTCGATGGTGTGCTGTACAAAAACGCTCAATGCGGCAGCATCATGAAGCCGGTGAGAAGCTGTTTATCGACTTCTGTGGCCCGACGGTGCCGATTGTGAACCCTCAAACCTGCGAGATAAAACCGGCCGCTATCTTCGTCGCCACTATGGGTGCATCTAATTACACCTATATTGAAGCCTGTAAAGGTCAGGATATGGCATCCTGGCTGATGGCGAACAGCCGCTGCCTGACATTTTTAGGTGGTGTGCCGGCGTTATTGATACCCGATAATCTCAAAGCAGCGGTTGATAAAGCGGATAAGTTCGAGCCGGTACTTAACGACAATTACAAAGCCCTGGCCAGACATTATGGCTGTGCGCTAATGCCCACCCGACCACGCAAACCGCATGATAAAGGCAAAGTCGAATCGGCTGTGCTGATAGTTGAGCGCTGGGTATTAGCTCGGCTGCGCCATCAGGTGTTTTACTCACTGGCTGCATTAAATCAGGCTATCCGGGCACTGAATACTGAGCTTAACCAGCGGCCCATGAAGCATTACAACGGTGCCAGCCGTGAGCAGTTGTTTACCTTGCTGGATGCGCCTGCATTACAACCATTGCCGCCTTATGCTTATGAGTACACAGATTACCGTATTGCGAAAGTGGCCAAAGACTACCACGTACAATACGACTATCACTGGTACTCGGTGCCACACCGTTTAGTCGGTGAGCGGGTTGAAATCAGTGCCACGCAAACGCTGGTGAAGGTTTACCATCAGGCGAAATGTGTCGCACAGCACCCCCGCAGCCATAACGCTTACCGGCACACGACTGACATAGCGCATATGCCAGAAAACCATGCAGCCTATCAGGAGTGGAACCCAGAGCGTATTCGCAGCTGGGCCAAGCATATTGGCTCCAACACCCTGGCGGTGGTATTAGCCGTTGAACGCAGTAAAGACCATCTGGTTCAGGCACAGCGCGCCTGCCTGGCGCTACTGAGTGAGCAAAAACGCTACGGTAGTGACAGGCTGGAAAGTGCCTGCGCACTGGCCATCAGTCGCCAGCTACCTTATATACCGGTCATCAAAAAGCTGCTTAAAACCGGTGAAGATATGCGCAGGCAACCGGATGAAACCAACACCATTATCCCTGGCACACACATCAACATCCGTGGCTCAAAATACTACCAATAAGGACAACACTAATGGATACACTACTTATCCAACTGCGGCAGCTTAAGCTGGCTGCCATGGCCAGTGCGCTGGAGCAACAACGCCTTACACCCCATACTTATGCCGAGCTGAGCTTCGATGAACGACTGGGATTACTTGTCGAGCAAGAACATCTGGCGCGGGATAACACCCGCTTACAACGGTTACGAAAACTGGCTAATCTGCGCCTTAAAGCGACACCTGAAGGCTTACGCTATCCAGCAAAGCGCGGCTTGCGAGCTGAACAAATTACGCCACTTATGCAAGGACATCACCTAACGTATCATCAGAATATCCTGATAACCGGCCCCACCGGCAGCGGCAAAACCTATCTTGCCTGCGCCTTAGGTGAGCAAGCTTGCCGACAAAATAAACGCGTGCTGTATTACCGCTTAGGCCGGTTATTGGAGAGCCTGAAAATGGGGCATGCCGATGGCAGCTATCTTAAGCAACTGGTACAGCTACAAAAGGTGGATATGTTGATCTTGGATGATTGGGGCCTTGAGGGATTTAAAGGTAAACAAGTCAGCGATTTACTGGACGTGATTGAAGATCGCTACGAGCAACGCAGCACAATTATAGTCAGTCAGTTACCGGTCTCGGAGTGGTACGGATTAATGGATAACCCGACGGTTGCAGATGCGCTGTTAGACAGAGTGATCCACAACGCCCACCGACTGGAATTAACAGGTGAGTCACAACGTAAAAAAACACTGGTTCAGGGAGAAGAAGTCGGGTAAAAAGAGAACATAAACGAAGGTAAGATCATGCTGGCCGGATCACACCGAAACACCTGGCCGGATGAAACCGGAACAGGTGGCCGGACAAACCGAAATACGCACTGCTTGCCACGATGCCCCCAATCTGCACCGATTTTAGGATTCAGATGGATGTCCACTTCATCCTGGTAAAACACCGGGTGGTCAATACTGTTATCTGCCAGCGCCTCCCGGATGGCCGACAGTTTCTCCTTTTTATCCGGGTCTTGGATATAAAGAGTCGGCGCAGCTCGCCGCCAGACAATTCCTGCTTTGGGCAACCAGCGTCTGATTGTTGAACTGTGGATCTGAATGTTACATAACTTATTCAGTAACAGCGCAAACAACTCTGTACTCCAGCGTGAACGCTGATATCCAAGTGTCCTTGGCGTGTACTTAAGCAGTATTTTCAGCACACCACAGATAAAATCCCGATTCTGCCTAACGGGTCGACCAACGCCTTTCGTTTTTAGACCATCAACACCGGCAACGTCATACCATTTCAACCAGCGGTTAAGCGATGACCGACCCGCTTGCAGTAAGCTCGCAACCTCTGACTTGGTTTTACCTTTCAACACCAGTAAGACGGCATTCGCACGGCGGCAAAGGTCTCTATCTCGTGTTTTATGAATAATCTTCTTCAATCGGCGGGTTTCCGCGCCATATAAAAATGCTATCCTGTTCATACTCAATGCGTTTGTGGGTTTGGTTTGTTTGGCGACTGATCTGATCGCGCAAACCGCATTGAGTTCCCTTCCCTGAGTGATCTACTATTTGGAAGTTATTTAGTAATGTGTCTGGTGATCTGAATAGATTGCAAGACTTGGTCCTAACTCACTGCATTGTATGGTAACAATGGTTTGCAAGGATTGTAATTTATTACTGCAATTTACCAACAAATAGGAGGTGAGCTTTTTAACAAAGTACTGGCAGGTAATTTCATGGAATTGGATATAAATACTGCAATTAAATCACAAGTGAAATAGCAATATGAATGTCTTTAATTGGCACTTAGTGACGATTTGAAAAGAAATCGGGCACTGACTTATTCGTTAAGTCGGTGATGAATATCTTCATACTCTTCGATCATCTTTGCCAAGGTATCAAACTTATCACCCTCAGGCGTGCCCGGCTCAGCTTCAAGAAGCTGTTCAATTGTTTCTAAAGCCGCTTCATGTTCGTGTTCGTTATTTATAGCTTGGTTCATTTTCATCTTATTACCTAATGATACTCAGTGGGACCGCCCACCTAGCGTCCGCTGTTACTCAGCAGCTTCAAGGCTTACCACACGCGTTAAATTTCCTGTAGCTGATATTTGTTCGTCAGTTAATGTCTGGTCGATATACTTTGTCATACTGATTTCTGAACGATCTTTATCCATCACACAAACCAATATATCCCCTACGGCAAAGCCTAGCTCAGCACAGAGCGCATCAGGGACAGGGATTAAGTTATCTTTGATGATTTCAACGGTATAACTCATGGTATTCTTTTACGTGTAATAGCCTTAGTGTTTTACTAGGATACAGCAAGATTGGCATTGTTATATAAAAGGCAAATCGATTCGAATGACTATCACCGTGTTCCCGAAGGTCTTCAGAGTGTAGTGATATGCCACACTTTAATCCAACAAATACAAACGCTGCTCGGTTTATTCATTAAATAATAGCATCAGTCAATAAAATATTCAGTGTCTTGTTTTTTAACGTTGAAAAATCTATTTTATAGTTTGTTTTGTTATTAACCGTTATGAGGATACAAATTGACGCCATTCAAGATAGGTACTGCACCAGATCAGGGGGTTGAACAACCTAAGGCCTGGGCTGCGGCGTTTTTTACTTCAATAGAACATCTTGCTGACTTTGTTGATCTTTCTCCTCAGTCTCTTAAAAGGTCAGAGCGCGTTAAGCAATCGAAAGTGCAAACGAGGTTAATCGAGATCCATGCACTATTGCGTCGGGTGCGACCTTGGTTTAATTCTGATCAGGCTGCATGGGCATGGTATATCGGTGAGCCGATTGTAGCTTTTGAACGATTAACGCCATCAGAGATTATTAAAAAATTTCATGGTTCTGGTATTGAGGCATTGAATGATTGGATCACAGAGCGAGAAATGGGCGGTTTCAATTAGTAGCATTTTGCTAAACTGAAGTATTTAATCATCTGCTTTTGACATCATATGTCCATTTGTTGATCTAACGCAGTTTCTTCAGCCAGCGCAATTAGTTTATTCGATACTAAAGGTTTTTTGTATTCCATGAGAACGGTGAAAAAAACACACTGAGTTATCACTGTTTTCACCAAACACTGACCACTCGATGCAATCTTTGTGCTCCAGAACTTTAACCCGAAAGTACCAACAATTAACTAACTTCAGCTATGTGCTGCTATGAGCGAAAAGCAGATCACTAAAGTCGTCTAGATCCAAATTCAAAAGCAGACAACGGCGAGACAATGCTTTTTCTAGGGATTAGTAAAGGTCTGAAAAGACTTCAATATGTTGTAGTAAATAATTTTGCAAACCACGATAGTCCTCGTCACCTAAATAACTAAAAAGTAACTCCGTAAAGATGCTGGTTTCAATAAGTATCATGACATATTTTACACGGCCATGCCGTAAATGTGTAAAGTGGTTAGATACGTGATCTAGCTACTTCCTTGAATCAACTTAAATTTTATTCGTTACAAATCAAGATGCTCCGAACTCTCTAAAGCATCCTCGAAGGTAATACCTAAATAGTGAATTGTACTTTCGATTTTCTTGTGCTCAAGTAAAATCTGTATTTCTCTTAAATTATGTCTCATCTTGTAAAGTAACGAAGCTTTGGTCCGCCTCAAGGAGTGTGTTCCATAATCTGAGGCATCTAACCCTATTGACTCAACCCAGTGTCCCACAATCCTTGCGTATGTTCGCGTTGTTATATGCTGAGAGTTATGTAGCCTTGATTTGAAAATGTAGTCGTCATGTCTGATACCTGCTTCTTCAAACAATACATCTAAAGCAGTACGTGTCTTATCCGTTATCTCAAAGGTAACCGGGCTGTGCGTTTTCTTTTGCATTACAGTAGCTCTGCTGAGAACGCGATTGCTGTGTGCGACATCAGAGCGCTTTAGAGAAACCAAATCGCATCCTCGTAATTTGCTATCAATGGCAAGATTGAATAATGCTAAATCTCGTTTATTTCCAGACCTCAAAAGCAGTGTCCTGATTGACCAGACTTGTGAAGCCTTTAAAGGCAGTTTTTGCTCAATAAGTTTTCCTTTATTCCATGGAATTCTTTTCTCACTTTCAACTCTTTGTAAAATCATAATATTTCTCCGATTCGTGATTCACGGAGCAACGAGTAACCAGTCTTCACATATCTACTTTAATTGAGGACCGCAGAAAATGATTCAGCAAGAATATATTGCCAAAAAACCCAAAAGAAGACATTTGGTCAATCTGTAATATTTTTTGGTAATGGTCATAACGATATGCCGAGGAGCCCAGATTAGATTTATCACTTCTGCTGGTAAAAAGACGCTCGATTTTCTTTGATTTTCAGCGCTACTAAAATGACTTCCTGACTTCCTGACTTCCTGAGGATGGCTGATTCTGAGGTAAGCCGGACCTAAAATTGTTACAGCTTCTAATCTAGTTTTATGCCCAAACAGAATATAAAACGATTAATTTACCATTGCCTATTCACCAAGTATTCGCAGCACTCCACAGTCCTTTATTTTTTGATTATGTCTACAAGAATTTTTCATTTCTTTTAATGTTGATTTTAGCGATGTTAGCACTTTTATTCGATTAGTAACCTCAATCAGATGTTTATCAATCATTTCATTAATGCTTTCACAACTCTCATTGGGCTCTTGCTTGTTGGAAATAAGCTCTTTTATCTCAGCTATTGAAATATCCAAAGAACGACATTGTTTTATGAAGGTTATTTGGCGCAATGAATCTTCATCATAGAGGCGGTAGTTGGCTTCTGTACGTTCTGGTGATTTAAGTAACCCATTTCGCTCATAAAAGCGAATAGACTGGATACTGCATCCAGTTTTAGTAGACAGCTCTCCGATTTTCATAAGTCTCCAAAGTTATTCTTGACTCTATACTAAGTATAGGCTTTAGACTGGCGTCATTCAATAGGATTACTGGATTTGGATATGAGTGGATGCGGGTGTGATGTAGAAGTCAACGACGCCTCGCAAAAGGCAGTACTGTATTGGCTTCTTGGGATCAATACAGTTATGTTTTTTGTAGAAATGAGTGTGGGTATTGTCGCCGACTCCACTGCGCTCATTGCTGATTCACTTGATATGCTAGCCGATGCGGTGGTCTACGGGATTGGTCTTTATGCGATTGGCAAATCCATCTTGCACAAGGCCAATGCCGCCGAGATAAGTGGTTATTTTCAGCTCATGTTGGGTGTTATGATTTTACTCGATATTGTTCGCCGCTCAGTACTGGGCAGTGAGCCTGAATCATTGCTGATGATGGGTATGGGTGGTGTTGCCCTAATTGCCAATGTTGTTTGCTTAATGATTATTCGCAATCATAAAAATGATGAAGTCCACATGCGAGCAAGTTGGATATTTTCGGCAAACGATGTTATCGCTAATACCGGCGTAATAATCTCAGGTGCGTTAGTTTGGTGGTTAAATATACGCTGGCCAGATTTGCTTATTGGCACGGTGGTGGCTGTTGTTGTTATCCGTGGTGCATTTATGATTTTAAAAGATGCCAAACAAGAAATCGCCAATGCCACCAAGCATAGTCAAACAAGTGAGGAATAAGTATGACATTCTATGAAGCTGCCAAACCTTACATCAATCGGAAGTTAATTGACGCTAACAAAGCCGCTACGCTAAACGATACCCAACGCAGCTTTGCGTTACTCGAAGATGCGCACGTTATCGGCCAGCAATCAACCTATTTTCATTGTTTGGTGCATTATAAAATGCTGCGCCATGGCATCCGTCAGCACGATTTAAAGGAAGCGTTTGGTCAGGCATTTCGCCTCATTGGTGCGGCTACAAAAACAATGTTGGGTTGGGTCCCTCTGGGTAACACCGGTGGGGCGAGTGTCAGCCCGTTTAAGCCTATGCCGATATCAGCAGAAAATCAGGCTATTTTGGCAGACATAAAAATAAGGATGAAGCGTGCATAACCACTCAGGACATTCTCACAACCATGGCAGTAGCAATAATGCATCGAAACGCATCGGTTGGGCGTTCTTTTTAAATGTAATGTTCACCATTATTGAGTTTATTGGTGGGTGGCTAACTAATAGCACGGCCATCATGGCCGATGCCGTCCATGATTTGGGCGACAGTTTATCTATCGGCACGTCTTGGGTGTTAAATAAACTCGGCTACAAAGATGCCAACAACACATTTTCCTATGGCTATAAGCGTTTCTCATTGCTTGGCGCATTAATAAACGGCCTTGTGCTTACCGTGGGCTCTATTTGGATACTGGTAGAAGCGATACCAAGACTGTCCGAGCCCGAAATGCCGCAGGCTCAGGGCATGCTGTTGTTAAGTATCTTCGGCATTGCAGTGAATGGTTTTGCAGCCTACAAATTAAGTGAGGGCACCTCTCTGAATGAGCGAATACTTAATTGGCATTTATTAGAAGATGTATTAGGTTGGGTGGCTGTGCTCATCGTCTCCATAGTCCTGATGTTTAAACCATGGCCTATTCTTGACCCAATTTTGTCAATTGGTTTCACTCTATTTATATTGTTTAATGTGGTCCGCAATTTAAAAGAAACCTTGCTTTTGTTTTTACAAGGGACGCCCGACGAAAAGCAAATGCAAGAGGTCCGTGATGTGCTCACTGCTGAGCCAGAGATAAACGCCATCCACCATTTTCATATTTGGTCACTGGATGGCGAGAACAACGTGATGTCGGTGCATTTAGTCTTAAAGCAGGATGTCACCATTGATAAATTGAAAGCCTTAAAAACGCATTTTCAAGAAACCTTGTCGCGCTTTGAATTTGTGCACACAACTATCGAATTTGAATTTGCCGATGAAGCATGTCGCGATGAAAAATCATCAAGATGAAAGCTTACATGATGGACAATAGGCGATACACTGAGCGTGTTGCATGTGTGATGATTCTTTTGACTTGTTCATTCGACTTTAGTTTTACTCAAAGCTTTTAGAACCACACAATTATAGGTCTTTTACACTTTCGATGAAAAATACATCTGTCTTCGCATACATAACGATTATGCTGATTTTGTTG
Organism: Rheinheimera sp. UJ51; assembly: GCF_020819615.1. Taxonomy (NCBI): domain Bacteria; kingdom Pseudomonadati; phylum Pseudomonadota; class Gammaproteobacteria; order Chromatiales; family Chromatiaceae; genus Rheinheimera; species Rheinheimera sp. UJ51. Next base: position 226,922 of record NZ_JAJHOG010000002.1, read on the forward strand.
CAGTCATTTTCGGCTATCGCGAATTTACAGGATTTCCACGTGGTCGATACAGAACATCTTCAATATGAGCACGAGCATCATAAGGACGATAGCCGCCACTCACCATCTGCTGATGATGTAAATGGTGGCGCTGAGCAAGATACTGCTGGGCAATATAATGCACATCACAACCCGGCAGACTGTCACCATTGTGGGCATTGTCATGGCACACATGTTCAATGGTTAGGCCAATCGTCGTTAGCGTCTATTGATGCCACCCAACAATCCCACCAGTTTTTCTACCTCAACACCGTGATTGACGCGCCTGTCAATCGATTACTGCGCCCCCCTAAAGCCTGTTCTTAAAATAATTTAACTTATATTAATTCGTTTGAGCCTCTCAATGTTGGTTGAGCGGCATAGTTAAATGTAATTTTTTGGACACATTATGAAAATTAAATTTCAATCTCTCCTGTGTGTTAAAGCATGGAGTATGACAGGGGTATTTCTGCTCATGAGTTGCACAGCGTTTGCATCCATGAATGAAAATGTATTTCAGACCATAACACTTGAAAACGCAATCAAAAGAACTATGGCAAATGAGCCACTTTTGTACGAATTTTCGGTCAAACAACAAATTCTAAAGAGTGATGCCAAAACGGCTGCGCTCAAGCCTGCTTACTCTCTGGGCGTGGAAGTCGAAAATGTATTAGGTACGGGTGAAGTCTCCGGCATTAAAGAAGCGGAGGTAACGCTGACCTTATCCTCAGTAATAGAGCTTGGTTACAAATTACACGCTAGAGGGCAAGTCATTGACGCTAAGCGTAATCAGCTCGCCATCCAAAGGCAAATTGTCAGTCTCGATCTGTTGGCTGAGGTCACGCGTCGCTACATCGATGTACTGGCAACACAAGAAACGCTCAGCGCCATGCAACAAGCCGAACAGCTTGCTAACTATGCCTATCAGGCTGTTGTTAAGCGTGTGGAAGCCGGCGCATCGCCGTTGTTAGAGGAAAAACGTGCACAAGCGTCATTAGCGGAGGCTCGCCTTAATGTCGTCACTGTACAACAGCAACTGCAATCCAATATTAAAAGTCTTTCGATTATGTGGGGAGATACAAACCCTGTTTTTACAGGCGTTTATGGACAACTCTATACGTTACCCACACCCACAGGCTCGAATGAATTCAATTATTTAATAGGAGCTCTATCTAAAAGTCCACATATTGCGCAGTTTGCACAGCAATCCAGAGTGCAAGATGCCCAAATTAGGCTGACACAAGCGAGCAATTCCCCTGATATCACATGGACAGCGGGTGTTAGGCGAATGAACGGCATCGACGAACTCGCTTTTGTGGCAGGTGCTAGTGTCCCGTTATTTACAAATACCCGCAATTTAGGTGAATACGAAGCTCAGAAGGCTCGTCTTGACCAAATCGAACTTCAAAAACAAGCCAGTGAGCGTGAGCTTTATCATCGAGTGAATCAAGCCATTGATGCTCGCAATCGTGCTTTGTTGGAAGTTAATACCTTACAAAATGATGTTATTCCTCCACTGAAAGAAGCTCTGGGTTTAGTCGAAGCGGCATATTCCGATGGGCGTTTTAGCTACTTAGAGTGGGTGACCACGCGCAAAGAATTGCTCAGTGCACAACTCGCCCTTATTCAGGCGGCCAAAATAGCTCATCAACGAAATGCCGATATCGAAGCACTAACGGGTATAGCGATGACAAAAAGCACCGACGACGTCGTTTCTAACACTAATTTTATAGAGCAATAATTATGTATAAAAAAATCATTGAGCACACATTTTTTAATAAAGTCAGCCCTAAGCTAACATTAACTGGTGTGCTATTGGCACTTTTAATTTTACTATCATTCATTAGCCAAGCGGGCGAGGATGACCACGGCGAAAATGGCACGCACAACGACCAAAAGATGGTTGTAATGTCAGACAAAGTGGCTCAACAATCCGGTATTCAAACAACGGTGGTCAGTGGTGGTCAGATTGACAGTACAGTCACAGTGTACGGGGATATTATTAGCGATCCTGCATCACTTAGTCACATTAGAGCACGGTTTGATGGTGTGATAACTAAGGTAACAGTAACGCTTGGTGATCGTGTAAAAAAAGGGGATGTACTTGCTACGGTTGAGTCAAATGAGAGTCTAAAACAATATCAGCTAACCTCGCCGTTTTCCGGCACGGTCATTGCGCGTCATGCCAATGCAGGTGAGCTATCCAATGGGCAGATCCTGTTTTCAATTGCGAATTATGATACCGTTTGGGCACAATTGAAATTGTTTCCGAGCCAGCGAATTTCGGTAGCCGCTGAACAAGCGGTAATCTTAAACTACGAAGACATCGCGCAAACTTCTTCAATTAGTCATATTGCACCTGCTAGCGAAGCAAAGCCATATACCTTAGCATTTGTTAAACTTGCCAATAATGATGGCAATTGGCCTATTGGTACACTCGTTAAAGCACAGATCACCATCGCCACCACGGATGTTTCAATGCGCATTCCCAAATCGGCAGTTCAAATCTTTGAAGGCAAGCAAGTTGTCTTTGTCAAACTCGGTAATGAGTATCATCCACGCCCCGTTAGGCTAGGTGTAGCTGATAATTTGCACATTGCTGTGTTAGAAGGGCTGGCGATAGGTGAGCACATTGTTAGCCAAAATAGCTACGTGATAAAGGCAGATTTAGAGAAGTCGGAGGCTGGTCATGATCACTAAACCATTATTGATGGCTAACGCTATTTGCTTTCGTAGTCAGCCGTTGCAAAATCGACAGGGGGTAGCAGTATGATTGAGTCTATCCTTAGAATCTCTATTGAACGGCGCGGGATCATGATGTTGTTGATCCTGTTTATCACAGGCTTAGGCTTGTGGAGCTACCACAAATTACCTATTGATGCGGTGCCTGACATTACTAATGTGCAAGTACAAATCAATACTCAAGCACAAGGCTATTCGCCTCTTGAAACGGAGCAGCGTATCACGTTTGTGGTAGAAACCGCATTAGCTGGGTTACCCAGTTTAACATATACCCGTTCACTATCTCGCTATGGTTTATCTCAGGTCACAGCCGTGTTTGACGAAGGAACCGATTTATACTTTGCTCGAAACCTTATTAATGCACGATTGGGTGCGATAAAAAGTCAGCTACCCGAAGGGCTTGAGCCTGAGATGGGACCCATAGCAACCGGCTTAGGGGAGATATTTATGTATACCCTAAGCGCAAATAAAGGCTCACAGCAACGTGACGGAAGTGTTTTTGATGCGATGGCATTGCGTGAGATTCACGACTGGGTAGTTAAGCCTCAATTAGCGCTGGTGAAAGGCGTGACAGAAGTGAACGCAATTGGTGGCTATACCAAGCAATATCATGTCAATCCCTCACCACAAAAAATGCTGAGCTTTAACGTCAGCATGGCTGATTTATCAACCGCATTAGCGAGAAACAACGCTAACCAAGGTGGCGGATTTATTGAGCAAAATGGACGTCAGATATTGGTGCGCTCACAAGCTCAACTGCAAACGATTGAAGATATCGAAAATGTCGTAGTTACTCGTATCGATTCGGTGCCGGTAAAGGTAAAAGATATTGGCTCTGTTGCTATTGGCAAAGAGCTGCGCACAGGTGCGGCGACCAGTGAAGGGGTTGAAACAGTGCTCGGCACTGCAATGATGCTAGTGGGAGAAAACTCACGCGCTGTTGCGTTAGCTGTCGCTGAAAAGGTTGCTGAGATCCAACGCAGTTTACCCGATGGTGTCATTATCCAAGCCGTATATGATCGCACAAGCTTGGTCGATAAAGCGATTGCCACGGTGCAGAAAAATTTGGTTGAAGGAGCACTGTTAGTTATTGTTGTTCTGTTCCTTCTGCTGGGTAATGTTCGCGCTGCTTTGATCACCGCTGCGGTCATTCCACTTGCGATGCTAGCGACAATTACAGGGATGGTGCAGGCTGGCGTGTCGGCAAACTTAATGAGCCTAGGTGCACTAGACTTTGGGCTGATTGTTGATGGTGCAGTGATCATCGTTGAAAACTGTATTCGTCGTTTATCAGAGCAACAAAAACGCACAGGTGCGATTTTGTCGCTTAAATACCGTTTGGTATTAGTACTTGAAGCCACCAATGAGGTGATCCGTCCCAGTTTGTTTGGTGTGCTGATTATCACGGTCGTATACATCCCGTTGTTCTCATTGTCTGGGGTAGAAGGCAAGATGTTTCACCCGATGGCGGCGACTGTCATTATCGCATTGCTATCAGCAATGGTTTTTTCTATCACTATTGTGCCAGCTGCGGTTGCCATATTCATGAACGGCAAAATAAGTGAAAAAGAAAGCCCAATTATTGTTGGCGCTAAACGTGTTTACGCGCCTTTGTTGCATGGCGCATTGAAGATGCGCTGGTTAGTGATAGGTGCGGCAACGGCGCTTGTGGTGGTGAGCATTGTGTTAGCCACACGACTTGGGACAGAGTTTATTCCGCAACTTGACGAGGGAGACATTGCGCTGCATGCCATGCGCGTGCCGGGAACCGGTATCGAGCAAGCTGTTGAGATGCAAAAACAACTCGAAACCAAAATCATGGAGTATGCACAAGTTAAAACCGTGTTTGCAAAAACCGGCACTGCCGAGGTGGCCACTGACGCGATGCCGCCGAATGTGACGGATACCTTTGTGATGTTAAAGCCGCGAAGTGAATGGCCAGATCCTAGTTTATCCAAAACGGATTTCGTTGAGCAATTAGAACAAGAGCTAAGCGAAATCCCCGGCAATAACTACGAATTCACACAGCCCATTCAAATGCGATTTAACGAGCTAATAAGTGGGGTACGCGCTGATTTAGGGATTAAGGTATTTGGTGATGACTTGGACACACTAGTCACCTCTGCCAACCAGATATTGCAGGTATTGCAAACGATTGAAGGGGTAGCCGATGCTCGTCTGGAACAAGTCGACGATGTTCCCATCTTTACTATCAATCCTAAACCCATCATGCTTGCAAGGCACGGCTTGGACATTACGGATTTACAGGTTTGGTTACATGCAGGGATTGGAGGGAGTGAAGCTGGACTTATATACGAAGGCGACCGACGATTTGGTCTCATTGTAAGGTTTGATGAAAACATCAGAGCGAACCTTGAAGAATTGGGTGATATTCCACTTGTAACGGCAAATGGCGAATACGTTCCGCTGTCAGAAGTAGCAGAATTGGGCTTTTCCTCTGTGCCTAGTCAAATAAGTAGAGAAAATGGTAAGCGACGAGTGGTTGTTACCGCTAATGTCAGGGAACGCGACTTGGGTTCATTCGTGCAAGAAGCTAAGCAAATGATTGCCCAACAGGTTGATTTACCAGCCGGATATTGGCTTGACTATGGCGGCACATTTGAACAGCTTGAAAGTGCCAGCAATAGGTTATCCATCGTTGTACCGGCTACTTTATTTATTATCGTAACGCTTCTGGTCATCGCCTTTGGCTCAGTTAAAGACGCCCTGATTATATTTACAGGTGTACCACTAGCGCTCACCGGCGGCATTTTAGCACTCTGGTTGCGTGATATGCCTCTATCTATATCGGCTGGCGTTGGCTTCATAGCGCTTTCCGGTATCGCTGTGCTAAATGGCTTGGTGATGTTGTCATTTATTCGTCAACGTTTTGAGGAGACGGGTGAACTTGTTCACTCTATCGTTGATGGTGCGATAACTCGGCTAAGACCAGTGTTAATGACAGCGTTGGTTGCTAGTTTAGGCTTTGTGCCGATGGCACTTAACGTAGGCACGGGCGCAGAAGTACAACGTCCGCTTGCTACAGTTGTTATAGGTGGGATTATTTCATCGACACTTTTGACACTATTCGTTTTACCTGTGCTGTATCGTTTCGTTCATGGGAACACTGCTAAATAACAAATCATCGGTCATATCAATATTCATTTGTTGATGTGACCAACTTCACAGAATAACGTTGATATTTTATTGAGTTCAGTTATGACGACAGTTGCAAGAAAATATGGACAGTGTCTGCTCATGTATTTTTAATACCTAATAGTATTTTTGCTGATTACTAACGAGTCGACTTATACGAATATTCTGTAGTGGTCTAAGTATCACTCAATTCCCGCTTTGGGCTTGAAACTCACCCAAATATTCTATTTTTAAGGGCAATTGAATTATTTAAAAGATCATAATTTGTCAATGACTTCTTTCCACCCATTAACAGATTTTAAACTAGCGACTAATGGGCTTCTGCTACATCGTACTTTTTAGATCTGACACGAAGACACTGAGTGTCTGCTTTCAGGGCCCGATTTAAAATAATCTATGACTGCTTTTGGCACTTTGTGACGATTCAAATAACAACCAAGCACTGGATTAATCCTTGAGCTTGTGATAAATATGATCATACTCTTCGATTATTTTTGCCTAGGCATTAAACTTTTCACCTTCAGGCGTGTTTTGGCTCAGCTTCCATCAGTTGCTCATTTGCTTCTAAAGCAGCTTCATATTCGTGTTCGTTTTTTATAAGTGGGTTCATTTTCATCTTGTTACCGTAAACAACAACCGAATAGTTACCTAATGTTACTAAGTGGCACCGTCTGGCACCCGCAATTACTCAGCAGCTTCAAGGCTTACCGCACGCGTTAAATTTCCAGCAGTTGAGATCTGCTCGTCAGTTAATGTCTGATCGCTATGTTTTGTCATACTGATTTGCAGCTAGTGAGTGTGCATGGAGGAATATTGAGTTTACGTTTTACTGGTAAGCTTTATTGATTGATTCATCGCTTACGGGCAAACTATATTGTCTTGTTTTACCCTTACGGGCAAACTTTATTGTCATTACACAAAGTGACTCTTTTCATCGTAGCGCTTAACTGATTTTGACATGCGATAGCGCGTTAAGTACTGTTATTTAATTGTTTGTTGCGGTTCGGTTATCTGTAGCATAACCACCCAGTGGTAAGCGTTTAGCTAAGCTGTCACCTTGCGGTGAGAGACTTTCTTTTGCATCGCCAAAAGAAAGTCTCGCAAAGAAAAGGCGACCCACGTTGCGGCGAAAGCCCGTTCAATTTTGCCCGCCCAAGGCGACGAGGTAACTCGCTCGGCGCTACCGCCCCTCACTCAAACACCCCTCGTCTTAAAACCTTGGTCGTGCAAACTTGCTCGGCTTGCAACGTAATGGGCTTAAAAGCACATCGGACTGGTCTTGGTATATGACTCCGAAGCTAGGTTACTCGAAGCTAAGTTTTACAGAGTAATGTGGGAAAAACCTTAGCCAGCCAAGCCTCATAATAGGTGTAATGTATTAATCATATTTACAGATACTTGAGTATATTTTTTTGATGATATGTTATTTTTGCTTGGCTAATTAGCCCAAGCAACTTTATAAACAAGGACGTGAGACCAATATGGAACAAATTTTTATCCTCATTACAATCATTTTTTTAGTCACAATAATTTTATTAATTGAAAGGCTTCATTCGGTAAAGACTAAACTTAACAAGAAGGTTGAAGATTTAAGCGCTGAGGTTAACTCATTATCCCAATTCTCTGATGTTAGAGATGCTTCTATAGAGCTTGACCGTTTAAAATCTGAAATCCTCACTCGGGAACACGATTGTCAGCAACAAATTACTGAACTACTGGAACGCGCAGCTAATGAATCTAAATCGATTATTGATAAAGCTCAACTGGAAGTCGATGTACTCCGACGAGACACTAACGCTGATACTAAATCTAAAAGAGAACGAGCATCAGCACTTTTGACTGAGGCTAATGCACAAGCAGACATTATCATAAACAAAGCAAAAGAAAGTGCTGAGGAAATTGCTGGTGATGCTTACAGAGCTTTAAAGGAAGCTGATCGTTTAGAAGGCGTGATCCAAGCATTGAAAAACGTTATCAATGGCTATGGCGATGAGTACATGAAGCCAACATATGGATTACTTGATGAACTGGCAGAGATGTATGCGTTTGACGATGCAGGTAAAGAGCTAAAACTTGCAAGAGAACGAACAAAACTGCTTGTGACTTCCGAGCGTGCAGCTACCTGTGATTATGTTGAAAAAGGCAGAGCTAAAACGGCTATCAATTTTGTTATTGATGCATTTAACGGCAAGGTTGATTCAATTTTATCGCGATCTAAAACTGATAACTTTGGAAAATTAGAAGCTGAAATAAGAGACGCTGCATCACTTGTAAATCAAAATGGTAAAGCGTTTAGAAACGCCCAAATCACTGAAGAATATTTAACGTCCCGAATTGATGAGCTTCATTGGGCAACAGCGGTTAATACCATACGCGAAAATGAACGAGAAGAGCAGCGTAGAATACGTGATCAGATAAGAGAAGAGCAAAAGGCACAGCGTGAATTTGAACGTGCTATTAAAGATGCTGCGAAGGAAGAGGCGGCAATCCAAAAAGCAGTGAGCAAATTGCTCACCCAACTGGAAAAAGCAACCGAAGATCAACGTGCTGAGTATGAGCAAAAGCTAAGTGAGCTTCAGGGTAAGCTTACGGAAGCGGAAGCAAGGAACCAACGCGCCTTATCCATGGCTCAACAAACTAGAACTGGCCATGTTTATGTAATTTCTAATGTCGGGTCATTTGGTGAAAACATCTATAAAGTTGGTATGACGCGACGTTTAGAACCACTTGATAGGGTTCGAGAGCTCGGCGATGCTAGCGTACCATTCCCCTTTGATGTTCATGCCATGATCTGGAGCGAAGATGCACCCGCGCTTGAGCGTGACTTACATCGCTACTTTCTTCGTGCGCAAATGAATAAAATAAACCCAAGAAAAGAGTTTTTTAAAATCGATATTTCTAAGATCAAAACCCATGTTGAAGAACGCGGCCATAAATGCAGTTGGACATTAACAGCCGCTGCAACTCAGTATCGCGAAACACTAGAGATAGAGAAAAAAATTGAAAGCGATGCTTCAGTCGCTAATGAATGGATGCGTCACCAGTTAGAGTACGAGCCTATTTTTTCTGATGCAGAGGAAGAATTAGAATAAATAGTCGTAAATTTATCTGCACTCGCTTGGCTTGCCCCGGAAATTTCGAGTTATAAATGATAAACATAAGGCTAGCTTTGAGCGAGTAACAGGCATTCCAGCTGCGCCAAAATGTTTTGCGCATGTCCGCAATAACTTATTAAAGAAACAACTTTTTCGCCATTGGCGAGTAACTTTCTTTTGTTTCGCCAAAAGAAAGTTACCAAAGAAAATTCGACCCACGTTGTGGCGAAAGCCCGTTCAATTTTGTCCGACCAAGGCGACGAGGTAACTCGCTCGGCGCTACCGCCCCTCTCTCAAACACCCCTCGTCTTAAAACCTTGATCGTGCAAACTTGCTCGGCTTGCAACGTAATGGGCTTAAAAGCATAGCAGTGTTAGCAAAATTAATGCTAATGACTGGTCCCACAAACTCTCGGTATCTGACCCCCGAAGCTACTTTTTCTTAGCTTTCGGGCTCTGCAGGTCGGTGTTTGAGCCTTCGTAGATCTCAGCGGCTAAACCGATAGACTCGTTCAGGGTTGCACTCTCGGTATCTGACCTCGAAGCTTATCGATACTCAGCAATCCGTTACGGACCCATGTCGAGTGACGATTCGGTAAAGGATTTCTAATAGCACTGTGATACTCGTTACCTATTTGATATAAATTAATTAGTTAGAAGGTTTTTCTAGTCTGAAAATGGATTCAACCGGCGTATTAAAATACTCTGCAATGCACAGAGCAATCTGAACAGAAGGCGTGAACCTGCCTGTTTCAATGGTACTAATTGTTTTTCGAGATACGCCAATAGCAGCTGCTAGCTTTTGTTGAGAAATACCCTTTTCAGCGCGATGCACAACAATGTTATTTGAAACTATTCTACTCATTGTCCTTTCTCAACCCTACTACTATTGTAATTCCGTAAGCGACAGCGCTTATTCCCAAAAAACATGTAATTAAATCTTCTCGTGAGAGAGGAACAAAATTATAAACACCTAACACCCCCGGTATAAATGCTAAGATTACGGCAATATAACCGACTTTATACGCTTTGAGGCTTACCATATTCAAAAATTCATCTTCAAATGTACCTCTCCATGCTTGCTTCGAAAATGAAAAATTTCCCTGTAGTTTCCATGATGCTAATAAATAAATTACGGTAAATATTATTCCTGAAGCAATGACAATGATGAGCCCCAAAACTCTTCCATTCACAAGCTCGAAAAGATTTGCTGATATCACAGATAAAATTAAAATCCCAGCTAGTAAATGAATGTATCCATGCCACTTAAGATATTCGTATTCTAATTCAGCAGTAGTTTTTAGAGCTGGCATAACAGCTTTCCTTATTTTTTCTGGTAACGATTTATTTGAAACGTATATGCCTATTGTAACCTTAAGAATCCAATTTGACACCTTAAGGTTGCCACTTGACACCTTAAGGTTCCAAATTTTTTTACTAAGGTAGATTTCTAGAGTTTAATCTAGTTCAAACTTCCATGGAAAAGAGGTTGTAAGACCAGGTTAATCAATGAAATGAATCCTGTTTTAAAGGGCTTATATTCAGTCTTGTTGGACTCAATTTATTTGATTTGCCAAGCTGTTAGGGAGGTCATTGCCTTCGCAAGCATGGCTTGATGTAGATGTCGCGAGCATCGGCTTTTGGATTAGCTTGCCAATCAAGTCATTGGGTTAGAACAATAATGCCTTTAAAATAGGGTACTCAGAGGTAACGTACTGAAACTGCCCATAGTACCAATTGAGATGAATGTTGGTGAACGTCTGCAAATGGTACAAACAAGCTATTCAGCTAAGCGAATTTTTATTCCCCTTAGAGCGAGCCGACTGAACATCGTTGGCCAAGGTTTTAAGAAAACGGGTGTTTGAGTGCGGCGACGGTAGCGCCGCGCGAGTTACGTTTTCGCCTTGGGCAGCGCATGAGCAGTTGGGCTTTCGAGCGGAAGTGGGGTCGCATTTTCTTTGGATACTTTCTTTTGGCGACGCAAAAGAAAGTATCTCACCGCAGGTGAAAATACGGACTAGCCACTTAGGCTGGGCTGTTGAAATGATGACCAAAAGATTTAGGGGCAAAGACAGGATATGAGGGCTTAGTCTCGCCCCCTAAACATTTCCGTTTTTAGCGTACAGGCGATTTACAATATAAGCGAATTGCGGTCGCTGAGTTTTACTGAATAAAAATTTACCCGTGATAGCAATCGCAATAACACTCCTGAATTCGCCACTATTGAAGTCAGATGAACATCTTATTTCAATACGCACTGCGCAATGCAGATTTAAAGTTTACAGACTGAATAACAATACATACACAAACCAACAGCATTCCCAGCCAACCTTTAAACGTAAATACCTCTCCTACAATCCAAACGGCTAAAAGCGTTGCAACGAGCGGTTCAATCAAGGTAATTAGAGTAGCTGAACTTACTTCAACTGACTTAAGCCCAAACCCGAACAATAAATAACCTAAAAACATCGGCACGAATGCCATATATAGTACAACCAAAGTATTTTCAGGCGTGCGGAACAAGTTTTCACCGGTAAAAAATAGGGACGGTAGAAGCAATGTAGCCGCAATACCAAATATCCCCGCCATTGAAGATGTTGAGCTTACTCCTTTGTTGATCATATGCTTTACCAGCAAAGAGTAGGCTGCATACGTTAAACCTGCTACCAAACCAAGCATAATACCTAGCCGCTGCAAGCTAACATCAATCGGTAAGTAGCCATCAGCTGACTTTCCCATACTAAGCAATACAACGCCGCTTGCGCCAATGACAAAACTGACGCACCATCTCGCCGATACATTCTTTTTGCAAAAAAGACGCTCTAATATTGCAGAGAAAAGTGGTGCGCTTGCAATTGATACGACAGTGCCAATGGCAACACCTGACCAGCGCATTGCAGTATAAAAGGCTAATGGGTACAAGGCCACGCACAAACCACCGCCGATAAGCACAATTGGCATTTTTCTCATTAAAGGTAAATTCTTATCTAGCTCTTTTCTCGCTAAAATACAAAGAAGTACGCCGCCTCCGCCCATGGCAAAAGCGCCAATCGCTAATGGGCTAATATCGGGAGAAAAATGAGCAACGGTTCCGGTAGTTCCCCACAAAAAACTCGCCACTATTACCGCTAGAATACTGTGAAAACGCGCACTTGCCATTGCTACTTTTACCCCATAACACTAAGAATGACTTAGGTGTATATTACAAGGGAAATACACTTAGCTTTTTACCAAAAGGACGGTTTTTATATCGATGAAGACGGAAGTTATGATTTAAATCGTGTTGGAGGAAGGCCAAAGTGTTTTGAAAATTTGCGGCTAAATGCAGCCTGTTCTGGGTAGCCAACTTTTTCGCCAATAATATTAATTGGATAATCAGTATGTCGTAGCAAAGCTTGCGCTTTCTCCATACGCAATTTACTGACGAAGTTCATCACCGTCATGCCGGTGTACTTTTTAAATAAAACTTTAAACTGAGTACTGCTTAAACACGCCACTTGCGCTAGTTGCTCTATGCTAAGCACTTGTTGAACATGCATTTGTATAAAGTGAATTGCGTTAGCGATACGAGCATCCAGCTTCGGCATCAACGTTTGTTCAGACAGCAACAAATAAAAAGTATGAAACATAGATTGTTCAAGTTGTAAGTTTAACTGTTGCTGTAATTGCTCTTCAATGAACAGCAAATAGCACGACAGCGTTTTATTAATCGCAAATACCACTCCGTCAAAAGAATCAATTTTTACTGGGAGGCAGTTCATATCAGCAACAACAAACCGCGCTTCAGGGGGCGCTGTAAAAAGATGATTTTCATGCTTCCTAACGATCACACATTCGCCAACCGCTACTTTGCCGTTAAAGTTTCCCACTTTAATCGCAATACTTCCCCGTAACGGAAGTACCAGCTGATAATAGTCATGTGAATGATCAACAGGTTTGGTACTGTAGCTGCGTATCGATAAAATATCAGGCATAAACTCAGGTTATTGGAAAACAGATTGAGTTATTATGCATGTGATTCCTGATTGCTCAAAGTGAGGTAAATCTTAACTTTGATAAAAGTCCGCTTCAGATACAAAGATGCTTTTCAGCAAAACAAATACCGCTTTGGATTTTATTCCCCTCAGAGCGCTTTCGAGCGGAAGTGGGATCGCATTTTCGTTGCATACTTTCTTTTGGCGACGCAAAAGAAAGTCTCTCGACAACAGCGACAATGTGATGACTACCATCCTGCCATTTCACGATAGCGCTGCCGAAAAAATACTCTTTAACAGGCTTATCTGCCGCCATCAAGCGTAGCATGGCGGGTTGTCTTTGCGGTCTGATGCACTTTGTGCAAAGATCGCGGTCTTAACCTGTTGTCAAATGCAATAGGCATGGCGCAGCGGCTGAATCGCGGCTCAATTTACAGAAAGGATTAGGTTTAACCATGAAAAAGCTGTCGAGTGTGCAAAAGAAACAACAAGCGTTAGTCATGGACGTCGTCACCACGCTGGAACAGCAAGCCATGCAGCAATTAGCCGGCGTGCAACAATGTTGGTTTAGCATGGAATACAATGTGTTCCCCAGCTCGCTATTAGTGCGTTTGCAATTTGTAGAGCAGGCGGCGTTAGATGCGGCGCAGGCAGTGTTATTGCCGTGGCAAAAAAAGCTCAGTGGCTTATTGTTGAAAAAGGGCGTAGTGCTAAAAGATATGCGCAAACATTTGGTGTTTACGTTAAGCGGGCCAGAGGGTTAAGGCTGGCCCGCTGCACGTTTAGGGTTTGTTTTGCAGATAATTTAACAGCTGATAATAATCTTCAGCGGTTTTCACATCTTCCGGTAAATCACCATTCACCAGATACTTACCTTTAACCACCACACTGGGTACGCCTTGAATGCGGTTATCGAGCATTTCGCGGTTGGCTTGCTCCATCGCTTGGCGTACGGCTGGCGATTGCGCCAGTTCAGTTAATTGCTTCGGATCGAGCCCATGTTGCTCCATGAACGCATTAATTGCTTTGGTATCGGGCATGGTGTTTTGTTGTTCCCGTGTTTGCCGATACAGTTCAAACAACGGTTCAACTAACTGCTCATTGCCGCTTTGTTGCAAAGCATAAAACACACTCGCATCAAAAGCCCAACGCTCACCTAGGGCGGGGTGCTTGCGTACCAACACCACATCCGGATTGGCTTGCAGATAATTGCGTAAGGTCGGTTCAAAGTTTTGACAATGCGGGCAACCTAGCCAAAAGTATTCAGTAATGTAGCGCTGATGCGCGGTTTCAAGTACCGGGTTGGTTAAAACAGTGTAGTGGCTACCTTCGGTAAACACGCGACTGGGGGCAGCAGGAGCCGCTTGTTCCACGGCCGTTGTCGGAGTATTACTGCTTGGCTCAGGTGAACAGGCGCTGATCATTAAGAAAGCGGAGCTAAGGAGTAAGGTTCGGCGAAAAAACGTCATAAAGATTCCTAATCAGGTTATAAACACCACAGATGCGAGTATCGAGTGTAATCACTTTAGCGCAGCAGCACAATCGCTAGGCTTCACCGCTAGGCTGGGGCTGCCGTTTTTTAACAAGACACGGTATGATAGATTTTTTTCTTACACAGGTTTCAAGCCATGTCGTTTTATTTAGGGGCTTATGCCGCCTCTCCTAATGTATCGGGTTGGGATCCCCAACTTGAAGCTGCTTATTATCAACAGTTAAAAAGCTTAGAATCGGTTCGTGGCTTAGAGCACCCTTTTTTAGGCAGTTTGCATGCGCAGGATGATCAGTGGTTTTTGCAGCATATTGATACTAAGTGGGATTTTGTTTTTACCACTATTCCTGGCGTGATGAACGCTTTAGCCACCTTACCTACATTTGGCTTGGCATCTACGGATGAAGCCGGTCGTGAAGCCGCGATTGCCTTTATGCGCCAAGCGAATCATGCTATTGCTAAGTTGAATACCCATCTGAAACGGCAAGCCGTGACTGCTATTATGCTACATAGCGCGCCGGCACGGCATAACTGTGCCGGTTCTGCCGCGGCGTTTAAAACATCTATGCAAACCTTGTTAAGTTGGGATTGGCACGGTGCGCGTTTGCTGGTAGAGCATTGTGATGCCTTAATCGACAGCCATGCGCCGTCTAAAGGGTTTTTAAGTTTAACCGATGAGTTAAGCGTGCTATCTGAACTGAATGCCACGCAAGCGCCAGAGCATCCGCTGGGCGTTGTGATTAACTGGGGCCGTTCAGTGTTAGAAACTCGGCAGGCCGACGGCGCCTTACAGCATATCGTCGCAGCCAAAGCCCAGGGCTTGCTCGCCGGCGTGATGTTCTCGGGTATTTCTGATCAAGCCACCGAATATGGCGCTTGGCGAGACAGCCATCAACCGGCACAAACGAATGAATTAGTGGCGTTTGGTGAGCCGGGTTCTTGGTTAACCGAGCAAGCAGTGGCAGACACCTTACAAGCTTGCCAAGGGGTTAATTTAGCGGTGCTGGGTTTAAAAATAGGCATTCGCCCACAAAGCGCCGATTTAACCTTACGGCTGAATTATTTGAGGGCACAGCTTGGTATGCTGCAACGGCAGGTGGCGCTTTGTCGCTGAAGCTTGGCACACTGATTTCAGTTACTCAATTTGATAAAAAGCAGAGGGATATATGAAAGCGATTGGCTATCAACACTCACTAGCAATTAGCGATGCGGCAGCATTATTGGATATTGAAGTACCGCAACCGGTGGCCAGCGGCCATGATGTGTTGGTGAAGATCGCTGCGATCTCGGTTAATCCGGTTGATACAAAAATTCGGCAACGTGTCACACCGCCAGCCGGCGAATATAAAATTTTAGGTTGGGACGCAGCGGGTGAGGTTGTTGCTGTTGGCGAAAAAGTGCAGCATTTTGTGCCGGGCGATAAAGTTTATTACGCCGGTGCACTGCAGCGCTCAGGCTCAAATGCAGAATTTCAGCTGGTGGATGAACGTATTGTCGGCAAAATGCCGGCGAACCTCAGTTATGCAGAAGCGGCAGCCTTACCCTTAACGGCACTAACGGCCTGGGAAATGTTGTTTGACCGCCTAGATATTGCTACGCCTAGCTTAAAGCATCCGAAACCGGTGTTACTGGTGGTCGGGGCTGCCGGTGGTGTCGGTTCGGTATTGTTGCAACTGGCGCGGCAATTAACCACGGTAACGATTGTCGCGACGGCTTCCAGAGCAGAAACGCAAGCTTGGGTGCGAGAGATGGGCGCGCACTATGTAATTGATCACAGTAAGCCGTTGTTAGCGCAGTTGCAGGCGCTGGGTATTGATGCCGTCAGCCACGTGGCAAGTTTAACTCACACTGATGCGCATTATGCTGAATTAGTAAAGGCGCTAGCACCACAGGGCAAGCTCGCATTGATTGACGATCCGGTCGGTGGCTTGGATATTATGCCGTTGAAGCAAAAAAGTATTTCTCTGCATTGGGAGTTTATGTTTACCCGGTCGTTATTTGCTACTGCCGATATGCAGGTACAACATCAGATATTAACCGATCTCGCCAAGCTGATTGAACAAGGCCAAGTCAAAAGCACATTGCAGCAGCAGTTTGGCACCATCAACGCGGCTAACTTACGTAAAGCGCATGCCCTATTAGAAAGCGGTAAAGCCATGGGTAAGATTGTTTTAGCGGGGTTTTAAACGTCAGACCTGACACAGCGCAAAGCTTTGTCAGGTCTGCATTAGGGCATTAGGCTATTTGTAAATCAGTACTAAAACTACTGTAATAGGATTTAAATAGCACTTTTTCTAGCGCCAATAACAAGGCCTGATTGATCGGATAATGCTTATTACCCAATTCATAATCTAGCTCGTTGACCTGCTCTTTGGCTGACATCATCATCGGTGGCGGATGCTCAGTCAGCATAATCAGGTGTTGTTGGTACTTTTCTGCTTTATCACTTTTGATCGTTTTACATACCGAAAGTGAGGTTTTGCCCATTTTGTCACGGTATCCTGCCGCACCAAAAACCCGGCAAATACTAGGCCGCTGCTGATATACAGTGCATTGCCCTTGCTTGCCATCAAACGATAGCCGCTGGTAAAAAAAGCAACCAGAAACTTCTGGTAACTCTTCGAGTTGTGTCAGTGTTTGCTCGGCTTTACCCTGATCAAACAGGTGTAATGCCAGCGGTAACATTTCTAGCACGGTCGCTTCAATAGTGGGTTGAGTGCAGCACTCACCACAGCTACTACGACAGCTTAAACCGCTGTCTTGCTGATAACTGGAAAATGTGTCCGCCATTTCGCCATACACAGCCTCAACACGACGCGATAACTCACGCAGTCGTTGCATTTAAGACTCCGAACGAAATAACTAAAGAATAGTCGATAGAAACGGCGATTTGCCGCGGCGCCATTCTAGGGTGCTATGGCCTCTGTCTGCAAGAGGTAGTTGAAAATATAGTCAAAGATCACGACGGGCAAACTGTAATCGTGCTTTGGGAATATGCAGTAATAAAAAAGTGGAGATGGCCAAAACAAACAATAAGCTAGTGTTTAGCCACTGCACGAAGTTGGCCATGTAGTTAAGTTGCAGTAGTAATAACTGCAAGGTAGCCGCCACTGCAAGTAAGGAAAACCGTGGCGTGTAGCGGATCTGCGTGGTCAAACTAATAAATAATGCCTGCAACAACGTGATACTTAACACTAAGGTCATACAGATAAACAAGAGTTTAAGCTTCATGGGGCCTGAGGCAAATAACGGGCTAAATAATAGCAACAAGGCCAGCAAGAAACTGCCGCTATTAAGCCATAAACCATAGCCTGAACTTTGCCGCAGTAAACTAAAACGGGCAAACAAGCTTAAGCAAGCTAAGCTCGCCCCAACACTAATGTAAATAAATACCGCGTTCATTTCTGGATGTAATGGCCATAAGCGACTAAAGGCTTGGCCATTAAGCGTACTTAGCACTAATAAAAAGGCCAGATAAAACCCCGCTAAGGCATACAGTGCCGGTTGATGTTGCTGTACACCCCGGCACAGTGCTAGTAAGGCCAGTAACAGCAGGGCGCCATTAATCATACTGTCATATTGTAACTGTTGCTGGCTTGCTTCGAGCAGCGGTGCAAGCGAAGAAATGCTTAATTCGGTACCTATCATGGCGGCATCTTCTAGCTTAATTAACACACTGACTTGCTCTGCAATGTCAAAGCGCAGCGGTTGTGAAAAGCTGTAGAGCGGCAAAGGCCGCTCACTAAATGGAAATGCGCTACCGCTGCGCCCTAGAAATTGCACGCTAGGGATATCGGTTGCGACTTTATAAAAACTGACTTTGTCGACGGCGAGAAAATGATAGCTCAGCACCGCATCCCACGGTTCAGGGTACGGGTTTTTAATTTTGGCTAACAGCCAAACAGCTTGTTGCGCGGTGATCCTAAGGGTATTTTGTTGGGGAGTTAGCGCGGAAAAGTTATGGAACAACGCGGGGTCTGCTACCAGTTCATTGGCCGACAGTGACACATCGGTGATTTGATACTGTAGCTCGGTTAACCGATGCGGTTGTTGCTGAATAATATCCAAGGTGCCGGCAGCATGAACGCTGCCACATAGGCTTAAGCATAACAAGGCGATGCGGGCTAAGGTCAGAAAACGTGACAAGCTGTGAACCTCAGGTTAAAAAATAGGATGTAGGCTTACTACTCTAGCAGAGGGTTACGGCTATCAGCCAGATAATCCCCAATTTCGGTCATAAATTCTTTGCCGTAACGACTTAACTTCGTAAAACCCACCCCTGATACCGCCAGCATGGCGGCGTTATCGGTGGGCAGTTTGTGGCACATATCAATCAGCGTGGCGTCGCTAAATACCACAAAAGGCGGCACGTCATCGCGCTCTGCGATGGCTTTGCGCAGTGTTCGCAGGCGAGCAAATAATACCTTGTCATGTTTTTGTTGGCCAAGCTTCGCCGGCGTTTTACTGCTAGCTTGAAGGCGAGGCACCGCCAGTTGCAGTGGGTGTTCACCTCGCAGCACTGGGCGTGCCGCGGGCAATAAACGTAATACCGAATGCTGAGTAATATCTTGCTGTAACAAGCCAAAGTGAATGAGTTGTCGAAAAATACTTAACCAATAATCATGGCTGAGTTGTTTACCTAGGCCCCAGGTAGAGAGTTTGTCGTGCCCAAGCTCTTGAATTTTATGATTTTGACTGCCACGTAGCACTTCAATCACATGGTGCAGGCCATAGTTTTGGCCTACCCGATAAACACAAGACAATGCCTGTTGCGCAGTTTGGGTGCCATCAAATTGCTGTGGCGGATTTAAGCAAATATCACAGTTGCCACAAGGTTGTTGCCGTGCTTCGCCAAAGTAATTTAATAACACCAGTCGGCGGCACGTTTGCGCTTCGGCAAAAGCGGCCATTGATTGAAAGCGCTGCCACGCCACTTCTGCGCGTTGCGGGTTATCTTCGGCTTCTAACCAGCGTTTCATTCTGGCGATATCAGCCGGATCAAATAACAGCAGTGCTTCTGCCGCCACGCCATCTCGTCCTGCGCGCCCCGTTTCTTGGTAATAAGCTTCAATAGTGCGAGGGAGTTCAAAATGCACCACAAAGCGAATATTCGGTTTATTAACACCCATGCCAAAGGCCACGGTAGCCACAATAATGCTGATATCATCACGTTTAAAGGCGTCTTGTACCTGGTCACGTTGGGTTGCGTCATAACCTGCATGATAAGCGGCCACGCGAAAGCCCCGCTCGGCTAATTGCGCGGTTAACTCATCTACTTTTCGCCGTGAACTGCAATAAATAATGCCGCTGTTATTCTCTTGTTGTTTCAGATAAGCCAGCAGTTGTTCTAATGGCCGAAACTTCTCTTGTACCGTGTAACGAATATTCGGGCGATCAAAACTGCCGCGATAAATCAGTGGGTTGTTTAGATCGAGTTGTTGCAAGATATCTTGCTGAGTGCCGGGATCAGCGGTGGCGGTTAAGGCCATCACCGGAGTATCAGGAAAACGCTGTTTTAATTGCGCTAAAGCCATGTAGTCAGGGCGGAAATCATGGCCCCACTGCGAAATACAGTGCGCTTCGTCAATAGCAAATAAGCTCACCCCTACTTCTTGTAAACGAGCAATGAAATTGGGTTGCAACAAGCGTTCGGGGGCGACATACAGTAATTTTAAACGGCCGTCGTACAGCTGCGTAAAGACCTCTTGCACGGCGTCGCGGCTTAAACTGCTATTGATAAACTCGGCCGCAATACCATTGGCTTTTAACGCATCAACCTGATCTTTCATCAGAGACATTAACGGCGAAACGACTAACGTCACTTTAGGTAGGTGTAGAGCAGGTAATTGATAACAAAGTGATTTACCACCACCGGTTGGCAGTAATACAAAGCAATCACGTTGTTGCATCGCCGCACCAATAATTTCAGCCTGACCTTCACGCCAGGTGTCATAACCAAAGGTTTGTTTTAGGGCGGGTAGCATTTGCTCAAGCACGCGGTGTCGATCTCCGGTCAAAAAGAGGCGTATTGTAAGCAGAAATGCCACAAAGTTATACCCCAGCAGGCTTTGCAGTGAACAACAGAGGCAGTACACTGACAAAAATCCATAAAAATAAGACGATGACATGACTCCTGAACAACTGGTGCCTTATATTGCTGGCGTTTTCAATGAAATGCCCTTTAATAAACTCATCGGTTTAACCGTAACCCGCTTTGATGAGGAAGTGGCTGAAGTACGTTTTAATTGGGCAGAGCAACTGATTGGCAACCCGTTACAGCAAATTTTGCATGGCGGCGTGATTGCTTCGGTACTGGATGTGGCGGGGGGGCTGATGGCCGTATCCAGTGCCTTAGGTCGCGTGCAGCAAGTTGCGCCAGAGCAGTTGCACGAACGTTTCGGTAAAATGAGTACTATTGATATTCGCACCGATTACTTAAGGCCGGGCCGTGGCAACGTGTTTATTGCTAGCGCCAGAGTGATCCGTGCGGGCAATAAAGTGGCAGTTTGTCGTATGGAATTGCATAACGAGCTGGGTATTCATATCGCGTTGGGTACCGGTACTTATCTGGTGGGGTAGTTGCAAAGTTTGTTTACGCATAAGTCTTAATAAAACAGTCTTAAGGCACACTGCGCTTTCGTTATATTATGCACAAAGTTAAAACAGGTAGGAGCGTCCAGTGCTGAGCTTATTAGATATTATCGCCTTAGTTTGGTTTAGTTTAGCTTGGGGAGGTTACACCCTCTACGCGAAACGCCGCGCGAAAGTGGTGAGTTGTTTGTCATTTGAGCTGCGCCGGAAGCGAAACCATTGGATGCAGCAGATGTTACGGCGTGACAATAAGATGGCGGATGTCGGGCTGATTTCTACCCTTGAGCGCAACGTGACCTTTTTTGCTTCAAGTTGTTTGTTAATTATGGCCGGTTTGCTAACGGTGCTGACATCGAGTGAACGCTTAAACACTATGCTGAGCGGGTTGATCCCGTGGAGCGCGCAAACCGAAACACAAATTCAAATTAAGATTTTGTTGTTAGCGTTGATTTATGTGTTTGCCTTTTTCCAATTTACCTGGTCATTACGCCAATACGGTTTTTGTGGGGTATTAATTGGTGCAGCGCCAGATGGACGCGAGATGGCGACAGAAGAACAAGATTTGTATACCAGCCGCACGGCCAAGGTGATTGATCAAGCCAACCACTCGTTTAACTATGGTTTGCGCGCCATCTATTTTTCGCTAGCGGCACTTACCTGGTTTATTGATAGCAGTTTGTTTATGGGGGCAACTGTGGTGGTGGTATTGATCTTAAAACACCGAGAGTTTCATTCTAAGGTATTAAAAGCCCTGCAGCAGTGCTAAGCGGTTAAAGCAAACGCCATCGCTTATCATGTAAATAAGCGATGGCGTGTGATTAATTCCGCTTATTGCGGGCTTTCAAAGGCTTTAATAACCCGAACCACACCTTCGACATTACGGGCAATATCAACCGCTTTATCTGCTTCAGGCCCACCTACTAGCCCCATTAAAAACACTTCAGCGTTTTCGGTAACCACTTTGATGTTTAAACCACTGACATCATCATCGGCTAACAACTTACTTTTTACTTTAGTGCCAATCCAGCTATCGCGGGTGCGGGTGGTCAGTGAGGTATTGTTGCCAAGGCGAATTTGGTTATGCACCATTTTTACGCTGGCTATATCTTGCACTAAACGTTGTGCTTGCTCGCGAACTTGCTCGCTTTTGGCTTGGCCGGTGAGCAAAATCACGCCATTGTAGCTCGTCACATTCAGATTACTGCCTTTAGCAGTGATGTCGTTATCACCTAATGCTCGGCGCGCTTTTAGCACTATACCGTTATCATCAATTTGCGAACCTAAAGTGCGGCGATCATTAGCGGCGGTCACCGCGGTTGCGCCACCGGCCACCACGGCTGCAGCACAACCTTGTAGCAATAGAATAGCAGCTAAAACACTGGCTAATTTCATCATATTAAAACTCTCCTTGCTGTGGAAACAGCGTCATATCGATCAATTCACAAAGGCAGTGTAGTAAAAAGGTGTAACATTCAATCACCCGTGCCGGACGGTGTGCCGGCACTTTTAATTCAACATCTTGTTGATTTAATAACCCGGATAAATCACTGCTGTTATCTACCGTGAGGGCAATCACTTTCATATCGTTGGTCAGTGCCGCTTCGGTTGCACGGATCAGACTTTGTTCTGCACCATTAAGTGAAATCACCACTAAAATATCCGCAGCTTGGCCTAACGCTTTCACTTGCCTCGCTAAGTAATCATGATTTTGTTGGTTAGCCGGTTGCAGGCTAGAGTGATCCGCTTGTAAAGCAAATGCGGGTAAACACGGGCGCTCGGTTTCAAATTGATCCAATAACAGTTGGGCAAAATGGCTGGCTAAATTAGCGCTGGCCCCTTCGCCACAACAAATCACCTTACCGCCATTAATCAGCGTTTGCACTATCATTAGCGCGCCGCTTTCAATTGGGCCGGCTAACGCTTCGCTGGTGGCGATCATGGTTTGGATATTTTCACTAAACAGGTGTCTGATATGTTCTTGCATCCGGGGTCCTGTTAACTAAAGGCATTTTGCAGCCAGTTATACTGATAGGGCGCTTGGCCTTCAATGGCTACCACATCTATGCGACAAGGCTGTTGGCTAAGTCGATGCTGCTGTTGATAATACTGTACGGCTTTTAACACTTTTTGTCGTTTGGCGGGCGTAATGGCGGCTAATGCCCCACCAAACGCTGTGCTCGCCCGATATTTTACCTCAACGAACACCCAGTAAGGGCCTTGGCGCATAATTAAATCAATTTCACCGAGCTTACAGCTAAAATTCTGTTGCACCAAGCTTAGGCCTTGTTGCTGCAAAAATTGCAGCGCCAAGGCTTCATATTGCTGACCAAGCTCGTTCATGCGGGCTTACGGCTCTTGCACCGCAACCAAACGGTTGCTACGGTAACTGCCCCAGCTTAATTGCCGGCTAATACTGCCATCGGCGTTGACGGTCAGTCGGCCAGTAAAACCGGGATGGCTTAAACTGGGTAATTGTTGCTGTTGCTTTAGGCTGCCAATAATGTGATAGGCGTCATAGCCCATTGCGAATAATCGCTGCAGGGTTTCATCCTGCTCACTAAACAATGCCAGGTATTGCTGCCGAACCTTTTGACTGTGCTGTTCATTTAACAACCAAGGCGTTTCGGTAAACGTGAGGCCGTTTAGATCGCGTAAATCATTAGCATCACCGCCGGCGCTGTAGCTGCGAGAACTGGCGTAAATAGGCAGCTTTGGCGCGGTTTGCATCACCGAGACATCGACAAAGGGTTTAAACATTCTGGTTTGCACCGGATCGGCAAGTAAATATATAGCATCAATATCTAAGCGGCTATGCGCTTCACTTTCCACACTGCCAGGAATTAAACCGGAGATCAGCCGAATACGCTCGCGGCTGCTATCTGTTTCTAATAACCGAGTAATTAAAGCTTCTAATTCAGCTTTGGCTTCAAATTGGTAGCTCTCGGGTGCCTCATGGCCCAGTGCTTGCCATTGTCGGGTAAAGTGTTGCTGCATACGCTGACTAATGGCATTACGTGAGCTGATGATCACAGGCCGCTTATAATTTTTTTGCGCAAACAATTGCACCATCTGCGCCGCTTCATCTTCCAAATTTAAAGCAAAGTAAAAACGGTCAGGTTGCGCCGGTAATTGACTGTCACGGCTGTTTAAAAATAAGGTTGGGTAAGTCCAATCGGCTTGTTTACTGACTTGTTCTACCTGATCTTTTAACAGAGGGCCAATCACAAAGTCGATTTGCTTCGCTGCTAATTGCTGTTGAATGTCGGTAACCGATTGCTGGCTATCAATAAACAACAATTCACGGGGTAAACTGTTATCCGCGCTGGTAGCGGCCAGTAAGCCATATTGAATCGCTTTAGCATGTTGCTGAAATTGACCACTAAGCGGCAATAATACGGCGATACGCTGTGGTTGATAAGGCGTTAGGGCCAATTGCTGTTGTAAAGCCTTTGGTAATTGCGACAAGCTCGGTAACTGCGGATAACGTTGTTGCCATTCGGTTAGCGCATTGTTTAATTGTTCGGGGTTGCCCAGCTTATTGCGTACCACTTCTAATAAATTGAGCCAACCGCGCGCGCGCTGGCCCGCACCTACTTGTAAGTTGGTCAGTTCGCTATGACTTAAGGCACTGAGCTGCGGCCATAACTGTTCATGTAATTCAGCATAGCTGTTTAGTAGCGTAGGGTTGTTGCCGAGCATCTCATCTAATTGCAATAAACTGCGGGCCGCAGCGTAAGCGCGCTGTTGCTGTTGATACAGTTTGGCACTGGACCATAAAAAGGCGGCTTGATCGCTCGGTGCGAGTTGTGTGCGGTTAGTTTGCTCAATCAGTTGTTCGGCTAACGCCAGCTCGTTATGTTGCAGATAAGCTTGTAACAACAGCACCTGATTACGCTGGCGGATCAGCGCACTGTCACTTTGGCGTAAGGTATCGGTAATGGCTAAGGCCAACGTGCTGTTTTGCTCGAACAAGGCGGCTTCGGCGGCTTTTAATAAGCGAATTTGTTGCGCTTCGCCTTGATAAGTTGCGGCTTGAGCTAACAATTGCTCAGCCGAAAGCGTTGCCGGTTCGCGGGTTTCGTCTTTGGCTAGCTCGGTGATTAGCTCGCGCTCAGTCGTGCTACTTTGCTGCGGAATGGTTTGCGCACAGCTGCTGACTAAGGCGGCCATGGTTAAAATAAATAGCGGCTTAAATTTGCTGGTTTTCACAATGCACAGTACCATAGAGTTTTCGTGGTGTTATCTTACTGACACAACCCGTTAAGCTCAAATAATTAGCGAAATATGACCAAACAAAGCGGTTCTCTTTATGTTGTGGCCACGCCGATAGGCAATCTGGCTGATATTAGCCAGCGGGCGATAGCTACCTTACAGCAGGTTAGCTGTATCGCAGCTGAAGATACTCGGCACAGCGGCAAGTTATTACAACACCTTGGTATCAGCAATCGATTGCTGGCTTTACATGATCACAATGAAAAACAACGCGCCGCCAGCATTATTGAAAAATGCCTTGCTGGTGAAGATGTTGCGTTAATTTCTGATGCCGGCACGCCGTTGATCAGTGACCCCGGTTACAGCCTAGTGCGTTTATGCCGTGAAGCCGGTGTACCCGTAGTGCCGGTTCCAGGTCCTTGTGCCTTGATTACCGCCTTGTGTGCTGCCGGTTTACCGACCGATAAATTTCAATTTATTGGCTTTTTAGCCGCCAAAGCAAGTCAACGGCAAAAGCAATTAGCCGATGTTCCAGCCAATGCTGGCACCATTATTTGTTACGATACGGCCCGGCGTATTTTAGATACTTTAGATGATGTTGCCGCAGTACTGGGTGCTGAGCGGCAATTGGTGTTAGCGAAAGAGCTGACCAAAACCTTCGAGCATTTTGCCTATGGCAACGCCGCGCAAATTCAGCACTGGTTGCGCGAAGATCCGCAGCGCTGCCAAGGTGAAATGGTGTTAATGATTGCCGCCGAAGCCGAAAAGCCAGCTTCAGAGATCAGCGCAGAGGCGCAACGTACGCTGCAACTCCTGTTAGCGGAGTTACCGCTCAAGCAAGCCGCTGCCTTAACTGCGCAAATTCATAACGAAAAGAAAAATGTGTTATATCAATTTGCTCTAGGGCTGAAAAGCCCTCGTTAAACGCGACTCAAAAGTAGTAGAGGTTGCGTGCTGCGTCAAAGGTCAGGCTGTCTTCGGCAGTCTGGCCGTTGAAGGCTAACTGAAAAAAACTGCGCACTTGCGAATTCTCCAGTGGCTTACCTTCAAAGTAAGCATGCGAAGTGCCGACATGGGCCTGCCCAGTAAAATTAATATAGGTGGCGGTTTTAGATTCTAAGCAGCGTAGGTAATGCCCTAAACGCGCTCTTTGTTTCTCACCCATTTTCATGCGCGATGCCCGTAGCGCACTATCATGTTCATTCAACGTGATATACAAGCGATTGCGACACTGAATATTATCTACCCAGTCAGCGTGCCCCGCGTTGTTCGCATCTGCGGCCACCATCACAATATTATCGAAAATTAACTGATCACCGGCATAAACGCTGGAGCTTAACAAATGTTTGTACAGATAATTGCCCATACTGTGTAGCATCAAATTAATGGTAAAGGGGCAGCGCGCAGCGGCCGCGGCCGTAAAATAGCGATCCCACTTTTCAGCGTCATCACCAAATTTTGCCTCGGTTGTTTGTTCTAATTGTTCGACATAATCGGCATGCAGTTGCTGCACAATACTTTGTAAACGCTCGAGCACTCGGTTAAGTGCGCCTACTGAGGCCAGCGCATCGCGTTTGTCGCTTTTATAACTTAAAACACCTTGTACACCGCCACCATTCGCGGGCCAGCTAAAAATCACCACTTCTAAATTATAGTTTTGCTCAAGCTGCTCTGCGCGATCGAGCACCGAGGCTAAATCGTTATTAAAGCCATGCACATACAACATGAGGTGGCGCGAGGGGGTGTAAGTTTTCAGTTTACTGACCAATTGCTTAGCAACGTACTCACTGGCGAACATGCTGTCTTGATCCTGGGCTTTTTTGGCGCTAATTGCTTGGCCCGCGGCATTCACTCGATCCGGAAAGACATTGATGTGCCATTTGCCATTCACGCGGCTGGCTTCAGCTAAACGTAATTCATTGGGGCCTTCTGCGGGTTTGTCGCCAAAGGCGGTTTTTACGGTGGTTTTGCCTGCATTCACGCGCCGATTGGTAATAATAAACATGTTGGCTCCTTATTGAACTAAGGTAGCGAATAAGGCTGGGAGTCGCTGTTGAGGGGACGTTATCGGATTAACTATAGTTGGCCATGGCGGCTTTGCCATCGAATAATGGCACTTAACGCGAGCATTTGTGCTGCAACAGGCAAATATGCTGTTGTCGGCGCGGCTTTTGCGTATAATGGACAGCGGAGTGGGTCAAGGCAATCGCTGCTTGCGCAAGCAAGGGGAGGAAAGTCCGGGCTCCACAGGGCAGGGTGCCAGGTAACGCCTGGGAGGCGCGAGCCTACGACTAGTGCAACAGAGAGCAAACCGCCGATGGCTCAGTCTTTCTTCGGAAAGCCTGAGATCAGGTAAGGGTGAAAGGGTGCGGTAAGAGCGCACCGCGCGACTGGCAACAGTTCGTGGCACGGTAAACTCCACCCGGAGCAAGATCAAATAGGCCCTCTATGGCGCGGCCCGCGTTGAGGGCGGGTAGATTGCTTGAGGCTTAGGGTGACCTAAGTCCTAGAGGAATGATTGCTACTCTGGCAACAGAGCACAAAACCCGGCTTAATGACCGACTCCCCTAATAACGAAAACCGCACGTTGCTAAAACAACGTGCGGTTTTTTATTGCGGGGTGTTAACTCACCTTACATAAACTTGTAATCAAGCAGTAAGGTAAAGGAACGGCCGCGTGGATCGGCAATACGCGGCTCCCATGCTGCACCGGCTGCAAAGTCGTTTTGGTGTGCAGTAAAAGGTGGATCGCGATCAAAGATGTTTTTAATGCCAAAGGTAAAGCTGACATTGTCGAAGCCGCTATAGCTCAAACTATAGTTATAGGTGGTATAGCTGCTGACTTCTGGGTTCCAATCATCTGGAATGTAGCTGCCATTACGCACGCTAACCGGTAATTCATCCTTGTAACCATCGCGGAATAACTGGCTTAACGTATGGCTCCAATCGCCTTTCACATAGCTTAGGTTCAGCGTATGTTTCCACTTGATCGGCAGGTTGTAATAACGAACGTATTCACCCACTAAGTTATCGCTGTAAGGCAGTGAATCTAAGCCTTTGGTTTTGAAGCTGTCAATATAGCTACCGTTCATATTTAAGCGCCAATTACCGTCGGCAAACTCGCCGCTTAAATTAGCGTCAATTTCGATACCACGGGTTAGGGTGCCGCCTGAGTTAATATAACGACGGTCGATGGCGATTACTTGACCGCTACTATCACGGATCCAGTTAGCTTGGAATTGCGCGTAGTTTGCAATCAGCACATCACGAGGCGCGGAGCGGATCGTGTCGGTACGTTCAATTTCCCACCAGTCGACGCTGAAGTTAAAATTGTCATAAGGCGCAGCCACAAAACCGATGCTCTTCTGCTCTGATTCTTCAGGTTGCAGATCTTCTTTACCACCGAAAATCTCTACCGGGCGAATCGAAGCACAACCGGCCAATGTTTCACTGGCGATACCGCTAGCACAGGTGGCAGGATCGGCTAAATCAAGACCGGTGTATTGCGATTCTGTGACGCCGTTGAACAGCTGGTTAAAGGTGGGGACTTTAAAGCCCGTGCTATAAGCACCGCGCACTAAGAAGCCTTCTACTGGCCGCCAAGTAAAGCTCACTTTCGGGTTAGTTGTACTACCAAAACCGTCATATTTGTCATAACGACCCGATAAGCTGACATCTAAACTATCGAAAATCGGTAGATAGAATTCAGCAAATACCGCCTGAATATCCCGGCTGACTTTATCTAACACGTTGGCATTATCGAATGGCGCGTTAAAAATTGGCCGCATCTCGGCGCGTTCATCACCATTAAATTTAAACTCTTCACGGCGTAAATCGACACCGAACGCCGCTTGTAATTCACCGCCAGGTAAGTCAAAACCAAAACCGCCACTGATGGTGGCATCTAATTGCGTCATTAATGACTCGCCGCCATACAATTTAACACCGGTGGCGGAGGCGGCCTCTAATGCTGCGATACCCGCGGCAGACTGGCTTTGACCAGGTAATAAGAAGGGGTTAATTAAACCGCTGCCTAATACTTGTTGCAGTTCAGCGGTGTAA
Source organism: Rheinheimera sp. UJ51 (assembly GCF_020819615.1). NCBI lineage: Bacteria > Pseudomonadati > Pseudomonadota > Gammaproteobacteria > Chromatiales > Chromatiaceae > Rheinheimera > Rheinheimera sp. UJ51. Next base: position 256,260 of record NZ_JAJHOG010000002.1, read on the forward strand.
TGGTATCCACCGCCAAGGACAGATTCTGACTCACTTGATGCGCGTGATAAACCTGCGGTGTAGTCCCACTCAATACCAGGAATAATACCTTCAAATGCCGCCATCAAACGATAAGAATTAGTTTCAGTATCAATTTCACGACCACCACAGGCCATACAACGCCAGCGATAAGCTATGGGTTGGCCATAATTTAGCTGTGATGCGCCAAAGTAATTGGCTAAAGCATTGTAAATGGTGTTGTAAGACGCACCGGTGCTAGGATACCAAGTGGCAGGACCAAAGGTGGTGCCGGGGGAAATTTGGTTCGGTTCAAAGGCCTTACTGACATCGACTTTGGAAGCAACCAGTTCTAAATAAGCACTGTGATTCTCGTTCAGTTTAAACGAGGCACGGCTGATAAAGTCTGTACTTTCTTGCGGCTGTTGAATACGTGCTGCCGCAGGGTAGTCCCAAGCACAGGCATAACGTGAAGATTCCGAGCTCCATAACTTTTGATCGTAAGGGCCCATCATATCGCCGCCACTTTCACAGCCCGCCGCACCCGGCAAATCTAAAATGTTTACCGCAATGACTGATTGGCCATCACGTGGATCGACTAAACCGGTGCCAATTAAGTTGGGCTGGGTAGCACCACGGTTAAACACGGTAGCAAAAGGGGTACCGCGTGTATCCGGTGATAAGCCGCGATTAGGTTGGAAGGTGTTAGAAAAATCGCGATCTGAGCCTTCTAACGTGGCATTTCGTTTAAAAGACAGGGTACCAAACAGGTTCCAACCATCTTTATTAATGTCACCGGCACCTAATAATAGGTTGGTGCGGTAAATGTTACCACCACCGGCTTCCGTCACATCCATGAAGGCAGAAGCTTCACCACCGGTGTAATCTTTCTTGGTGATAAAGTTAATGACACCGCCGATTGCATCAGTACCGTACATGGCAGAAGCGCCATCCCGAAGCACTTCAACGCGCTCTAAGGCGGCAAAGGGGATTGAGTTTAAATCCACTGCGCGGCCTTTTAAGCCGTGTGTGGCAACGCGGCGCCCGTTTAACAATACCAGGGTGGCATCTGCGCCTTGACCCCGTAAGTTAGCTCCTGAAACACCGTTATTACCGCGTTGTTCTTCAGAAACAATACCGCCGTTACTGGCGAGGTTATCTGAGGAGTTACCGGCAATGTTCAGTTGCATCAGTAATTGTTCAGCAGAGGTGATGCCTTGAGCATCAATGTCTGCCTTACTGAATACCGTGAGAGGTAATGAACCTTCAATATTGGTTCTTTTGATATTCGAGCCGGTAACTCTGATGCGTTCAACTTTTGCATCATCGGCTTCCGGGGTTACAGTATCTTGCGCCATGACGACCGTCGAGCTAAAGCCGGCAAGGGCAATAGACTGAATAAGCCTGTTCAACTTCATTGCAATCTCTCCTGGATGTTACACCCTTTATAGTTTTTTATAACGTTGCGCTGCTTAAGCCTTGCGGCGCTGTGCAGGGATGTTTGATTTCTGCACAAATTTAACATAGCAATCTTTTGTTGGTTTTGAAAATAATTTATGCTAAAAATTAATAATATTTGGAATATTTCATTCCTTGATGACCGAGAGTCGAGCAAATGCGTGGTTTTTTAGCTTTAAAATATGCTTTCGCGGGCGGCTTGTTGCTGCTGATGAGTGGCTTAAGCAGTGCTGCGACAGAACATTTCACGTCAGATATTCCCCTATTAAAAGTCGAGCATTTGTCGCCAGAATATTGGTTAGCTAAGCAGCCCAATGCTGCTGAATTGTTACTTACCCCCAGTCAAATTGTGCAGCGAAATGCCCAAACCTTTGCCCAGCAAGCTGAAATGACTCCGATAGCGGAGATTCCGCTGCAGTTTAGTCGGGCCGAGCTGCTCAAGGTGATCGAACAGGTAAGTGCTATACCGCCGTCACCGCGTTTTTTTGCCGATGGCAAACCACTGCAAGAAAGCGATTGGGCGCCCATCCAGCAACAAGTGAATCGTGCCGGTGTTGCTGCAAACACCAGCACACAATTTGCATTGGTAACGAAACGCAGTGCTTTGTTAGCCATGCCAACCACGCTGCGGGTTTTTAACGACAGCATGTCGTTAGATTTAAATCGCTTACAAGAAACCGCCTTGTTTGTTGGTGAGCCGGTGGCAGTGTTACATCAAAGCGCCGACGGTCACTGGTCTTTAGTGCAAAACTACCACTATAGCGGTTGGGTGGCGACAGAGGCGCTGGCGCTGGCGCCTCGACAACAGGTGCTGGCTTATGCCGAGCAAGCGCCTTTTTTAGTGGTCACCGGCGCGCGTGCTTTTAGTAATTATGTACCAAATCAACCGCAGATCTCGGAATTACAGCTGGATATGGGCACCCGCTTGCCGCTATTATCCGCCGCTGCAGTGGGGCATAACCTCTATGGTCAAAATCCGCATGCCAGCTATATCGTGCAATTACCCACACGTAACGCCGATGGGCAGTTACAGTTAGTGCCGGCGTTGCTGGCGCGCAATCAAGATGTGCATATTGGATACTTGCCTTACAGCACCGAGCATATTGTGCGGCAAGCTTTTAAATACTTAGGTCAGCGCTATGGTTGGGGTTACGACTATAACGGCGTCGACTGTACCGGTTTTTTGGTGGATATTTTCCGCAGTTTTGGCTTGCTGATGCCGCGTAACTCAGGTCAGCAAGGCTATGGCGAATTTGGTCAAAATGTGCGTTTTACTGAACAAAGTAGCAACAGCAGCAAGCTACAGGCGATTAAGCGGGCGCAAATAGGCGATTTTATTTATCGTCCTGGTCATGTCATGTTGTACTTAGGTGAAAGTGCGGGCGAACCCTTTGTGATCCATGCGGTATTTGATCTGGCTTATGTTAATGCCGCTGGCGAATTTTATCGTGGCACCTTAAACAGTGTATCCGTCACGCCCTTGGCACCGCTATATCTCAATGCTGAGCAGAGCTATCTGGATCGTATTTATGCTATTAAATCGTTGCGTTAACTGAGGTTATTATGAAAATTACCGATATCCGTTTGGGTATGCTGAAGGTGCCATTAAAAACACCTTTTAAAACCGCGTTGCGCACGGTGAATGAAATTGAAGATGTGATTGTCATTATCGAGACTGATACGGGACATCGTGGTTATGGTGAAGCTCCGGCCACGGCCGTGATCACGGGGGATATTCATGATTCGATAATCGGGGCGATCCGCACGGTGATGAAGCCCAAATTGATTGGGCAAGACATCAGTGATTTAAACCATCTGATCCGCATTATTCAAAACTGTATTATGAAAAACTACAGTGCGAAGGCGGCAGTGGAAATGGCCGTGTATGACTTATTTGCCCAGCAATATAAAACGCCGTTATACAAGTTACTGGGTGGCGGTGTACCTAAACTAACGACGGACATTACCATCAGTGTCGATTACATCGATAAAATGGTGGCCGATTCCTTAGATGCTGTTGCCCGAGGTTTTGAAACGCTGAAAGTGAAAGTCGGCAAAGATATAGGGGTCGATATCGAGCGGGTAAAAGCGATTTATAACGCTGTGGCAGGTAAGGCGTTGATCCGCTTAGATGCTAACCAAGGCTGGACCGCGAAAGAAGCGGTGTATGCCCTGCATAAGTTAGAAGATGCCGGTGTGCGGCTCGAGCTAATCGAACAGCCGGTGAAATACTATGATCTGGAAGGACTAAAGTATATTACCGAGCGCGTACATACGCCGGTAATGGCCGATGAAAGCGGTTTTGGGCCACGCGAAGTGATTGAACTGATCAAAATGCGTGCAGCCGATATTATCAATATTAAGCTAATGAAAACGGGCGGTATTTCTAATGCCATCAAGATTGCTGATATCTGCTCGTTTTATGATATGCAATGTATGATTGGCTGTATGCTGGAATCGAGCATTAGTGTGGCGGCAGCGGTGCATGTAGCCGTAGCGAAAGCCGATGTGATTACCAAGATTGACCTAGATGGGCCGTCACTGTGTGCCTTTAACCCGGTCACCAGCAGTGTTACCTTTAATGAAGCGGATATTATTATTGGTGATGCCCCAGGCTTGGGCATCACGGATATTCAAGGCTTGCAGATGCTGAGCAGTTAATGCTTTTCCATTAAGCTCATCACCTGCGTATGGTCCGCTAGCTGTTGTCGGTTAGCGGGCTGCTGACACAGCATTAAATACAATAAATGACAGAGGTGCTGCTGCGCTTGTTGTGTAATCAACTGTTGCAGCTGCTCGTCGGTTTCACTGCCCAGCGTGAATAATTGCAAATCCGCCCCGGCGCTTTGCGCACTGGTTTGATAACGCGTTAACGAGATAATCTTAAGTTTGCGCTGTCTGGCAAACACTTCCAACCGCAAAATATCCGCATTTTGACCACTGTCTGAAATCAACAGTAGCACGCTATTAGGCGTGAGGGTGCGTGCCAGTTGTAAACTTAATGCCGGATCGCTGTGATACAAGCCCAGTTTGCCCAGTTCAAGTAAGCGGCATTGCATATCGGCGGCGACAACGGCGGAGTGGCCGCAACCCGCTAATAAAATGCAATCGGCTTTATCTAATAACCGAGCGGCTTGTTTTAAGGTTTTTTCGCTATTAATACTCAGCAGATTACGAAAGCTTTGTGTCAGCCCTAACTGCAATTGTTCGGCGAGCTGCGCTACGCTACCGAGTGCTGTATTTACGTCTTGTTGTTCACGTTGTAGGGTTGATGCGGTCACGACGGCTTCGGTGATGGCCAGTTTTAAATCGGGATAGCCTTTGTAGCCTAATTTTTGACAAAATTTCACCACGCTCGACTGGCTAATGCCAACGGCGTCTGCCAATTGTTGTGATGAATAATCACGCATTAAATGCGAATTATCTAAAATAAAGTCAGCGAGTTTCCGCTCGCTAACGGACAACTGGTCCAACATTCCTTGAATTTTCAACAGACTTAGCATGGTTATTGCCCTTAAACACCGGCAAAGACGCTGCCAGGGGTGATAGCTAATGTTAATTTATATTGAATAAATTATTCCACAATAGCAAGCACGCTGCTTCACTCTGCGCAAAAGGAATTTCCTACCAAAATCATCCACTTCGCTAGAGCGCTTATTTTAGCTCGATCTTATTCGATCTTTGCCGGTGTTTTTACCTTGACAGCAGCGGAAGCGGCACCCTAAACTGTCTCGTTGTGGGGATATGTGGGTAATTGTGGATCATTTTGGTAAATTTGTGGTGATAGTGGTAGCTGACACCCCTTTTTGTCGTCTCTGATACTTTACTCGAGCAACGCAAACTCTTAAGGCGGGCAAACTAAGATGTTTCGTGGATCATTTACACTGACATTAGACGAAAAGGGCCGGTTAGCGCTTCCAGCGCGTTACCGTGAACGCCTTATGTCTGAATTTCAGGGCCAAATGATTTGCACCATCGATTTGCACGATCCCTGTTTGTTGCTATTTCCGCTAGCTGAGTGGGAAGAAATAGAAGAAAAACTGAAATCTCTCTCAAGCTTAAATCCTCAGGAACGCCGTTTACAGCGGTTATTACTGGGTAATGCCACCGACTGTGATATGGATAAAAGCAGCCGTATTTTGTTGCCAGCTTCATTGCGGCAACACGCTGGATTAACGAAAAACATCCGTTTGGTGGGCCAATTAAATAAATTTGAAATCTGGGATGAAGCAGCCTGGCAAGAGCGGCTTGCAGCGGATATTGAGCTGGAGCAAGCAGAAGCCGGTACTGTGGAGTTATCAGAACGATTACAGGATTTTGTACTGTAAATGACCACAAGTCCACATATCTCGGTACTGTTAGCGGAAACGTTAGCAGGCCTGGCAATCAAGGCTGATGGCATCTATTTAGATGGCACTTTCGGCCGTGGCGGTCACAGTAGAGAAATAATACAAGCGTTAGGGCCTAATGGCCGCTTATTCGCTATTGATCGCGATCCTTCCGCCATTGCCGCTGCAGCCCCACTGCTCGCCGATGCGCGTTTTCACATCACCCATAGCCCCTTCGCCGCCCTGGCAAATATCGCCGAACAACAAAACATTTTCGGCAAAATCGATGGCATTTTACTTGACCTTGGCGTGTCTTCCCCACAATTAGACGAAGCTGAACGTGGTTTTAGTTTTATGCGCGATGGTCCGCTGGATATGCGGATGGATCCTACAAATGGCTTATCTGCAGCTCAGTGGTTAGCCCATGCCGATGTCGAAGACATTACTTTTGTCCTGCGGGAATACGGTGAAGAGAAATCGGCTTGGCGTATTGCTAATGCCATCGTTGCCCACCGTGCTGAGCAACCCCTAACACGCACCAGTGAGCTGGCTAATTTAATTAGCAATGTGCTGCCGAAAAGCCCGAAAGAGAAAAAACACCCTGCGACCCGCAGTTTTCAAGCCATTCGTATTTACGTTAACAGTGAATTAGAGCAGGTGAATTTAGCGTTACAGGGCGCAATGGCAGCGTTAAAGCCTGGCGGCCGGCTTTGTGTGATCAGCTTTCATTCGTTAGAAGATCGCCTAGTAAAACAATTTATGCGTCGCCATTCCAAACCTGAACCGGTGCCGCGTGGCTTACCGTTAACGGATGCTCAGTTATATAAGGCGATCCCGCTGCGCTTAATAGGTAAAGCGATTATGCCTTCTGCCGCCGAGCTGGCTGCAAATCCGCGCTCACGAAGTGCGGTGTTGCGTATCGCAGAGAGGCAGGCGCTATGAAACAAGTCCAGCTGATCAAAATCATTGCCCAGGAACTGCAACAACGCAAGTTAGTTATCGCGTTGTTGTTGGCGTGTTTGCTGTCTGCCTTGGCCGTCGTGCAAATGTCGCATTTAAACCGGCAATTAACGATCCAGCAGGACTTAAATTATCAACAGCGTGATCAGCTCGATACCGAATGGCGCAATTTGCTGTTAGAGCAACGTGCGTTAGCCGAACACAGCCGTGTAGAAGAGATTGCGCGGCGACAACTGAATATGCAGCGCCCTACGGGCGATCGTGATATTACGGTGAAATTACAATGAAACGCCCGGTAAGCAAGGCCCAAGCAAAAACCAGAACGCAGCCCGCCGTACTCGGCTGGCGTTTTGCTTTTGTGCTGGTCAGTATTAGCGCGGTGTTTGTAGCCTTGGTTGCGCGGGCCGCTTGGTTACAAGTGCTTGAGCCGGATATGCTGGTTACTCAGGGTGACTTGCGCAGTTTACGCGTGGAATCTGACAAAGTGATGCGCGGCATGATCCTCGATCGGCATGGTGAAGCATTGGCTGTTAGTGTACCGGTAGAAGCCATTTGGGCAGATCCTAAAGAAGTACTGGAGCGCAACGCGCCGGGGGATGAGCGGCGTTGGCATGCGCTAGCAGAAATTCTGCAACTGAGCCCGCAGCAACTTCTTAGCCGCATCGGTGATAACCCGCAGCGGCGTTTTGTTTATTTACAGCGCCAAGTTAATCCAGCAGTGGTCGATTATGTGCGCAAGCTGCGCGTGCCCGGTATTCATTTCCGCCAAGAATCGCGTCGTTATTATCCTGCTGGCGAAGTTGCCGCGCAGTTAATCGGTTTTACCAATGTCGATGACGTTGGCGTAGAAGGTGTTGAAAAACGTTTTAATGATTTACTCACCGGTACAGCGGGTCGCAAGGTCTATCGTAAAGACGCCAAAGGCCGTGAAATCGAAGTATTAGAGCGCGAGCAAGCGACCGAGTCGGCCACCGTGGTACTGAGCATCGATCAACGCATTCAAGCGGTAGCTTATCGTGAATTGAAAAAAGCGGTGTTATCCAATGGCGCTGCGTCTGGCTCGGCAGTGGTGATCGACGTGCAAACCGGCGAAATTTTAGCCATGGTGAATAGCCCCTCGTTTAACCCGAATAACCGCCGTAATACGCCCATCCATCGCTTTCGTAATCGGGCCATTACCGACACCTTTGAACCGGGTTCTACTATGAAGCCGTTAGCGGTCTTAAGCGCTTTAGAGTTTGGCTCGGCCAATTTAGATACGGTAGTGGATGTTAGCCCTGGTTTTATGCGCATTGGTGGCAGTTGGGTGCGCGATCCCTCTAATTACAATCGCTTAGATCTCACCGGTATTATTCAAAAATCGAGCAACATGGGGGTAGCGCGCTTAGTGTTAGAAGTGCCGCATCAACATGTGATTGGTTTGTATCACAATATGGGGTTAGGCCAAGATTCGGGCGCTTCCATTATTGGTGAAAGCACCGGTATTTTTAGTTTCCGCCAGCGTTGGTCTGACTTTGAACGCGCTACCTTTTCTTACGGTTATGGTTTATCGGTTACCGCTGTGCAACTGGCACGCGCTTACGCCACCATGGCCAATGGCGGTATTAACCGGCCACTGAGCATTGTTAAACAAACGGAACCAGAGTTGGGCGAACGGGTATTAAAAGAAGAGTTTGCGCTGGCTATGCTGGAAATGATGGAAGCGAATATTGGTCCTGGTGGCACGGCAACACGTGCACAAGTGCCCGGTTATCGCGTAGGCGGCAAAACAGGAACGGCTCGTAAAGCCGTCGCCGGCGGCTACGGTGATGATTATATCGCTTCTTTTGCCGGTGTTGGCCCAATCAGCCAACCGCGATTAGCCTGTGTGGTGGTGATTAACGAACCTGCCGGTGATTTTTACCATGGTGGCGAGATTGCTGCCCCGGTGTTTGCCAATATTATGGGAGCAGCGATGCAGCTGCTTAATTTGCCACCAGATGGACAGAGCCGCCCAAGGATCACCGCGGTTCGTGGAGGTCAAAATGCCGGTTAATAGTCAACGTTGGTTAGCGAATTACCTCAGTGAAGTGCCGTCTTTAGAGTTGCAGCACTTACGCATTGATAGCCGCGACGTGATGCCTGGCGATGTGTTTATTGCTTTACCCGGCACAACCACAGATGGCAGTTTATTTATTGATAAAGCCTTGGCTCAAGGCGCCGCCTTAGTACTGACGGAAAACACCCATTCGAGCGATAGTCGGGTGTTGGCCATACCACGGCTTAATACGGTGTTACCGAAATTGGCGGCTGACTTTTATGGCCAGCCACAACAGCAACTGACATTAATTGGCGTTACCGGCACCAATGGCAAATCGTCTGTAAGTAGCTTTATTGCTCAGCTTGCTGGCGAGCTTGGTGTTAAGAGCGCGGTGATTGGCACCCTAGGTTATGGCAACTGGCAACAGCTTACGCCCTTAAAAAACACCACGCCGCACTTTGTCGATATTCAGCGCATCCTGGCGGAAATGGTCAGTAAAGGTGTGCGTTTAGTGGCCATGGAAGTGTCCTCGCATGCGTTAGTTCAAAAGCGCGTGGCCGGTTTGCATTTTGCGGCGGCAGTGTTTACCAATTTAAGTCGTGATCATTTAGATTACCACGGCAGTATGCCCGCTTATGCTGCGGCAAAAGCGCTATTATTCAAACCTGAGCAAAGTATGCTGGCCATTGTGAATTTATCGGATGAAACCGGTCGTCATTACGCCGAGCAAATGCAGATCCCTGTGCATGCTTATGGTGCCAGTATCGATTGTAAATCGGATGTGCAGGCATTGAGCTACCAACGTTTGAGCCCAAAAGCCCACGGGACTTATTGTCAGTTAAAGTATGCCGCTAAAAACTACGAGTTAAATTTGCCGTTGCTGGGTGAATTTAATGTGCAAAACGCGCTGGCCGCCGTGAAGTGTTTACACGCCTTGGGCCATTCCCTGTCTGACTTGATTGCGGTAGCGGCTTTATTGCAACCGGTGGCTGGGCGCATGGAACAGTACAGCCTAAAAACCGGTGCGACAGTAGTGGTCGATTACGCTCACACACCTGATGCCTTGGATCAAACACTACGGGCCTTGCGTCAGCATTGTGATAATCATCTATGGGCGGTATTTGGCTGTGGTGGTGATCGTGACAAAGGTAAGCGGCCCATCATGGGGCAACTGGCAGAACAATTAGCCGATCATATTATTCTCACGTCGGATAACCCACGTAGCGAAGATCCCTTACAGATTTTGCAAGATATTGCGGCGGGTATGCATCCGCAAAGCAACTACACCATCGAGCCCGATCGACGCTCCGCCATCAAGTTAGCCATTGCCGAAGCGCAACAGGGCGACATTATTTTGGTGGCGGGTAAAGGCCATGAAACAGAACAAATCATGGGTAACCAAGTACTGCATTACGATGAAAGAGCCTATGTTCAACAATTGGTGGCGGAGATGGCATCATGATCACGCTTAAATTATCAGAGATAGCCCAAATGCTGGGCACCACCTGGCAGGGTGCTGATGTGCAAATCGATGCAGTGAGCACGGATAGTCGAACATTAAGCGGTGCCGCGTTATTTATTGCTTTAAAAGGGGCGAACTTTGATGCCAATCACTTTTTAGCTGATGTCGTCAGTAAAGGTGCGGTGGCGTTAATTTGTAGTGAAGTACCGCCGGTGGACGTGCCTTATATTTTAGTCCCCGACGGGCGTATAGCCTTAGGCCAGTTTGCTGCGGCATTAAAAGCACGCTTAGCTCCTAAAACCATCGCCGTGACGGGCAGTGCCGGTAAAACCACGGTAAAAGAAATGCTGGCGGCTATTTTAAGTGAGCAAGCCGAGGTGTTAGCAACCTCGGGTAATTTCAATAATGACATCGGTGTGCCGCTCACCTTACTACGTTTAACGGCAGCACATCGCTACGCGGTGATGGAGCTGGGCGCCAATCATCATGGCGAAATTGCGTATACCACCGCTTTGGTAAAACCCGATGTGGCGCTTATTACTAATGCTGCCGCATCACATTTAGAAGGCTTTGGCGATATTGCCGGTGTTGCTCGCGCTAAAGCAGAAATTTATCAGGGTATTCCCGCATCAGGCACGGCGGTCATCTCTTTAGACAGTGATTACAGTGATTTCTGGCTCACCCAGGTGGCACATTTACCCTGCCTAACCTTTAGCGTCGATAAGCCACAAGCCGATTTTTATGCTTCAGCAGTGCAATTAGACAGCCTCGGCTGTGCGCATTTTACGTTGCACACGCCAACAGAGCAGCTGCCAATAAGTTTAACGGTGCCAGGGCGTCATAATGTGGCTAACGCGCTTGCCGCCGCGGCAGCTGCCATCGCCATTGGTATCAGTGCGCAGCAGGTACAGCAAGGTTTAGCAAAAATGCGTGCTGTGAAAGGGCGCACTAATCTGATCCAGGTTAGCTCAACGCTAAAAATTATCGATGACACCTACAACGCCAATGTCGAGTCGGTAAAAGCCGCCATTGACTTACTGGCCAGTTACAGTGGCTTTCGGGGGTTGATCCTCGGAGACATGGGTGAGCTTGGCACCAATGCGCGTTTATACCACGAAGAAATCGGTGAATATGCCAAAGCGGCTGGGATTAATCTGTTGTTCACTGTCGGTGTGTTATCACAGAGCGCCAGTGATGTGTTCAAACAGCAAGGAGCACATTTCAGCCAACGGCAAACGCTAATTACGCAATTGCTGCCCATTATTGCAGCCGAAACGGCAGTGACACTGCTGGTTAAAGGTTCGCGCAGTGCGAAGATGGAATTAGTAGTACAAGACTTGCTAGAACGTTGTCAGCAGGAGATCCCAGCATGTTAGTCTGGTTAGCAGAATATCTAACACAATATTACACCGGCTTTAATGTCTTTAGTTATCTGACATTTCGCGCCATTTTAGGCGTGTTAACCTCGTTATTATTAAGTCTTTATTTAGGGCCTAAGCTGATTGCGGCGCTGCAGCGCATGCAAATTGGGCAAGTGGTTCGCAATGATGGCCCAGAGAGTCATTTTTCGAAAAAAGGCACGCCTACAATGGGCGGCATTTTGATCCTCGGTTCAGTGTTAATCTCTACGCTGCTGTGGGCTAATTTAGCCAACAAATACGTTTGGGTGGTGATATTTGTACTCGTTAGCTTTGGGGCTATCGGCTTTATCGATGATTATCGTAAGGTGATCCGAAAAGATCCCCGTGGTTTAATCGCGCGCTGGAAATACCTATGGCAATCCGTATTCGCCCTTATTACCGCCATTTTCTTGTATAGCACCGCAGAGCGGCCAGCTGAAACGGCACTGCTCGTGCCCTTTATTAAAGATGTGATGCCGCAACTGGGTTTATTATTTATTGCCCTCAGTTACTTCGTCATTGTCGGCACCAGTAATGCCGTTAACCTAACTGACGGCTTAGATGGTTTGGCGATAGTGCCGACCATTATGGTGGCGGGGGCTTTTGCCATCATTGCTTATGCCAGCGGTAACGTTAATTTTGCCAGTTATTTAAATATTCCTTATTTACCCTATGCCGGTGAGTTAGTGGTGTTTTGTGCCGCGCTAATTGGTGCAGGTTTAGGTTTCTTATGGTTTAACACCTATCCGGCTTTGGTGTTCATGGGCGATGTCGGCTCGTTGGCATTAGGTGCGGTGCTAGGTGTGATCGCCATTTTGGTGCGTCAAGAGATCGTGCTGTTTATCATGGGCGGAATTTTCGTCATGGAAACCCTGTCGGTGATCCTGCAGGTTGGCTCTTACAAACTGCGTAAACAACGCATTTTCCGTATGGCACCTATTCATCATCATTACGAATTAAAGGGCTGGCCAGAGCCGCGCGTTATCGTGCGTTTCTGGATCTTATCCATCATTTTTGTGCTGGTTGGCCTTGCCACCCTGAAACTGAGATAACAGCATGCAAAGTATCCTAACAGCAAAACGAATTGCAGTAGTGGGGCTCGGTCTTTCTGGCCTGGCGACCGTACGCTTTTTGCTTGCGCAAGGGATCAAGCCGGTATTGATGGATACCCGCAAACAACCCGCTGGCCTAGAGCAGATCCCGGTTGAGAAAGTCGATGGTATCTACTTAGGTGAGTTAGACGCCAATAGACTGGCGCAGATGGAACTGATTATCGTCAGCCCGGGTTTGTCGGTGAAGCATCCGGCCTTGCGTTTTGCTCGGTTACAAGGCGCTAAGATTATTGGTGATGTTGAGCTGTTTGCGCATTTCAACCGCAAACCGGTCTTGGCGATCACCGGTTCTAATGGCAAGTCGACCGTGACCATGTTGGCTACGGCCATGTTGCAGCAAAGCGGTATCAAAGCAGTTGCGGCCGGCAATATCGGTTTACCGGTATTAGAAGCGATCAACCACAGTGATGCTGAAGTGTTTGTGTTGGAGCTATCCAGCTTTCAATTAGAAACCACCGATAGCTTAAAGGTCGTCGCCAGTGTGAATTTAAACATCAGCGCTGACCATCTGGATCGGTATAACACCATTGCCGAGTACGCGGCAGCCAAACAGCGTATTCATCGGCATAGCCAATTAGCCATTTACAATGCGGATGATCGCATGACGCAACCCGCTCAGTCGCACGCTAGCTTGGCACTGAGTTTAAAACCAAACGCCAGTGGTTACGGCATTGTGCAGCATCAGCAAGCGCCTTGGTTGTTAGTAGAGGGTGAGCCGTTATTGCCTGTCGCTGAGATGAGCTTGTTTGGCGAGCACAACCAATTTAATGCGCTAGCGGCTGCGGCTTTAGCCTTAGCGGCGGGGGCTTCTCGTGCAGCCTTAGCGGCCACTTTACGTACTTTTAGCGGTTTAGCGCATCGTTGTGAGTTAGTGACCGAGCTTCATGGCGTGCGCTGGGTGAATGATTCAAAAGCGACCAATATTGGCGCGACTTTAGCCGCCTTAGCGGGTTTACGCCCCGGCATTCAAGGCAAGCTGATTTTGATTGCTGGCGGCGATGCTAAAGGCGCTGACGTGCAAGAGTTACAAACCGTATTGCAGCAAGATGTGCAGCATTTGATTACCTTAGGCCAAGATGGCCCAGCGATTGCCGCGTTAAAAGCCGACAGCGTACAAGTCAAAACATTACAGCAAGCGGTCAGCGCCGCAGCGGCGTTAGCTAAAGCGGGCGATATGGTGTTGTTATCACCGGCTTGTGCCAGCTTAGATATGTTTAAAAGCTATGCCGACCGCGGCGAGCAGTTTGCCAAAGCAGTAAAGGAGCTGAAATGATTAAAGCAGCTTTACTGGGTGGTCGTTTTAATCCGTTACCTCGCTTTGATGCTTGGTGGCAGAGTAAAGATCAGGGTAATTACGACAGTATGTTTTTAACCGTACTGTTGTTAATCCTGACACTGGGTTTAGTGATGGTAACCAGTGCCTCTATTCCGGTGGCTGAACGTTTATTTGACAATCCGCTGCATTTCACGCTGCGCCATTTAGTGTATATGTTCATTGGTTTAGGCGCGACCTTGGTCGTGATGCGTTTACCCATCAGCTTTTGGCATAACTACAATATGCAGCTGTTATTTGCCGCCTTAGCGTTACTGGTGGCCGTGTTATTGTTTGGTAAAAACGTCAACGGTTCAACCCGTTGGTTAGCGTTAGGCCCCATCAACATTCAGGCGGCTGAACCGGCTAAATTGTATTTCTTTGTGTATTTAGCCAGTTATTTGGTGCGGCGGCATGAAGAAGTTCGTGAAAACTTAATGGGCTTTCTTAAGCCATTAATCATGCTGTTTATTTTTGCAGTGCTGCTGTTAATGCAGCCTGACTTAGGCACCGTGATCGTGATGTTCGCCACTGCGGTGGTGTTGCTGTTTTTAGCCGGTGCTCGGCTGTGGCAGTTTATTGCGTTAATTCTCACTGGGATTGCCGCAGTGGGTGTACTGATTTTTTACAGCGAATACCGCTGGCGTCGGGTCACGGCCTTCCTTGATCCTTGGGCTGATCCCTTTGGCAGTGGTTATCAGTTAACCCAGTCTTTAATGGCTTTTGGTCGCGGTGGTTGGTTTGGCCAAGGTTTGGGTAACAGTATTCAAAAATTAGAATATCTGCCCGAGGCGCACACCGACTTTATCATTGCCGTTATTGGCGAAGAAACCGGTTTTATGGGGGTGGCGGCGTTATTAAGTTTGTTGTTCTTACTCGTTTTTCGTGCGCTGATGATGGGTAATCGCGCCTTACAAAAAGGCATGAGTTTCCACGGTTTCTTAGCCTATGCCTTAGCCATTTGGATTGGTTTTCAAACCGCCGTAAACGCCGGTATGGCCAGCGGTATGTTACCGACCAAGGGTATGACCTTACCTTTTGTCAGTTACGGCGGCAGTAGCTTAATTATCATGTTAATGGCCGCGGCTTTATTGCTGCGCATTGACTTTGAAGTACGGATGCAAGGCAAGCAGGCCGTTAGCGGGGGTAAGCATGACTAAACCGCTAGCGTTGATTATGGCCGGTGGCACCGGTGGCCACATTTTTCCAGCACAGGCAGTAGCAAAAGCATTGCATGCTGAAGGCTGGGAGATTGCTTGGCTTGGCACTGCAGATCGGATGGAAGCGCGTTTAGTACCGAGTTTTGGCTGGGCATTTCATGCCATCCAAGTGGCGGGTTTACGTGGTAAAGGCTGGCGCAGCATTGTGCATGCGCCGCTGATGGTGTGGCGGGCGATCCGACAGGCGCGGCAAGTGGTCCAGCAGGTAAAACCGAGCTTAGTGATTGGCTTTGGTGGTTATGCCAGTGGCCCCGGTGGCGTGGCTGCCTGGTTAGCCGGTGTGCCTTTATTGATCCATGAACAAAATGCCGTTGCCGGTAGCACCAATAAATTACTGGCGCGTTTAGCCAAGCAGGTGTTAGTGGCTTTTCCGGCAGCGTTTGCCAATTCAGCTAAACAACAGGTGGTGGGCAATCCGGTGCGGGCTGAACTGATTGCTTGTCGCCAACCGCGTACCAGTGAGCAGCCGCTCAACATTTTAGTGGTCGGCGGCAGTTTAGGCGCGAAAGCCTTAAACGAGCAGTTACCCGAGCAATTTAGCACGTTGGCCGCACAAGGTGAGATCGCGATTTGGCATCAAACGGGCGAAGCCATGCTGGCGCAAGTGCAAGCCGCTTACCAGCCATTACAAGCAAAGGGTGTGTCGGTGCAGGTCAGTGCCTTTGTCGACAGTATGTTAGCGGCTTATCGTTGGGCTGATGTGGTGATTTGTCGTGCCGGTGCCTTGACCGTCAGCGAAGTGGCCGCCGTTGGCGTTGCCGCAATCTTTGTACCGCTGCCCAGCGCGATTGATGATCACCAAACCGCCAATGCCCGCAGTTTAACCGGTGCTGACGCGGGCTGGTTATTACCGCAGTCGGAACTCATCAAAACAGGCATAGTGCCATTATTGGCGCCGTGTTTAACAGATAAAAGTGTGCTGCAGCAGTTTGCGCAAAATGCCAGGCTGCAGGCACGAGACAATGCGACTGCCGCAGTAATAGCAGTATGTCGGCAAGTAACAGGACAAGCAGTATGATTACCACGCCACAACAGAAAAAACTGGCGATGCGCCGGGTTGAACGCATTCACTTTGTTGGCATTGGCGGTGCCGGCATGGGCGGTATTGCCGAAGTATTAGTCAATGAAGGCTATAAGGTTTCCGGCTCGGATATCGCACCGAACACCGTTACCGACAGATTGCGCAGCCTTGGTGCAGAATTATTCTTTGGCCACAGTGCTGAAAATATTCAAGGTGCCAGTGTTGTGGTCGTTTCTAGCGCCATTAAAAATGACAATGCTGAAGTGCAAGCCGCACGCGAGTTGCGCATTCCTGTGGTGCGCCGTGCCGAAATGCTTGGTGAATTAATGCGTTTTCGCCATGGTATTGCTATTGCAGGTACGCATGGCAAAACCACGACGACCAGCTTACTCGCCTCAATTTTTGCTGAAGCCGGTGCCGATCCCACTTTCGTAATTGGCGGCTTGTTAAATTCTGCCGGTTCCAATGCACGCTTAGGGGCGGGCCGTTATTTAATTGCCGAAGCCGATGAAAGCGATGCCTCGTTTTTACATTTGCAACCGATGGCAACGGTGATCACCAATATTGAAGCGGATCACATGGACACCTATCAAGGTGACTTTGAAAAGCTAAAAGCCACCTATTTAGAGTTTTTACATAATCTGCCGTTTTATGGCATGGCGGTAATTTGTTTAGATGACCCCGTATTACGTGACTTGATCCCGCGCATTGGCCGCACGGTGCTGACCTATGGTTTTAGTGAAGATGCCGACTTTCAAATCAGCGATTTTCAGCAGTCTGGCACACGCACGCAGTTCAGTATTCGTGATGCTCAAGGTCAAACCCGGCAAGTGATCCTAAATTTGCCAGGCAAGCACAATGCGTTAAATGCCACCGCTGCTTTTGCTTTAGCGCAAGACGAAGGCATAGCGGAACCGGCGATATTAGCGGCGTTAAGTAAATTTGAAGGCATTGGTCGGCGTTTTCAACAGTATGGTGAATTTGACACCGGTCGTGGCAAAGCTATCTTGCTCGACGATTACGGTCATCACCCAACAGAAGTTGCCGCTACCGTTGCTGCGGTGCGCAATGCTTGGCCAGAACGACGTTTGGTGATGTGTTATCAGCCACATCGTTATACCCGCACCCGTGATCTGTATGATGATTTTGCTCGGGTACTGTCTGAAGTTGACACCTTATTATTATTGGAAGTCTATGCTGCAGGCGAAGCGCCAATTGCCGGGGCCGATAGCCGTAGTTTAGCGCGTTCTATTCGAGCGCGTGGCCAGTTAGAACCCATCTATGTGGCGCAGCCAAGCGATTTAGCCGCTTGTTTAGCCGATGTGCTGCAAGACGGGGATGTGGTGTTAACGCAGGGCGCGGGCAATATCGGCACCTTAGTAAAACAACTGAGTGCTTTGGGATTAAATATCGAACAATTAAAAGCGACTAAGGGAGCTGCGTTATGAGCCAAAACGCAAAAGTAGCGGTGATGTTTGGCGGTTCTTCAGCTGAGCGTGAAGTGTCGTTACGTTCTGGCAAAGCGGTGTTAGCGTCATTATTAGATGCTGGCGTTAATGCCTTTGCATTTGACCCACAACAACAAGATTTAAGCAGCCTAGACGCCGATAAAGTGTTTATTGTGTTACACGGGCGCGGCGGCGAAGACGGCGTGATGCAAGGCGCTTTAGAGCAGCGCGGCTTGCCTTATACCGGTAGCGGTGTGCTGGGTTCTGCCTTAGCGATGGATAAAATTCGCTGTAAATGGTTGTTTCAAGCCCAAGGATTACCAACGGCGGCTTTTGCTGTAGCCAGGCCAGGCACTGAAGATTACGCCGCCATGCTAGCGCAACTTGGTGGCAAAGTGATGGTTAAGCCCGCCAATGAAGGTTCGAGCATTGGCATGAGCGTGGCAGTTACGGCTGAAGAGTTAGCGCAAGCTATTGCAACAGCGCATCAATATGACGAAGAGGTCTTAGTCGAGCGCTGGATTGAAGGGCGTGAATTTACTATCGCCATCTTAAATGGTGCGGTATTGCCGATTGTTGAGATGCGCACACCACGCTCCTTTTATGATTACGAAGCGAAGTATCAGGCCAATAGCACCGAATATTTATGCCCTGCGCCATTAACGGCAGAGCTGACACAAGCAATGCAAAAAACCGCTTTAGCGGCTTTTCAAGCCGTGGGCGCTTCAGGTTGGGGCCGGGTTGATTTAATGCTGGACCAGCAAGGTCAATTTTATTTATTAGAAGTGAATACCGTACCGGGCATGACAGAAAAGTCGTTAGTGCCCATGGCAGCGAAAGCCGCCGGTTACAGTTTTCAACAGTTAGTGCTGGCGATTTTAACGCAAGCTGAGTCGGCGCGCCGCTAGTATGACGAACACTGCGACCGAGCCAGCTACACCTAGCCGAGCCGCTTTTATCGCGGGGCTGGTGTTTTTTGGCTGCTCGTTAGTGTTTTTAGGTTATTTAACAGTGAAGTTAGTGCAATGGGTACAAGATCAACAAAGTGTACCGATTTCACAAGTGAAGTTGTATGGCAATTTTCAGCATTTGGATGCCAAAGCGTTACAGCAACGCATTCAACAGGAATATGTCGGTAACTTTTTTAGAGTGAACGTGGATCAGGTGCAGCAGTTCCTGCAACAACAACACTGGGTTTATCAGGTCGCCGTGCGCAAACAATGGCCTGATACCTTGGTGGTGGTGGTGACAGAGCAGCAACCGGTCGCGGTGTGGAATTCAGAGCAGCTGATCAACAACAAAGGGGTGGTGTTTGATGCCCCACTCGAACAGCTGACCACTTCGCTACCCCTATTGCATGGGCCAGCAGGCTCAGCGCAGGATGCCCTGAACATGTTTACTAATATGCAGCAATTGCTGCAGTTACATGAGTTTAGTGTGCGGCAAATTTGGTTAACCGAGCGTTTTGCTTGGCGCCTAGAATTAGCCGATGGCTTACAGCTGCAACTGGGCAGGGAAGAATCATTAAAGCGGCTTCAGCGGTTTGTTGAGTTGTATCCCACCATGCAGCAACACAAGATAAACGCCGCCATGGTGGAAGTGGATTTACGTTATGACACGGGTATTGCCGTGCGCTATGGTGCAACAGAGACAAAGAGAAAAACATGACAAAGTCATTAGAGCGGGATTTGATTGTAGGCTTGGATATCGGTACTGCCCAGATTAAGGCGGTTGTGGGCGAAATTACCGCAGACAATCAGCTGAGCATCGTGGGTGTTGGCACCCATGTATCGCGTGGCATGGATAAAGGCGGCGTCAACGACTTGAACTTGGTGGTGCAGGCAGTACAGCGCGCGATCAATGAAGCCGAGTTAATGGCGGATTGCCAAGTATCGTCAGTGTATTTAGGTATTACCGGTAAACATATTCGTTGCCAAAACGAAAGTGGCATGGTGCCGATTAACGATACCGAAGTGACCAACGAGGACGTGGCCAATGTGATCCATGCAGCGAAATCGGTACCCATTTCCGCCGAGCGTCGCATGTTGCATGTCTTACCTCAAGAGTTCTCGGTCGACATGCAAGAGGGCATTAAAAGCCCAGTAGGTATGTCAGGCGTTCGGATGGAAGCACGGGCACACATTATTACTTGTGCGAACGATATGGCGAAGAATATTGAGAAGTGTGTCGAGCGTTGTGGCTTACATGTTGATCAGCTTATTTTCTCGTCACTGGCATCAAGTTATGCCGTGTTAACCGACGACGAAAAAGAGTTAGGGGTCTGCGTGGTGGATATCGGCGGTGGCACTATCGATATTTCGATCTTCACCAATGGCGCCTTACGCCACACGGCAGTCATCCCGGTAGCGGGCAATCAGGTCACCAGTGATATCGCGAAAATTTTCCGTACACCAATTAGTCATGCGGAAGAGATCAAAGTGCAGTATGCTTGCGCGCTGCGCAGCATGGTGGGTAAAGAAGAAAGCATCGAAGTACCCAGTGTCGGGGGGCGAGCTGCGCGGTCTATGTCGCGTCATACCCTAGCGGAAGTGGTCGAACCGCGTTACCAAGAATTATTTGAACTGGTGCAAGAAGAAATTCGCTCCAGTGGTTTAGAAGAGCAAATTGCCGCCGGTTTAGTGTTAACCGGTGGTACCGCCAAGATGGAAGGCGCAGTCGAATTTGCCGAAGATATTTTCCAAATGCCGGTGCGGGTCGGATATCCGATGCACATCACCGGTTTAAAAGAATATGTTAATGACCCGGCCTACGCCAGCGTCATTGGCTTGTTACTCTATGGCAAGGACGTGCGCAGCCAGAACAAGGCAGCCAGTCAAAGCCGTGATTCAGTCAGCAGCTTTTTTAAAAAAATTAGCAGCTGGTTCAATGGTCAGTTTTAAGTAAGCGTAAAAAACGGAGAGAGAGCTATGTTTGAGTTAATGGAAAACCACAACCAAGAAGCGGTCATTAAAGTTATTGGTGTTGGTGGCGGCGGTGGTAACGCCGTGGAATATATGGTTGCTAGCAATATTGAAGGCGTAGAGTTTGTGGCGGCGAATACCGATGCCCAAGCACTACGTAATTCCTCTGCCAACGTCACCTTACAACTGGGTGCCAGTGTAACCAAAGGTTTAGGTGCGGGTGCGAATCCAGAAATTGGTCGTCGTTCGGCAGAAGAAGATCGTGAAACCATCAAGAAAACCCTACAAGGCGCGGATATGATCTTTATCGCAGCCGGTATGGGCGGTGGTACGGGTACAGGTGCTGCACCTATCGTTGCGGAAGTGGCGCGTGAGTTAGGTATTCTGACGGTTGCGGTTGTGACGAAACCTTTCCCCTTCGAAGGTAAAAAGCGTACTGCTTATGCTGATGAAGGTATTTTAGAGTTAAGCAAACATGTTGACTCGTTAATTACTATTCCTAACGATAAGTTATTAAAAGTATTAGGTAAAGGCACTAGCTTGCTGGATGCCTTTAAAGCCGCTAATAACGTGTTACTGGGTGCCGTGCAGGGCATTGCTGAACTTATTACGCGTCCAGGTTTGATCAACGTTGACTTCGCCGACGTACGTACTGTGATGTCAGAAATGGGCACTGCCATGATGGGTACTGGCCGCGCCAGTGGTCCTGACCGTGCTGAAGAAGCCGCTGAACAAGCGATTTCTAGCCCACTGTTAGAAGATATCGATTTATCCGGTGCGAAAGGTATTTTGGTAAACATTACCGCCGGTTTAGATATCAGCATTGAAGAGTTTGAAATTGTTGGTAATGCCGTCAAAGCTTTCGCTTCAGAAAATGCGACCGTGGTAGTGGGTGCCGTTATTGACCCAGAAATGCATGACGAATTACGCGTAACTGTGGTGGCAACGGGTATCGGTGCGGATCGTCGCCCAGATATCAGCTTAGTACCAACGCATCGCGCTGAACCTGTTACTACAAGTTATGTCCAACACGGTAATGCTGTGCGTCAACCGGCTCCTGCGGTTGCGGCACAACGTGAAGAGTTGCCACAAACTAAGCCACAGGCAGAAGCAAAAGGCGGCATCGATATTTTCGATATCCCAGCGTTTTTAAGAAAACAGGCTGATTAATCGCTGTCGCTTTGCGACAGTGTAAAGTGGACATAGTCAAGCAGATGAGATTCATCCGCTGTTAAGCTAATAATTGGCATACTATTAGTGATGTGCTATGCTGCGCGCCCGTTTATGATTGCTTACTAATTGAGCAGGAAAAACTTATGATTAAACAACGTACCATTCAACAGACTGTTAGCTCTGTCGGTGTGGGTTTACACAAAGGTGAAAAGGTTACGCTTACTCTCCGACCTGCACCTGACAATACCGGTATTGTATTCCGGCGTGTAGACTTGTCTCCGGTAGTCGATTTCAAAATCACCCCTTCGTTAGTGGGCGATACTGTAATGTGTACCTGTTTGATTAACGAACAGGGTGTGCGGTTATCTACCACTGAGCATTTAATGGCCGCGATTGCTGGCCTGGGCATTGATAACTTAGTTATTGATGTTGATTCAGCAGAAATCCCGATTATGGACGGCAGCGCCAACCCATTTGTCTATTTGTTATTAGAAGCGGGTATTGCCGAGCAGCGTTTAGCGAAGAAGTTTATTCGTATTAAACAAACGGTACGGGTAGAAGACGGTGATAAATGGGCAGAATTTAAACCCTACAATGGCTTTAAGTTAGATTTTGCCATTAACTTTAATCACCCGATTATTTCAGAAACCACGCAACACGTGGTGATGGAGTTTTCAGCCGCCAGCTTTATTAAAGAAATCAGCCGTGCGCGTACTTTCGGCTTCCTGCACGAAGTTGAATTTTTACGTGCTAACAATTTAGCGCTGGGTGGCAGCATGGATAACGCCGTGGTGCTCGATGAGTTCCGTGTGTTAAACCAAGATGGCCTGCGTTATGACGATGAGTTTATTAAGCACAAGATGTTAGATGCCATCGGCGATCTTTACATGGCTGGCCACAGTATTTTAGGTGAGTTCCGTTCGTATAAAACAGGTCATGGTTTAAATAACCAACTGTTATCAGCGGTACTAGCCAAGCAAGAAAACTGGGAATTTGTGACCTTCGAAGATAAGGCAGAAATGCCGATATCCTTTTTGGCACCGCAACTTGCCTAAGAAAAAGCCGCTAAGCGGCTTTTTTTTCGTCTGCAATTTAACATGGGATCTCACTTAAGCGGTTTTAAGCCTTGCCGTTAGCGCGGTGTGTTATCCGGCATATTGCGCAATAAGCGCTGTAAGGCTTGTTGCACTGGGCCATCGGTTTGCGCAGCGGCCTGTTGTAACTGTAAGCGGGTATCATGACTTAAGGTTGCACAATAGGGTTTTGCTGGTTGCTCTTGCACGTGTAATGGCTTTGTTTGACCCACGGGTGACACTTCGATATCAATCCCTGCTAATTCAGGCAAGATTTTTTTGCGGAAATTGTCTAGAATGGCGTCGCGTTGCATTTTTAGTCGCGTAGCCCAGGCTGCCGAACTACATAAAATAATCGCTCGCCCCTCTTTAATGGTTGCGACCTGACAAGAGGTGAGCTGTGTTAATTGCAGGATCTGACACAATTCTGCATTAAGTTTACCGACTAATTGAAACTGCTGTTGCACGCCAGCCAGAGTGCTATGACTAAAAAGTTTAGTTAAATCTTCTGGTTTATGGCTATAACGTTTCATTTGCAGCAGCCTGTTTGAAATAGTAAAACAACGCACAAAGTGTAACAGTTTTTAGGCTGCGGCAGTAGCAGTAGCCACTGCCCTTGAAAGCAGGATAAACCATCACCATATCCTGTTAACTTCGGCCCATGTCTGAGCATTATGCCAGACCTCACACTGACGATAATACTGGCATGGCCAGGGCTGCATTGCAGCTTTAACTTAAAATGGTATCTGGATAATGTTTGGAAAATTTTTTGCCAAATTAATTGGTAGCCGTAATGACCGTTTCTTAAAAAAATTAAAAAAACAGGTACAGCAAATCAATGCGCTGGAAGCGGAATACGAAAAGCTGAGTGATGAACAATTAAAAACGAAAACCAGCGAATTTAAACAGCGCGTGCAAGACGGCGCAACCTTAGACGACATCCTGCCTGAAGCCTTCGCCACCGTGCGAGAAGCCAGTAAGCGCGTGTTTGACATGCGTCACTTTGATGTGCAGCTGGTCGGTGGTATGGTGCTGCATCAAGGTAAAATCTCGGAAATGCGTACCGGTGAAGGTAAAACTTTAACGGCCACTTTGCCTGCCTACCTAAATGCTCTGAGTGGCAAGTCGGTACATGTTATTACCGTTAACGATTATCTGGCAAAGCGTGATGCGCAAACTAACGAGCCGTTGTTTACCTTCTTAGGCTTAACTGTGGGTGTTAACGTGCCCGGCATGGCACACCCAGAAAAGCAGAAAGCCTATGCCGCCGATATCACTTACGGCACCAATAATGAATTCGGTTTCGACTATCTACGTGACAACATGGCGTTCTCGCCACAAGAACGTGTGCAGCGCGATCTGGCCTTTGCCATTATCGATGAGGTGGATTCAATCCTGATCGATGAAGCGCGGACACCACTGATTATCTCCGGTCCCGCCGAAGACAGCTCAGAGCTGTATAAAAAGATTAACGTGCTAGTACCCGAGTTAGTGCGCCAAGAAAAAGAAGACGAAGAAGATAAACACGGTGATGGTCACTTTACCGTGGATGAAAAAGCGCGTCAGGTGTACTTAACGGAAGCGGGTCAAATTCAAGTCGAAAACATGTTGCGAGAGCGCGGCATGATTGGCGAACATGACACCTTATTCTCTGCTGCAAATATTACGCTACTGCACCATGTATATGCTGCTTTACGTGCGCACCAGTTGTTTAAACGCGATGTTGATTACGTTGTAAAAGATGGCGATATTGTTATTGTCGATGAGCACACGGGCCGGACAATGGAAGGCCGTCGTTGGTCTGAAGGCTTACACCAAGCGGTAGAAGCTAAAGAAGGCGTGCGCATTCAAAACGAAAACCAAACGCTGGCCTCTATTACTTTCCAAAATTATTTCCGCTTATATGACAAATTAGGCGGTATGACCGGTACTGCTGATACCGAAGCGTTTGAGTTCCAACAAATCTATGGTTTAGAAACCATAGTGGTACCGACCAACAAGCCGATGGTACGCCAAGATTTGGCCGATTTAGTGTATTTAACGGCTGAAGATAAATACAACGCCATTATCGAAGATGTGAAAACCGCTCGGGATACTGGCCGTCCTGTGTTGGTAGGTACGGCGTCAATTGAAAGCTCAGAATACTTATCAACGTTACTGAACAAAGCCAAAATTACCCACCAAGTATTAAACGCTAAGTTTCACGCTAACGAAGCACAAATTATTGCTGATGCCGGTCGCCCAGGTACGGTCACTATCGCCACTAACATGGCGGGTCGTGGTACCGATATCGTCTTAGGCGGCAGTTGGCAGAGTGAATTACAAGCCTTAGGTGCCGATGCGGATGCCGAAGTGGTTGCGGCAGCGAAAGCAGAATGGCAGAAACGCCATGATGCCGTGATTGCAGCCGGTGGTTTGCATATCATTGGTACTGAGCGTCACGAATCGCGTCGTATTGATAACCAGTTACGTGGTCGTGCCGGTCGTCAAGGTGACCCAGGTATTTCCCGTTTTTACTTATCGCTAGAAGATGCCTTGATGCGGATTTTCGCCTCAGATCGGATGGCGGCGATGATGCGCCGTATTGGTATGGCGCCAGGTGAAGCTATCGAGCACCCTTGGGTCAGTCGTGCCATTGAAAACGCACAACGTAAAGTGGAAGCGCGTAACTTTGATATTCGTAAGCAGTTACTTGAATTTGATGACGTAGCTAATGACCAACGTAAAGTGGTGTATGAGCAACGTAATGACTTGTTAGATGCCGACGATATTAGTGAAACCATTCATGCCATTCGTGATGACGTTGTTAACAGCATGATTAATGACTATATCCCGCCACAGTCTATGGACGAAATGTGGGATATCCCTGGTTTAGAGCAGCGTCTGCAAGCCGACTTTGGCGTGGCATTGCCGATTAGCCAATGGTTAGCGGATGACAAAAAGCTGTTTGAAGAGAAGCTACGTGAGCGTATTCAAGCAGAAGTGAGCGCGTCTTACAATTCAAAAGAACAGATGGTCGGCCCACAAGTGCTACGTCAGTTCGAAAAAGCCATTATGTTACAAAGCTTAGATACACACTGGAAAGAGCATTTGGCGGCGATGGATCACTTGCGTCAAGCGATCAACCTACGTGGTTATGCGCAGAAGAATCCGAAGCAAGAATATAAGCGCGAATCTTTTGAGTTATTCACCAACATGTTGGAAGCACTGAAACTGGATGTGATTGGTATTCTTAGTCGCGTGCAAGTGAAAGCGGCAGAAGATGTTGAGGCAGTTGAAGAGCAACGTCGTCAAGCTGACAATGTACCGCATAACTATCAACATGCGGATGCCGAGCAGTTAGCTAGTGATTTACCAGAAGGTATGCAAAACGCTGCCCCAGTGATGCGTGACGGTGCTAAAGTAGGGCGGAATGACGCCTGTCCTTGTGGTTCAGGTAAAAAATACAAGCACTGTCATGGCCAACTTAGCTAAAGCGGTGTTGCATGTGGCTGTTGGCGTGATTGTGCGTCAACAGCAGGTGTTGCTTGCCTTGCGTAAAGCATCACAGCATCAAGGGGGGAAATGGGAGTTTCCAGGCGGTAAGCTGGAACAAGGTGAGTTAACAGAGCACGCCTTGGTTCGCGAATTAGCCGAAGAAATTGGTATTGCAGTGCAGGCCAGTTCCCCTTTGCTGCAATTGCGTTATCAATATCCAGAGCGTGAAGTGTTTTTGGATATTCGCTTGGTCACTGAGTTTAGTGGTGAGCCGCAAGGCTTAGAAGGTCAAGCAGTAAAGTGGTTTGCTATCAGTGAGCTTGATACTATTGCACTGCCCGATGCCAATCAGCCAATTGTTGAACATCTGCAACAACACTTTCTCTAATATCTCAACACTCAACACTCAACACTCAACACTCAACACTCACAGCTAAGCTCATGCTTAACTGTGAACTGAGTTAAGCGCATTTTGCATTAATCTGTATTTTTAAAAAACTGATTATCCTGCGCTATCATTTCTTGCTCTAATTCTGCTAAATAGGCTTCTGATAACGCTGCATCAATCGGCATTTTATCGGGAATACGATGATTTTCTGCGGCCCAATCACCTAAGTCGATTAACTTACAGCGCTCGCTACAAAAAGGGCGAAATACGGATTCAGGTTGCCAAATAACCGGTGTTTTACAGGTTGGGCATTGAATGGTGGTGGTCATGTAGGGCTCCTCTAACGGCTGTTACTGTGAGATCGGTGACAGCAACAAAATAGGTAGAGAGTGTAACAGATCAGCGCTGTATGCGTTAAGCGAAGTGATAGCGCTTGCATGTTGGCTCTATGTTAAGCCTTGCTTCAGCGCTAAGCTTAATGGCTATGTTAAGCGACATCAACATCAGCTTATTTAAGCCATCACAGCAATTAACAGCAAGCTAATTGAAAACTTACCGCTTCAGCACACACACTGCGGCCGGCTTGCTCGGTTAATTGCATAAAGCGGATGGCATAGCGATAACGATTACCGCTCACCGTAGGAAAAGAGCCACCCGACAGCTGATATTTAATGCGCAGCAGTTCAAATTGTTCAGCATTTTGTTGGTAAAAACCGTTATCACTGCTGATGGTTTGAAAATGGCCACGTTCACGCACAAAGCTAAGTACAAATTTAATCGCTTGCTCCGTTTGTTGCAAGGCGTTATGCCATTCTGCGCGTTGCTGTTGTCGTTCTGCCCGCGGTAAGGCTAGCCAATATTGTAGCTGTGGCATATCAAAGTAACAGCACCCACCGGGTAAGCCAAACCGTTGGCGCAGCGGCGCTAAAAACACATCGTCTTTGAGCGGGCTACTTAATTTGCCACTGCGCAATAAGTCGCTTTGTAAACGCAGCGCTTGTTGCAGCATCACTTGCAGCTTTTTATCAGACACCGACGGATGGCGTGACCATTGCACTAATTGATTTTCACAGCGTTCAATATCTTTCAGTAAATCGGGGCGGATATCATGCCGATCTAACACATCAATTAGCGTAAATAAGGCGCTAAAATAACTGAGCTGCTGTGCTTCATTTTCTAGGTCGGCCAGGCTATTGAGTTGGGTAAATAAGTGCTCAACCCGTAAGTAGGTGCGGATTTTTTCGTTAAGCGGATGTTCGTAAATTAATTCGGCAGTCGTCACTGCGGTTTTTCACCTATTTTTTGGCTCATTGCAAGATACGCTTGATGTAAGCGGCTAATTTGCGGCAACAACTCTGCGGCCGTGCCATTGTTATCGATAATATCATCCGCAGCGGCTAAGCGAGCGGCTCTGTCGATTTGTGCTGCCATAATGGCACGAACCTGGCTTTCACTGTTGTTATCGCGCGTGGTTGTGCGGGCTAACTGCGTTTGTTCGCTCACATCCACAACCAACACCCGAGACACCACTTTATCTAAACCGTTCTCAAGTAATAAGGGCGCCACGAGAAGTGTATAAGGTGTCGTGCTGGCCGCCAGTTGGCTAAGTAACTCGCTGCGGATCGCCGGGTGAAGTAATTGTTCTAACCAGCGTTTGGCGGCGCTATCGGCAAAGATTTTCTTGCGTAATGCTGCGCGATCCAACTGACCATCAGCTAACAACATACCTTGGCCAAAGTGTTGCACGATAGCCGCTAAACAAGGGCTGCCAGGCTTTACCACCTCGCGAGCAACGATATCGGCATCAACATAATGAGCGCCCAGCGCTTTAAAATGTTCTGCTACCGTGCTTTTACCGCTCCCTATGCCGCCGGTCAGGCCAATCAGCAGTGATGTTATCGCAGCAGGCTGCTTCATAGGCCGAGATAACGCAGATAGGCGCCCGTCATTTGCTCACCCCAGAGCATGGCAATCCAGCCTGCTGCGGCAATATAGGGGCCAAAGGGGATAGGGGTCGCTTTATCTTTACCTTGAATGCTGAGCAAAGTCACACCAATCACCGCACCAACTACAGACGACAGTAAAATAATCAGAGGTAATTGCTGCCAGCCTAGCAAAGCACCAAAAATCGCTAACAGTTTAAAATCACCATAACCCATACCTTCTTTGCCGGTCAGTAACTTAAAAGCCCAGTACACCGACCACAGGCTTAAATAACCGGCTGCGGCACCAAGCAAGGCTTGTTCTGGATTAACTATGGCACTGCTAGTTATGCTAAATAACAACATCAACCAGAGCAGCGGTAAGGTCAGTTGATCCGGCAGCAGCATTTTATCAATATCAATAAAGCTTAGCGCCACTAAGCCCCAGGTTAAAAAAATCAGTACTGCACTGGTCAGAGTCGGGCCATATTGCCAAGCGACCAAGGTAGACAGTACGGCTGTTAACAACTCTACCGCAGGATAACGTGCACTAATGGCGGTTTTACACTGCCGGCAACGGCCTTTTAAGTATAGCCAACTTAACAGCGGGATATTATCGTAAGCGGCAATCGGTTGTTGGCACTTTGGGCAAGCTGAACGTGGCACAGCTAAGTTAAAAGGGGTTGCCGCTTTATGTTGCTGGTTAGGCTGAAAATATTCTTGAAATTCCGCTTGCCATTCGCGCTCCATCATAATCGGTAGCCGATAGATCAGTACATTTAAAAAGCTGCCAATCACTAAGCTAAATAACGCCACTAGGCTTAAAAAAAGCCAAGGATAAGTGCTAAAAACTAAACTTAACTCACTCATCCTACTATGTCGCCTAATTGGAAGATCGGTAAATACATCGCAATAATCAAGCCACCAATGACTACACCCAGCACTGCCATAATCATTGGCTCTAGCAAGGCAGTTAAGCCATCCACCGCATCATCAACTTCTTGCTCATAAATATTGGCGACCTTCGATAGCATGCTGTCTAAAGCACCCGATTCTTCGCCAATAGAGACCATTTGAATGACCATCTCTGGGAAGCGATCAGTTTGTTTCATCGATGAGTGCATTTGATTACCGGAAGAGACTTCATCGCGTACTTCTAATATGGCATTGCGGTAAATCTCATTGCCTGAGGCACCCGCAGCCGATTCTAAAGCCTCAATCAGTGGCACACCGGCGGCGAAGGTAGTGGATAAAGTGCGAGCAAAACGTGCTACCGCCGCTTTGTTCAAAATATTACCAATCACCGGGGCCTTTAATATAAATGCATCCGATGCGGTGCGAAACTTCAGGTTGTTTTTATAAGCTTTACCAACAAAATAACCCGTGAGCATAATCACACCCAGTACCACCCACCAATAACTTTGCATAAGCTCAGATATGCCCAAAACAAATAAGGTAAAAGCAGGAAGCTCAGCGCCAAAACCTGCAAAAATAGAAGCAAATTGCGGCACGACAAAGATTAGCAAAATAGAGGTTACAATGGCTGCAATGACTAATACTGCTATGGGATAAAACATCGCTTTTTTAATTTTTGATTTTAGCGCTTCGGCTTTTTCTTTGTAAATCGCAATGCGGTCAAAAATCCGATCTAAGGCACCTGATTGCTCACCCGATTTCACTAAATCACAATACAGTTCATCAAAATATTTGGGGTGTTCGCGTAGCGTCTCAGAAAGCGGTAAACCCGCTTGAATTTTCACCGAAATTTTTTGCATTAAAACGCGCAGGCTTTTGTTATCAGAGCCATTGGCGATGAGATCGATCGATTGCACCAAGGGTACGCCAGCGCCCAGCATAGTAGCAATCTGGCGGGTGACAATAGAAATATCGGCTGCAGTGATTTTTTTCTCACCACCAAACAGCGACTTAGGTTTCTTTTTCACCGCAGAAGGGGTGATGCCCTGTTGGCGCACAAGGGCTTTAGCTTCAGCAACGCTGGTGGCTTTAATTTCACCGGTTTTGCGATCACCTTTGCGGTTTACGCCTTTATAGGTAAAGGTGTGCAGTTCTTTTATTTTAAATTTTTGTTCCTGCGCCATCTGTGATTATCCTTTTGCCCGCTCTATTCACGCTATTTCAAATTGGTTGTCGCTTTAATCTATCTAATGCTAAGTCAGTAAGCCGTTAGCCTTTGGTTACGCGATTAACTTCTGCCAGGCTGGTGACACCCGCGGCTGCTTTTAATAAACCGGAGCGGCGTAAGTTATTAATACCATCCAGTTTTGCCTGATTAGCGATATCAATGGAGTTACCGTTTTGCATAATTATATCCGCCATTTTTGGGCTGATCGGCATCACTTCATAGATACCCACGCGGCCTTTATAGCCGTTGGTGCAATGCTCACAGCCAATCGGTTTAAAGATTTTGATGTTATGCACTTCATCTTCTTCATAACCTTGGCGCAGTAATTCGGCCTGCGGAATCTCTTCTTGCACTTTGCATTTCGGGCAAAGCCGCCGCGCTAAGCGCTGGGCAATAATCAACGAAACCGAACTAGCGACGTTATAAGCCGGTACGCCCATGTTAAGCAAGCGTGTCAGTGTTTCCGGGGCTGAGTTGGTGTGTAATGTCGATAACACCAAGTGACCGGTTTGCGCTGCTTTAATGGCGATTTCGGCCGTTTCTAAATCTCGAATTTCACCCACCATCACCACATCCGGATCTTGCCGTAAAAAGGCGCGTAAGGCGGTAGCAAAGGTTAAACCAGCACGGGCATTCACCTGAACTTGGTTAATGCCGGGTAAGTTAATTTCGACCGGGTCTTCCGCGGTAGAGATATTGGTCTCTTCGGTATTCAGAATCGCTAAGCCGGTATACAGCGAAACGGTTTTACCGCTACCGGTAGGGCCGGTTACTAAGATCATGCCTTGTGGCTGAGCTAAGGCATTTAAATACAATTGTTTTTGTGCATCCTCATAACCCAAGATATCGATACCGAGCATGGCGCTATCAGAGTCGAGGATCCGCATTACGATTTTTTCGCCATACAAGGTTGGCAGAGTGCTGACCCGAAAATCGATAGATTTTTTTGCGGAGAGTTTCAGTTTAATGCGGCCATCTTGTGGAACGCGTTTTTCGGCGATATCCAGCCGTGACATCACCTTTAAACGGGCACATAGCCGTGTGGACAGGGCGACCGGTGGGCTGGCCACCTCAGTTAAAATACCATCAATCCGAAAGCGGATCCGAAACATTTTTTCATAGGGCTCAAAGTGTAAATCTGAGGCGCCTTTACGAATAGCATCTAATAAAATCTTGTTGATAAAGGTAATGATTGGCTGATCTTCTTTATCGCTTTGTACGGCAGGCGTATCGTCGGTTTCTTCTTCAACCACGCCCATGGCCGTCAGATCCCACTCGCCATCACCTGAGCCTAAGCTGGCATAAGCGTTTTCAAATAAGCGTTCAATTAGCTTGGTTAATTTGTCGTACTGCACAATAACGATTTCGGCATTTAAGCCAGCGTTAAACTCGAAATCTTCAATCGCCGCCATATTGGTTGGATCAACCACCGCCAAGTACATAGTCCGGCCGCGTTTTGCCAACGGCAGCATATCGTTTTTGCGGGTGAGTTTTTCATTGCGTAGGTCTTCAGGAATAGAGCTCACATCAAAGAAATCCAGATCCAGCATAATATGCTGGCTGACGCTATTCGCCACTTCCGCCAGCTTAGCCGAATCTAACAGTTTTTCGGTGATTAATAGTTCAGGCAAAGTACGATACTGTTTACCCTTTTCGGTAATCAGTTTCGTTACTTTATCGCCATCAATTATGCTCTGCTGGATCAATTTCTTGAGCAGGGTGGAATTACTCGTCACCGCCATAGTGGCCGTTTACTCCGGTAGCTTGAAGTTAAACAATTAGCTAAGAGTATGCCAGTATCCTTTAACTATTCAAGATTTACTGTCAATTATCCGGCAGATAGTCAAATTGTTTTTTTATTCGCACAGCCTTGGCACAGCACGATATGACATTGTCAGTTCTGTTTATGAAAATACTGCCAAGTCAACCTTACTCGGCAGTGAGTTCGCTAAGCAGAACCACAGCAACAGTGCGCTTTCATGCGGCGGCATTTACTAGGCCGTTTTTTTAAGTCAGAGTAGCTAAACGGCTTATTGCTGATAGCGACTGATTAATTCAGCCAAGCTACCATTTTGCTGCAAGGCGCTAATAGCTTGATTAATCTCGGCTAGTTGTGATTCTGAGACACTTTTTTTACTGAGCATAAAATATACCTCAGATGGCGCCAAGCTTAGTGTGTGTCGCTGTATTTGTTGGCTCAACCCCTTACGGCGAATAATCGCGGCAGCGACAAAGCTATCTTCTAAGGCACCGCTGATCTCTTCATCTTGTAAGCGCGCTAAATTAAGTTCGCTGATCTGGGCGTTTACAAAGGCTTGCGGTTTTTCGCCATACAATTGATTAATTAAGTCACCATAATAATAACCACTGACCACACCGATAGTATGGCCCGCCTCGATGAGCGCTGGAAAATCGGCATAATCCATTTCCACATCGGTTCTGGTCAGTAACACAAATTGTTCTTGTCGATAGGCATCAGAAAACCAAGCATAACGTTCACGTTCAGCATTCTTTGAGGCACCAGGTAATACATCGAGTTCACCGGCCTGTAGTTGGCTTAATAAATTCGCCCAGTCACCCGGCACCAGTTGTAACTCACAATTGAGCTCGCGGGTCAGCGCTTGCAAAATATCGATATCTAAGCCCTGTGGTTGTGCGGCTTGCCCTAAATAATGGTAGGGCTCCCAAGCATCAAAGCCAACTTTTAACAGACAAGTGTCGGGTTTCAGCGGTTCGGTGATCACCGCAACTTCTGCTATAGGATTCATAGCCGGGGCGGCTGGCGTATTTGGTTTACAACCTGTGAGCAGCAGGCTAGTGCATATAAGCGTAATGGGATAAAGAAACATAGGAACACTGCGCATAGCAAAACTCCTTAGATTAAATTGACTTAATAAGTGTAGGCGTTATTGCTTGTTTTACCAGCAAGGCTGTTCGGCAGGAGCGTATTGCTAAATAAATGCAGAAAAGTTCAGTAAAGCAATAGCTAATCAAGGCAAAAATACTCTATGCTGAAACTTAAGACCATTTAATCGTTATGGGAATTATGTTGTTATGCGCGAACTAATAGAAAAAGCCACTAGCCTGCCGTCAATTCCGAAAGTGTTACAAGATCTTATCGCCAGTTTTCAAAGTGATACCGTGAGCAGTGAACAGATAGCCACTATTTTAAACAGTGACCAAGCCTTAACTGCTAAGGTATTGCGTTTGGCCAACTCAGCCAAATATGGCGGTCATCGCAAAATTGGCTCCGTCAAAGATGCCGTGTTAGTGCTTGGCACCAGTACCCTGCGTACCTTAGTGTTATCGGTGGGTTTAGCCGGCAGTTTTAAAGCTATCCCCGGTTTCGATTTACCTGCTTACTGGCGCTATTCGTTTCGGATGGCGAATCGGGCAAAGTATTTAGCCAAACTGATTAAAGCGGATGCCGATGTGGCCTACACGTGCGGTTTATTACACGGCGTAGGGGAGTATTTAATCCACATCGTTAAACCGGAAACGGCGGTGTTAATTGATCAAGAAGTGGCTGCCGGTAATCGCCGCCGCGAAATTGAGATGAAGCATTTAGGTTTTGATTTTACCCAAGCCGGTGCCGAGCTGGCACGGCATTGGCATTTTCCGGAAGAGATTGCCCAAGCCATTCAACATCAATATACACCCGCGAAGAGCGGCACCTTAGATCCTTATGCGTCATTATTGGTATTAAGCCGTTATTTAATTGAGCATGAACAGGATATTCAAAAAGAACAATTTGAGTTATTCCCAGCAAAATTGGCGCATGCTCTTCATCTGCAATTAGACGACGTTTATAAGCATATTTTAGCCATGCCAGATGTTGATGCCGATATTGAAATGTTAATGGGTTAAGCCCGTCGCAAGGGCCTGCTCGTTTGTTACCGGGTAGGCCTGAAACAACCTCGTGTTTTTCTAAGCCCGCTTTCACGTTACTTAAGCTTATTTTCGGTGATGAGTGAACATCAGAACTGTGTGCGGACACCCTTTTCAGCACACTTGCTAAACGCATAAAACTTAATTGATTAAGACGTGGTTTTTAGTCGCTGTAGTTTGCTGTCGTAAAGTCGTAATTAAATTGCTTATTTTTTAGCTTTTACTTGAATTATTCGAAGATAAAAGCAAATATACAGCGTTAAGACAAGAAGACAAAGGTAGATCGCCATGCAAAAAACAGCGACAGCATTACTCGAAAACACAAGCCAGTTACAACTTGAATGCGCAACAATTCTTAAACGTTATAGTTCGACACTTAAAGCCAGTGCGAAAAGTCGCTGGCCCATACTCGAAGCGCGTTTACAGCAGCTATTACCGCAGTTGCTGCCATTGTACTTACAGCTGTATGGTGAGCGTTACGATTGCCATTACCATTTAGAACAATTACTAAAGGTATTAGCCAAGGCGTTGGCACAGCGGCCGGATTTCTTGCTGCAAGAAGATGAGGATCCGCAGCAGTGGCATAAAGCGCCAACAGCGCTGGGCTCTGCGTGTTATGTCGATTTATTTGCGGGCGATTTTAAAGGCCTAGAGCAGCGTATTCCTTACCTTCAGCAAACCGGTATCAATTACTTGCATTTGATGCCGCTTTTTAAAGCCCCCGAGCCAAACAGCGATGGCGGTTATGCCGTATCCGATTATCGCAAGACTATGCCGCATCTCGGCTCAATGCCGCAACTGGCTAAGCTGATGCAAAAATTGCACAGCGCAGGGATTAGGCCTGTGCTCGATTTTGTGTTTAACCATACGTCGGATGAGCACCGTTGGGCCGAAAAAGCCAAAGCCGGTGAGCAGCAATTCCAAGATTATTACTTTTTTTTCGACGAGCAAGAACGCGATCAGTATGCGCCCTCGCTACGAGAAATCTTTCCAGAAATTCGTCGTGGTTGCTTTACCTTTGAACCCCATGCCGAGCGCTGGGTGTGGACCACCTTTAACAGCTTCCAGTGGGATTTAAACTACGCCAACCCAGAAGTGTTTAATGCCATGGCTGAAGAAATGTTGTTTTTGGCCAATCAAGGTGCCGCAGTGCTGCGGCTGGATGCCTTAGCCTTTGTTTGGAAAGAAGCCGGCACCTCTTGTGAAAACCTGCCAAAAGCGCATACCTTGATCCGTGCCTTTAATGCGGTGGCAGCGATAGCAGCGCCGGCTTTACAATTTAAATCAGAAGCCATAGTGCATCCAGATGAAGTGGTAAAGTACATTGCGCCGCAAGAGTGCCAGTTATCTTATAACCCACTATTAATGGCTTTGTTATGGAATAGCTTAGCGACCCGTAAAACACGCTTGTTAACCGAGTCATTGCAACGACGTTTTGCGATTGATCCACAGTGCAGTTGGGTTAACTATATTCGCTGCCATGACGACATTGGCTGGACTTTTGATGATCAGATCGCTTGGCAGTTAGGCATTAACCCTGAGCATCATCGGCAATTTTTAAATCAATTCTATACTGGGCAGTTTGCTGGCAGCTTTGCCACGGGCGTGCCATTTCAACAAAACCCAGTGACCGGTGATTGCCGGGTAGCTGGCATGCTGGCGTCTTTAACGGGTGTCGAGCAAGCTGTGCAAAGTGGTAACACCACGCATTTACAATTTGCCTTAGCGCGTATTTATTTGCTGAACAGTATTATTCTCAGTATTGGCGGCTTGCCGTTACTTTATATGGGCGACGAGCTGGGTTTGCTCAATGATTATGCTTATCAGGATGATCCGCACAAACGTGACGATAGCCGCTGGGTCAACCGCGTTGCCGTTAGCGAGCAACAGTTAGCTGAGGCCCACAACCCCGACAGTATCTCAGGTAAAATCTATGCTCAGCTGCAACAGCTTATTCGCACACGTAGCCGCTTACCGGTATTAGGCGCAGGGCAAACCGAGATATTACATAGCGGTAATCCGCATTTGTTCGCTTATCGGCGGCAATTAGATCAACAAAGCATGTTATGTGTGGTCAATTTTAGTGAAGAGCCGCAAGTTTTTGTGGGTGCCCCTGGTAGTCAGTGGCGCGAAGAGCTAAGCGGTGAGTTGTTGCATGGTCGCAGCTTACATTTGGCGCCTTATCAAGTGCTATGGTTAAGCGCAACGGTGAGTTAAAGGCGGTTATTCATTTACGGCTTAGTCTACTAAGCCGTATTCCTTTCAGCCTTGTATAGATTTAATTTTGATAAAAAAAAGCCCCGCAAGCGGGGCAAACTACAGAGAAAACGTTCAGAGCTAATGTTCAGAGCTAATGTGTAATATTAATCAGTTTGGTATTCAGTACCACGCGGTTTGCTTAACTGAAAAGTATTAAACTAATGTGCCGCTTTTTGCAGTTGTTGCTCTGCCGGGTTAAACAAGAAGTTCCACCACAAACCGATACACAGCAGCACGGCAAAGCCGGTGGCCAGATAGAAGCCATAGCGCACATCACCAAACATATCGCCAACAATACCCATTAACAAAGGCCCTAAAGCAGCGGCTAAAGCGGTAAAAGCCAAAATTAAGCCTGCGGCAGCGCCATGTTGATTGCGCGGAAAGCAGCTAATGCCTTTGGAGTTTAAGGTGGGATACATCATCGACATAAAGAGCCCCGACAGCGGCATGAGCCACAGTGCCCAAGCAATACCTTGCCACATACTGACGATGAAACAGGCTGCGATCACGGTACTAAACCAAGCCAATAAACTCGTCCAACAAAAACGGGTTAACAGCCATTCAGCTAAAAAGCGCCCCAGCGTGCGTAAAATAAAAAATACCGTGATGGCATGTGCTGCCATGGTGGTCCATTGGCCATCATATTGTTGCAGTAAGGTCGGCAGCCAAACAAAAATCGCCACTTCGGTTGCCACATAACAGGCGATTGCTAGCGAAAAGCCCAGCGCGTAGCGGTTTTTAACTAAGGCTAAACAATCCCAAATCGAGCTTTGCGCTTGCGTGACATAACCGGGGTAATCCATGCGCCAAGCAATCAGCAGTAGTACCGCGCAAATAAAGCCAGCTAACAAGTAAAGCTGCTCCCAAGCGAGGTCATAACTCAGTAGCAATGCCACTAAAGCGGGGCCAGCAATGGCACCGAGGCCAAAGAAACCTTCTACCCGATTCATTAAACGGGTATGACCTTGCGCATTGTTACTGATATCACCAATTAGCGCCAAGGCACCGGTTTTAAATAAACCGATACTTAAACCGCACAGGCCCAGTAGTAACAAATAAAAGTTAAAGCTTTGGCCAAATGCAAAGGCAACACAGGCCAACGTATAAATAAATAAACCAAATAATATAATCTTCTTACGGCCCAAGCGATCGGCCAGTTGCCCTAGGAATAACCCAGATAAACCAATAAAGATCATCGGTACATAATGAAAGGCGGCGGCTTGCGTCAGTGTTAGATTAAACTGAGCCACCACTTCTGGAATAATGACGCCAACGGCATCTGTGGTCATAGCGAACACAAAAAACATTAGGCAGGTCATCCATTTAACCTGATTATGGGTGTGGTTATCCACCACGACAGCAGCGTGCGGTTGAGAGTTTTGCATGTTTCTACCTTGTTAAGAATCAGCCTGAGGCTAACGTTATTTTTATCAGGTGATCGCTGTACTGAGTACATGTCGTCGCCTGTTTTTAATTAACTTAAAATTACACCTTAAACGATTAAGTTGCAAGGCTTCTGCACGATATTTAAACAAAATACTGTGAGTTTAAAACAAGGGGGAAGGTCGGCACGTCAGGCGTTTTAGCAGCTGTCGCGTAAACGCAACTCACAATCAAGCAAAACATGTTGTTGCTGTTGGCCGCTCAGTAACAAACGGGCAGCAGTGCGGCCTTTCTCATCACTATGCTGGGCAATCGTGGTTAGCGCAGGGTAGGCACGCTCGGCTTCTTCAATGCCATCAAAACCCACAATACGCAGATCCTCTGGAATGCGTAAGCCCAGTTGGCGCGCGGCAGCGATGGCTCCTAAGGCGATGCGATCACTCATACAGAGTAATAACTGCGGCCTGGGATATTGGGTAAGGGCTTCACGTGCGGCGATTTCGGCATAATGATGAGTATTAACGGGGATATGCCACACTTGTTCGGCTGGCAAGGCGCGGTTTTGCGCTTGCATCGCCGCTAAATAACCATCAAGGCGCCGCCGCGCGATAGATTCTTCTTCATGATACAGCTCGTTCGGTTGCATCCGACAGACACGGTCTGAATCGAGTAAACGTAAGCCTAATACTGCTATCTTACCGGCTTGTTGCTGCAAGGCATATTCTGCAATGTCATAGGCATAACGGTAATTATCGATATTGACAGAACCGACATCGGGGAGGTTACAGTCGACGGTGATCATCGGCTTACCACTGGCCAGTATACGGTCGAGTTGCTCTGGGCTTTTCGAGCGGCCGTAAATAATAAAGCCATCAGGCATGGCTTCGGCTGTGCTGTGCACCGCTTTGCTGCCAGAGAGCAACAACATATCTTTACCCTGTTGCTGTAATACTTCGGCAATGCCTTTAATCAATTGGCTCGCCACCGGATCGCTAATGGCATAATCGAGCGAGTCGGCGAGTAAGATGGCAATCATATCTGAACGGCCGGTGCGCAAGCTGCGCGCCGTGGCATTCGGGCCGTTAAAACCGAGTTTTTCACTTTCGGCCAAGATATGGCGGCGCAAATCAGTAGACAGTTGGTCTGGCCGATTAAAGGCATTTGAAACCGTTGCCACGGACACCCCTAGGTGCTTAGCCAGTGATTTCAATGTAATTTTTGCCATACTGTACTATCCTTAAACTGCTTATAAACTTGTGCTACCGCCGCAGATCCGATTGTCTAAAACGAAAAAGCTGCACGTTAATGCAGCTTTACATATCTCTTTTCACAATGCCAGTTAGAAAAGCGCACAACTCACTTAGAATTGATAGCGTATACCTAACGAAGCCGTGCGACCGTTAATGGTTCTGGCCGTAATAATGCCGTTTGCCGGTACACTGCCTTGTTCCGCTTCAGTAATACCCACAGTATCAAATAGGTTATTTACATTGACTGACAGTGTTAAGTTCTGAGCTAGCTCATAGTTAGCAAAGGCGTTCAGCTGCGTATAAGCATCAAACTTCAGATCATTGTTATCTTGCGCATAGGCACCGGTCGTTCCGACTATAGTGAAACCGACCTGTGCGTTATCCATTGTATAACGTGCTAATAAGTTATAGATAAAGTCGGCTTGACGACGTGGCGTATTACCTACTACCGCTGGATTAAGTGCATCTTGGCTGATTTCAGCATCCGTCCAAGTCACCGAACCGCGGAAATCGAAATCACCAATCCGATAGCTACTCTCTAACTCAACACCTTTGGCTTCATATACGCGGTCAAAAAACTGCTGGGTCGTGGCTTCAAAGTTTTGCTCATCGGTTTCAGCAAAAAACACGGTGGCGAACAGGTTTAAATTACCATGGCGGCTCTTGCTACCAAATTCGTACTGTTTTACCTGATCTACCGCATCTTGTGCTGCTACTGAGCCATCTGCATTAACTTTGCCAAACAGTAAACGGTCGGCATTAGCACGGCCACCCTTACTGATGCGACCAAATACTGCCCAGTCTCTACTGTATTGATAGTTAGCACCTACCGAGTATGAATTGTAACTCCAGTCATAATTCACTAACTGCGGGTTAGCTAAGTCGATACCTGACACACTTTGTTCAACTTGGCTAATGACGCCATCGCCATTCATATCACGGCTACTTTGCACAGCACCCGCATAGGTGCCTGTCGCATCACCCATATCGCGGCGAACACTGGCTTCAAACGACCAATCGCCAAAGCCCCAGCTTGCAGAAGCATAAGGTGCTTTGATGCTGTAATCGGTGTTGTAATTCCGTTGACAGCAATTGCCCCAAAATGGCACACCATAAGCTAATAAACCCTTTTCAGAAAACGCTGTGCCATTTGCAGCGGTAACATCCAGCAATTCTGCGTTATCGCCTTTTAAGGCCATAAAATAGGAATTCCACAGCCAAGACATATCAATAGACTGATCGGCGATGTAATAGCCTAAAGTCACATCCACTTCACCAATGCTTCGGGACAGTTTTAAGTCGTTAACCATTGAACCGAAATCGTTGATCTCAACATCAAAGGTATGAATACGCATCGCATTGGCACTGGCATCATAACGCTCGCCAGCCTGAGGTCCTACGGCATAACGAACAACCGCACCTGGCCCTGCAATACTGTCGGCAATACTTTGGCTATTATCCACTTCGGCTGGGAAGGGTGTAATAAAATTGCCGCTAACACTGCTAATACGGAAGCGGTTATCTAGCGTCCAGTTATCATCTAAATCAAAAACGGCTTCCACCCCGAAGCTATTGACTTCAGGATTCATCCCGTTACGAATATCACCGCGCGAGATCTGATTAGCACCATTTAAGCGCACGGTTTCGGTTAAATACACGGATTGTAGGGTATCTTGTTGCGAATCGTAGCCCGCTACTGAGCTACCATCGGCACGCATTGGCATCGGCATATAGCTGGCAACACGGTCATTTAAGTGTTTGGCATAAAGCCGTACATAGCCCGTATCAAATTCTTTAGTGATATTGGCTTTTAACTGATAACCCCGTTCACCTTGATAACCAGGATCACGAATGCCTTCGCCTTGACGGACAAAACCGCCCAAATGAAAGCGGGTATCCGTATTAATATCGCCACCGTACTCAAAGTCAGTACGGAATTGGTCGTAATTTAAACCGGTCGTCATGGCGATACTGCCGCCATTATCGGCGCCTGTTTTACTTAAAAAGTTAATCACACCGCCAGGTGAATTACTGGCTAGCGTACTGGCTGAGCCACCACGGATCACTTCTAACCGCGAGAGGGTAGCATCGGCACGCACAAAGATATCGGCGTTACCAAAGGCAATATCACCAAACTGTACTACGGGTAAGCCATCTTCTTGTAAGGTTAAAAATTTAGCACCGCCTGCGGCCACCGGTAAACCACGAACAGCGATGTTAGCGTTACCTTCACCACCGGTTGATTCACTGCGTACACCGGGCAGCATACGGAAGATTTCGGCAGTTGATCTTGGCGCACTCGCATCAATATCTTCTAGTGTCAAAGCACTCACTGACACACTAGATTGCATCACGGTTTGATTACGTGAGACAGAACCGGTAACGATAATACGTTCAAAGCCCAAACCGGAGGGCTCAGCAGCTTGTTCAGCATTTGCGGTTTCAGTCTCGGTGTTGTCTTGTTGCGCCTGCACGGCATTAGCACTTAATGCTAAACCAATAGCCAGCGCCAAATAAGAACGGCGATTTGGTGTTGTTTTCATCTGGTGTCTCCCTTGTCGGTCTTGAATAAATATTATTATCATACGGTGCTTCAGCCTACTTTTTGACTCTATCTAAATCGTTTCAGATAAAAGGCGAAAAATAGCGTTTGTATAATTTCATTATCAAGTGTGCTTTTGCAGCATTCTTTGATTTATAGTAGCAGACTAAGTCAATTTTGCTAGTTTTAACCAATAACAGCAAAGTCAGCTCAGCGCTTTCAAACATAAACTTGGTTGTTTCTTCGAGTTGATATGCTACGTTAAAGTTGTCTTAAACGTTTTACCTCTAAAATTTGCAGTCGTCAAGAGTGGTTAATAACTAAACAGGTTTTTTTTGAAAAAAATGACATTACCACTGAGGTTCGGTATTGGCATCGTTGCTTTTTGGTTAACTTAAAAGATCATTGGTTAGCGTGATAATTTAGGGGGCGTGATTAATCGCAACGCCATCTCATCAACACCAATATCAACGGCGACAAGTTATAAGGGCGCAGTGTTTTCTGTATTCGGTATCTGTAACATCACCTGCTGCCTGAGCCATCTAGGGGTTGGTTTAAAGCCATGATTCTGTCGCAGCAAAGCTGCATCACTTGGACAAGCAGGAGAGCAGAGGGTTTTCTGGGGCTATAAGTAGCCAGGGGCAGGACGCAGTGAGTCCAGAGCCTTGATCCTGATGAGTGACGGGTGCGATACACGCATAACCACCAACGAGAACTAAAATGCGAAGGTTATTGGTTTACAAGGAATAAAAAAAGATATGAGCACTTGCGTGCGCGCGGGTTCGCTTA
The DNA here is from genome assembly GCF_020819615.1 of Rheinheimera sp. UJ51. NCBI lineage: Bacteria > Pseudomonadati > Pseudomonadota > Gammaproteobacteria > Chromatiales > Chromatiaceae > Rheinheimera > Rheinheimera sp. UJ51. The sequence continues at coordinate 299,206 of NZ_JAJHOG010000002.1, forward strand.
TGCTATTGACACCGAGAGGCTAATGGGTGAACCCGAAGGTTTCAAAGAAGGTCTCACAGCATAAGACCCCGAAGGTCTTGCAAAAAAACAAACCCGCACGAGGCGGGCTTGTTGTTCGGTATCTGAACCCGAAGGGTCGTCAAAGGTAGCAAAACTTATGCAGCTGGTGTTAAAACACAGGTAGATGTGTTTAGGTCACAAGAAATAGTACCTCTGCCTGGGTCGATTGGAGCAGTTGTAAAAGGACCTGCGTCATCAACAGCAATTGCATCTAGATCTTCACATCGAGCAGCTGTTCCTGCTGGAAAATCTCTACCTTCGTAACGTTCAACAGACGCTGCACGAACGTGAGCAGTGGCTTCTGCTAAACATGCATTGTCAGCAGAACGAATTGTGTAGTTATTGTAAGCTGGCAATGCTACCGCAGCCAAAATACCGATGATCGCTACTACGATCATTAATTCAATTAAGGTAAAACCTTGTTGTACACGTTTCATAATTTACATCTCCTGAGTTTTGTTAGCCGCTTGGGCTAATACTTATTCTGGACGGTTTTTCACATTTCGCAAGCACTATTTTTTAATCTAATTAAAAAATTGCTAATTTATTGCTCTATAACAGCTTTATGGCTGTTTTGCGCAATAAAGCAGCAGAAATAAATAGTATAAAAGTATTATATGCTATATTTATATTGGCTAAATAATTGTTGTGCTTGTAGCCAAATGTCACCGACTTGGCCGTTACCGACCGGTTGATTATTCAACAGCGTGACGGGGGCAATCTCTTTGCTGGAGCTGGTTAACCAGATCTCATCGGCGGCCAATACTTCGGCATAACTGATGTCGCGCTCAACCACCTTTAGCGGACTATGCTGGCGTAAAATCTGTAATAGTAATAAGCGCGTGACGCCAGGGAGTAGCTTGTTAGAGAGTGGCGGGGTAGCGATTTCAGCGTTTTTAATCACAAACACATTAACGGCAGCGCCTTCGGTTAAAAAGCCCTCACGATCGAACAATAAGATTTCTTGCGCGCCTTGCTCTTTACCTTGTTGATAATGTAAGACGTTACCAAGCAGCGAGGTGGATTTAATATGGCAACGCTGCCAGCGTAAATCGTTACCGGTTACCGCATGATAGGTGGTGGCGTGTTGCTTATCGGCGATGGGCTCTGCCGCAATGGCAAAGGCATAAGCAAAGATCGTCGGGCGGATATCGGTTGGGAAGGCATGGTTGCGCTTACTATCAGTGCCACGGCTGACCTGAATATACACCGCGAGGTTATCGCCCATGCTAGGTTGATTGAGCGTCAGTAATTGCTGGCAAATGTCGGCCCACTCTGCGGCTTGCATACCATGTTGAATACTCAGCTCGGCTAAACCATTGTGCAGGCGCGTGATATGCGGTGCAAACCCAACAAAACGGCCGTGGTAAGACGGGATCACTTCATAAATACCGTCGCCAAATAAAAAGCCGCGATCCATTGGCGATATTTTCGCTTCGCTGGCAGGTATAAAATGACCGTTTAAATAGACTGTGCTCATGGATATCTCGTGTTAATTAAAAAATTAAAGGGTTGGCGTAGCAACGGGGTTTAGCGCATCCTTTACCCATTGCTGCAAGCGGGTAATCAGAGCTGCACCCTCGCTATAAGGTAAACCATCTTCAGTTAAGGTATTGGCGCGGGTGACGCCATCAATACAGCCGTTAGCAACAAGGTATTGTAGTAGTTCCAGTAGGTTGGCTTGTTGCAGTAAATTTTCGCCGCGTAATACCGACACCATGGCAATAATGCCCCAGGCGGCCCAGTTGGAAACATCGGCAATCACCAGTTCGTCGCATTCGGTAACACTGGGCGTGATATTTAATTGGCCTAAAACGGCGGCTAAATTACCCATGCCAATTTCATTGCCACCATCGCCAATAGCCAGGGTGGGGCAAGCGGCTTGCTCTAAAAAATAATCAAAGCTGGCGCAGCGCTCCGATATATCTTCACCGCGCATATTCATATAGCGGCCATTGGCACTAAAGCCGGGGCGCTCGATCGCCAGCACCAAGGCTGGTTTTAATTCGGCTAAGGCCTCTGTGGCAATTTGCGCTAACTGTTGATATTGATTGACCCGCAGTGCATAGCACTGGTAGCGCTGGCTTAACACGCTAAATAGCGGATCACCACAAACAATAATCGGCTTTAACTGCATTTGTAGTGCGCATTGATACAGGGCAATGGCGCCGACCGGGCCATCGGTTTCAAAGGTTTCTAATACCGGAAAGCCGGTGCCAATTAATACCGTACTGCCGGCGGGTAAGTTAAACAAACGCGCGGCGCGCAGCAAATAACCGGGGCGTAAATGCGGTTGTAACAGCTGCATACCGCGCAAATTGCGTTCCACCAAGCAGTTTTCCAGCTGTTGGCTTAATTGCTTTAAGTTCAGCATGGGGTGGCTTGAGGCGGTATTGGGCGCAGCGTGTGTCATAGGGTGTCCAAAACAGTCGGGCTAATGCCATAGTGTTGATATTCGCGTTTTAACCTAGCGGCAGCTAAATGAGTCGAATTATGCGCATCGGCGGCGGTGATTGGGCTGAAATTAAGCTGTGTGCCGCTACTGGCCTGCGCCAGAGCCCAACAATCAAGAGACAGCACATTGCCTATTTTCGGATAGCCGCCTAAGGTTTGCCGATCGTTTAACAGCACTATCGGTTGGCCATCGGGTGGAATTTGCACGGCGCCATAGCTGATCCCCTCGGATAACAACTGGCTGGTACTGCAACGAATGGCTGGGCCGCTTAACTTGTAGCCCATGCGATCAAACTGTGGGCTGACTTGATAAGTATGTAAATAAAACTGCGCCCGCGCGGTGGCGCTAAATAACGCTGATTGATAGCCTTCAATTAAGCGCAGTTGCAGAGGAGTGGCGCCGGGTAAAGTGCGTTGACGAATGGCAGCGGCAACCGGCGCTTTGCTGGTGTTGATATGGCTGTTTGCTGCGGTTGCTAAAGCGAGCTCAGCCCCTGCGGTAAGCTTTTGACCGTTTTGCTGCAAGCCGCCAATACCCTCGCGCATTACGGTGGCGCTACTGCCAAACTGAGCGGGGGCGGCAATACCGCCCGCAACCGCAATGTAAGCCCGTAAGCCACGGCTACACATACCCAGTTCAATTTCGTCACCGGCTTTAAGCGCTAATGCCTGCCAGCACTGCACCGCCTTGCCGTTTAAGGTTAAAGCTAACTCTGCACCCGTGACCGCGATCACGCAGTTTGCAACGGCTTGTAATGTTAAGCCGCCGACACTGTGTTCAATCAGTGTGCTGTTAACAGGGTTGGCCACTAACGCATTGGCCCAGCGAAAGCTGTGTAAATCGAGTGGGCCGCCTTGGGTTAAACCTAGCGCCCCCATGCCAAAGCGGCCTTGGTCTTGCAGTAAACTTAACACCCCAGGGCTAATAATGCGCAGTACCGTCATGCTCGTCATACTAGACCGCCTAACAAGCTATATTCGCGCGCGGTGATCGGCACAAAATTGACCTGATCGCCCACGGCCACCGGCATCGCCGGTTGTTGTTTGGCGTTAAACATCGGCACCGGGCAAAGCCCTAGTAGATGCCAACCTCCAGGCGAAGCTGCGGGGTACACCGCGGTTTGGCGATCGGCAATGGCGACTGCACCGGCCGGTACTTTGGCGCGCGGTGTGCTTAAGCGTGGTAACGCTAATGCGGCCGGGAGTTCACCTAAATAAGCAAAACCCGGTGCAAAGCCAATGGCATATACCTGATAACTGCACTCGCTATGCAGTGCAATCACTTCAGCAACCGATAAGCCTGTGGCTTTGGCCACCCGTACTAAATCTAAATCGTCTTGTTCGCTATACCACACGGGCAACTCTACGCATTTGGCTGTACTGGTCGCTAATTTTGCTGCAGGTTTGGCTAAAGCCTTAACCAATAAAGGCCGCAGCGTTAAGTGACTATGTTGCAGCGGATTAAAGGTAATCAGTAATGAGGCATAAGAGGGTAATAACTCTACTAACACCGTGCCGACTAACGGCTGTAATAGCTGCATAGCGGTTTGAATATGCAGCGCTGTGCCAGGGCTAATTTGCTGCGTAGTTAAATACAATATATAAGCATTTTCACCGGCGATCTGTAAATGATAATCTGCAGCGGATAAGCCGCCCACCAACAGATCTGAGCGGTTAAGATTTATCTCTGACATGCATTGACTCGCATTCGGATCTGTTGCAATTGCGCAATGGCTTCAAGGTTATCACCGTGTACGCACAGTGTATCGGCTTGCAAGGCGAGGGTACGGCCGGTGTCGGTGGTCACGGTGCCGGTTTTGAGTAATTGGTCGACTTGCTCGAGCACTTCTGCGCCATGTAACACCGCGCCGGCTTGAGCGCGAGGCGTTAGCTTGCCTTGGTCGGTATAACGGCGATCAGCAAAGGCTTCGAATAATAAAGACACACCGGCTGTCGCGGCTTGCTGTTTTAGTAAAGCGGCGTCGGCAGTGGCTAAAATCATTAATTTTAGGGGTTTGTGATAGCTGGCAATGGCTTCTAATACCGCTTGCCATACCGCAGGCTGGCTCATCATATCATTATATAAAGCGCCATGTGGTTTCACGTAGCTAACGCTCATACCTTGGCATTGCGCCATGCCATCGAGTGCGGCTATTTGATAATGTAACAAATGGCGAATTTCTGCCGCTGAACAGTGCATACTGCGCCGGCCAAAACCTTGTAAGTCTGGATAGCTGGGGTGGGCACCAATGGTCACCTTGTGTTGTTTGGCTAAGCTGAGGGTTTGCGCCATAACATTAGCATCGCCGGCATGAAAACCACAGGCGATATTGGCAAGATCGATATGTGGCATGGCGTCGTGATCACGCCCCATTTGCCAGCTACCAAAACTTTCGCCGAGATCGCAGTTAAGTAACAGGGAGGCTCGAGGCATGTCTGCTGCAGTTGACGAGATCTGTTGTACTGTCATAACGGCTCCGCTAACGTCTTTCTAAACTGCCATAGTGTGCGTGAGTCGCTATATAATGTCCAGTTGCCTAACCGCGCAAATAATAAAATATTCAGGCTTTAATTTGTTAAGAATAAACTATTCTGCCGTGGTGCTATGCTGTGGTTTTGCGGCATAAAAGACAGCTTTTGATTAAAAAGCATCAACCTAGCGAGAATATTCGTTATTTCGCTGCAGCTTTGGCTTAGCCTGTGCTTTACTAAAGAGTAGCAGTGTCCATTTTCAGGAACGACGGATTTTTTTATGGAAAGTAGTGAATTGGAAAGTCGGCTCAGAACCTTGCAAAAGGCTTTGTTACCTTTAATCCAACTGGTGAATCGAATTTCGCGTTTAGAAACCGCTTTTGTTTCCTATATCGATCCGGTGGCAGGCCGTCAGCAAGTGGTGGCGGTGTCGGGCGATGGCGAAATTAATATTGTCGCCGGTGATGAACTCGATTGGCATGATTCGATGTGCCGATTGATTTTTAATGATGAAGGCTGGATCCAAAGTCGCGTGGCTAAAAGGTACCCTGACAGTATTGGAGCCAAATCGGGCATGAATACGTTTTTTGCCTTACCGGTGCAATATAACAATCGGTTGATTGGCAGCTTGTGTGGTACCAGCGTGAACGAAACCGAACTTAATACCGAACAGTACGAGCAGATCCAATTAATTGCCGAAGCGGTGTCGTGGCAAGTTTCGCAATGGCAGCGTTTAATTAAATTACAGCGGCGCTTACAAACTTCGCGTCGCCATTTAAAACAAGCCTTTCAAGATAAAGAATCGCTGCGCATGTTATCCGAGCAAGATCCGCTGACCGGTTTATTAAATCGACGTGGCTTTGCTGATTTATGGCAAAGTTGTATTGAGCAGGAATCAACGGATTCTGATATCAGCGTAATGGCGCTAGATTTTGATAACTTTAAACAATTAAATGATAACTTTGGCCATCAGGCCGGTGATGATGCATTAAAAGCATTGGCGAACATCTTGACCTTGAATATCCGCGATTATGATTTTGCAGCGCGTTTGGGTGGCGATGAATTTATGTTGGTTTTGCCGACCTGTAAAAGGCTAGATGCGCTGCAAATTAGCGAGCGCATTCAACAGCAATATTTGGCCACTTTGCATGGCCAGTCTCATACCATCAGTATTGGTGTGGCGGTTAGCGAGCAAGGCGCCAGTGACGATTTACTGCTACTGGCTGATAAGGCACTGTATCAAGCCAAAAACTCAGGGCGTGGTGCCATTACCGTTAAAACCTTTCGGCGCTAAGCCAAGCCATTCAGCCGTTTAAAGTACGGCTAATTTGCTGTTGGGTAAGTCTGTGATCAGCATATGGCCTGGGGCATGACTGATACAAAAATCCAGTTTCGCTTGCGCTATGGCTAATTGTGGCGTTACGCCACACGCCCAGAATACCGGCACTTCGCCTTCTTTAATGCTAACCGCATCACCGTAATCGGGCTGATTGATATTCTGAATTCCGATCCGGGCTGGATCGCCAAAATGCACAGGGGCACCATGTACTTGTGGAAAGCGCGAACAAATTTGAATGGCTCGGATCGCTGCGGCAGGCTGCATTGGCCGCATACTGACTACCATATTACTGCTAAACACCCCAGCGCTTTGGCAAGGAATATTGGTTTTGTACATGGGGACATTTTTCTGCTCGGTAATATTACGAACTTCCAAGCCATCGGCCAGTAGCGCTTCTTCAAATGAAAACGAGCAACCGATTAAAAAAGTGACTAAATCATCGCGCCATACTGCACCTAAGTCGGTAACTTCTTCGGTAAATTCGCCGTGTCGAAATAGCCGATAACGTGGTAAGTCGCTGCGAATATCTAAATTGGCAGCTAACTGCGGCATGTCAATGGCGCCAGGTGTTGCCGCCATGCCCAGTAAGGGGCAAGGTTTCGGATTAAAATGACAAAACTGCAAAAAATCAGCCGCATAAGCGGCGGGAATAATGGCCATATTGGCTTGCACAAAACCAGGCGCCAACCCAGAGGTGTTGCGGCTAAAAGCGCCACTGCGGCATTGCTGACGAATTTGCAAAGGACTCAGTTGCAAAGGGTTAGGTTGTGACATACCAACTCCGGCTTAGTGTTATAGGGTTTTATTGAGTTTGCAGCGCGTTAAGCATTGCCATAGATTTCGCTATTGGCCAGCCAGCGTTTAATTAATTGTAAGCTATCTTCACGTGAATCTTGCCATAGCCGCGCGGCAATGGCACCGGCTTGCGGCAGTAAGGCGCTATCTCGGGTCAGATCGGCAATTTTAAACTGCATTAAACCGGTTTGACGGGTACCCAGTAATTCACCCGGGCCACGAATTTCTAAATCGCGCTGCGCAATAACAAAGCCGTCATTACTTTCGCGTAGTACGGCTAAGCGCGATTGTGCGGTGCGAGATAAGGGCGCGTGATACAGCAATACGCAATGTGATACTGCACTACCACGACCGACACGGCCACGTAACTGGTGTAATTGCGCTAAACCCAGCCGTTCAGGGTTTTCAATAATCATTAAGCTGGCATTGGGCACATCAACCCCAACTTCGATAACGGTTGTTGCCACTAATAAATCTAACTCGCCATGGCTAAATTGCTGCATCAGTTGTTGCTTTTCTGCGCTTTTTAAGCGGCCATGTACCAAACCAATTTTTAATTCAGGTAAGGCGGCTTGCAATAAACTGGCGGTATCTTCTGCGGCTTGGCATTGCAGCACTTCAGATTCTTCAATGAGTGTACACACCCAATAGGCTTGGCGCTTTTGCTCGGTAACCACTTGACGGACGCGCGCCATCACTTCGTCGCGGCGACTATCCGGGATGGCCACCGTGGTGACGGGCGTACGGCCCGGTGGCAACTCATCAATAATAGAAGTGTCGAGATCGGCATAAGCGGTCATGGCCAAGGTTCTGGGGATCGGCGTTGCCGTCATCACTAATTGATGCGGGTAGTGAGCAACAATGCCGCCTTTTTCTCGTAGCGCTAGGCGTTGGTGCACCCCAAAACGGTGTTGCTCATCAATAATGATTAACGCGAGACGACTAAATTCGACATGCTGCTGAAACAGCGCATGGGTACCAATCACCATCTGGGCTTGGCCACTGCCAATGGCATCTAAGGCACTTTGCCGAGCTTTACCTTTGGTTTTACCGGCCAGCCAGGCTAATTCGATGCCCAGTGGCGCAAACCAGCGTTGAAAATTAACGGCATGTTGCTCGGCGAGCAATTCAGTCGGGGCCATTAATGCCACCTGATAGCCATTACCGATAGCGGTAAGTGCCGCTAGGGCGGCCACCAGCGTTTTACCTGAGCCAACATCACCTTGCACTAAACGCAGCATGGGCAGCGGTTTGGCAAGATCTTGTTGAATTTGGGCCACCACCCGCTGCTGTGCGCCGGTTGGGCTAAAAGGCAAGGCGGCTAAAAATTGTGCCAGTAAAGGCTCTGGCGTAGTTAATACCACAGCTTGTTGCTGTTGTGCTTGGCTGCGCAGTTTATACATGCTGAGTTGCTGGGCAATCAGCTCTTCTAAAATAAGCCGTTGCTGCGCGGGGTGTTTGCCCTCTTCAAGCAAAGTGAGGGCGGCATCTGGCGGCGGGCGATGTATATAACGTAGCGCATCGGCCAGCGACCAAGGCTGTTTCAATAAATGCGCTGGTAAGTATTCTGCTGGCGCGTAGCGGTCTAAATACTCGAGGGCGGCATCGGTAAGATTACGCCACGTAGCTTGTTTCAGCCCTTCGGTTGTTGGATAAACCGGCGTTAGGGTTTCAGCCACCTGCTGCTCGGCATGCTGCGGGTTTATGACCTTATATTCAGGGTGCAGCATTTCTAAGCCGTGATGACCGCGTTTTACCTCGCCAAAACAGCGAAGTTGGCAGCCTTTTTCGACTGCATTTTTTTGCGCGGCAGAAAAATGAAAAAACCGCAGCGTGATGCGGCCGCTACCATCTTGTAGCGTCACCAACCAGCTACGTCTTTTCCCAAATTGCACTTCGCTACTTAACACTTCACCTTGCACAGTGGCATGGATCAGCGGTTGCAAATCGGCGATGGAATACAGGCGAGTGCGATCTTCATAGCGTAGCGGCAGGTGAAACAGCAGGTCCTGCACACTAAAAATAGCCAGCTTGGCGAGCCGTTCCGCTACTTTGCTGCCAACGCCTTTGATCACGGCGATGGCAATATTATCTAAACGCGTTGGGCTCAAGATACAGGCCTAGTGGGTAGACGGTACTTCCATCACGCCGTCAATTTCAATTTGAGCGCCGCGTGGTAAAGCACTGACTTGTACCGCTGCACGAGCAGGGTAGGGTTCGGCAAAGTATTGGCTCATAATTTGGTTAACCACAGCAAACTGGCTAAGATCAATTAAGAAAATATTTACTTTGACCATGTCATTTAAACTACCGCCGGCGGCTTCACATACCGCGGCTAAGTTTTTAAACACTTGGTGTGTTTGCTCGGCAAAATCATCTGAAACAAATTGCATGGTGGCCGGCACGAGTGGGATCTGGCCGGATAAATACACTGTGGTACCAATTTTTACCGCTTGGCTGTAAGTACCAATAGCGGCTGGCGCCGCATCAGTGCGAATAATCACTTTAGACATGAAAACTATTTCCTTTTATATACTTTTTGTACGTCAGGCAGCACACGAATTTTGCGCATAACGTTAGCAAGATGGACCCTATCGCGCACCGACAGGGTTATTTTAATGACGTATTCGCCGGTATCCCGATCGTCGGTTGACAGATCTTGAATATTGGAGTCTTGCGCAGCAATGAGTGAAGTCAGCTTTGCTAGCACCCCTTGGCGATTAATAATAAAGACGCGGATATCACATAAGAATTGCTTCTCTGAGGTGTTATCCCAACGTACCGGGAAGAACTTCGCCGGTTCACGCTCCCAGCCTTTGATATTTCGACAATCCGCACGATGCACGTTTAAACCTTTACCCGGTGTGGCGTTCGCCACAATAGGATCACCCGGTATCGGTCGACAACACTTGGCAAAGGTAATCAGCATGCCTTCAGAGCCAACAATAAAGGCATTGCCCTTCGGTAGCTGTGGGGTTTTGCTTTGCGGCTCTTGGCTTTCAAATTCACCCAGTAAGCGCCTTGCAATAGCGATAGGTAATTGGTTGCCCAGACCGATTTCAGTATAGAGCGCATCTAAGGATTGTTGATTGACATTGGCTAAGACTTGCTCGATACGATCTGCGGCAATGTCATCTAATTTAACACTACCCAAGGCTGAGGTTAGCAAGCGTTTACCCAGCGTAATAGCTTCATTTTGTTGCTGTTTTTTCAGGTAGTTACGAATGCCCAAGATGGCGCGGCTAGTCACCACGTAATTCAACCAATTGGCGTTAGGTTTACCGCCTGAGCTGGTCATAATTTCGACGGTTTGGCCGGTTTCAAGCGGTTTACTGAGGGAGTAAGGCCGCCGATCAACTTTAGCCCCTACGCAGCGATTACCGATATCCGTATGCACAGCATAAGCAAAATCAACTGCAGTGGCGCCAATGGGCAATTCCACAATACGACCTTTAGGGGTAAACACGTAAAGTTCGTCAGGATAGAGCTCAGATTTAACGTTTTCGACAAATTCGTAGCTGTTACCAGCAGATTGTTGCAGTTCAAGTAAGCTTTGCATCCAACGTTGCGCTCGGATCTGCGCTGTCGATTCGCGCGGTAATTCGCCATTAGATTTATACATCCAATGTGCGGCGATACCTTTGTCGGCCATTTCGTCCATTTCGCGAGTACGCATTTGAATTTCAACAGGAATACCATGCGGGCCAATTAACGAAGTATGCAACGATTGATAACCGTTTTGTTTTGGAATGGCGATATAGTCTTTAAAGCGGCTTTCAATGGGTTTAAACAAGTTATGCATAATGCCCAGCGTGCGATAGCAACTATCGATGTTATCTACTACCACGCGAAAGGCGTAAATATCCATCACATCGTTGAACATCAGCTCTTTGTTTTTCATCTTGCGATAGATGCTATACAAATGCTTTTCGCGGCCGCTGACATCGGCGCTGATGCCGGCTTGCTCGATACGGTGCCGGATATCGTGCTGCACTTTTTCTAGCAGTTCACGCCGATTGCCACGGGCCTGTTTTACCGCTGTACTGAGCGCCCGATATCGCATGGGATAAAGCGCTTGGAAGCCCCAATCTTCTAATTCATTTTTGATATTGTGAATACCCAAGCGGTTGGCGATAGGCGCATACAACTCAAGGGTTTCTTTGGCGATCCGGCGGCGCTTTTCGGGCCGCAGTGCCCCGAGCGTTCGCATATTATGGGTACGGTCGGCCAGTTTAATCAAAATAACCCGAATGTCTTGGGTCATTGCCATAAACATTTTTTGCAGGTTCGTGGTTTCGAACTCTTTAAAGTCTTTAAATTTAACTTTGTCGAGCTTACTGACACCTTGCACCAGTTCGGCAACGGTAGCACCAAACAAGCGGCTTAAATCTTCTTTGCTAACTGGGGTGTCTTCGATCACGTCGTGCAACAAGGCGGCCATCAGTGTTTCATGGTCGAGTCTCATGTCCGCTAAGATGCTAGTTACGGCAACAGGGTGGGTAATGTAAGGCTCACCGCTTGAACGAAATTGCGGTGCGTGCGCGTCTCTGGCAACCACATAGGCCTGTTGTACCAGATTTACCTGCTCTTGTGGCAGATAGGCACTTATCTGATTTTTCAGACCTTCAAATAGATACACAAGCGCTCCAAACTAATACAGCATAACGACAGCGTTAAAAGCTGATGAAAGTTTAGAATATACGATTAAATTTAACGAATGCCAACGGCTAAAGTGCCGCTGGCATCGATTAGACAGGAATTTTTACTGATCTGAACCAATAATGGCTGCGACAGCTGCCATTTCAGAGGCTTCTTGTTGTAATTGATCACGACGCTCTTGCGCATCCAAGATGCTGCTCGTGATGAAACCTTGTTCGATTTCACGCAACGCCACTACCGTGGGTTTGTCGTTTTCAAGTTCAACGAATGGCTCTTTGCCTTCAACGGCCAGCTGACGAGCACGGCGTGCTGCAACCAGAATTAAATCAAAACGGTTACCAATTTTATCTACAGCATCTTCAACGGTTACGCGAGCCATTCAGCACTCCGGAAATATTCAGGGTTAATCAGGTATGTTACAAGACCGCATAATATACGCTATTTTATCGGTTTCGCCAACAATTGATCGAGTAATGGCTGTTGCCGTTGTTGTGCAGAGGCGAAGCGGTGACGCTGGCAAAGCACAATTTGTTCAAGTTGATGCAACGCAGCAGCAAAGTCATCGTTGATAATTAAATAGTCATATTCGTCGGCATGCGACATTTCGTTTTGGGCTTTTGCCATACGCCCGGCAATCACTTCGGCACTGTCAGTTGCGCGATTTGTTAGGCGTTGCTGCAGTTCAGTTAAGCTTGGCGGTAAGATAAAAATACCAATAGTGCCCGCTGCTTGTTCGCGAATTTGCCTTGCGCCCTGCCAGTCGATGTCTAAAAACACATCAATGCCTTGCGCTAATTGCCGCTCGATTGCTGCGCGAGACGTACCGTAATAATTACCAAAGACTTCGGCCCATTCTAAAAACTCATTATTTTCAATGCGTGCTTTAAAATCGTCGACCGTCGTAAAATGATAATGCACGCCATTTTGCTCACCGGCACGTGGGGCACGGGTGGTATGCGAGACACTTAATTGCATATCAGCATGGCGCTGCAATAAGGCTTGGATCAAACTGGATTTACCGGTGCCACTGGGGGCAGAAATGATAAACAGATTGCCGCTAAGTTGCTGCATGTTGTGTTCAGTCAAAGTGGTTACCTTTAGGCGCAACGAGAATAGGCAAGCAAGTTTACTGCCTGTCGTCGCTGCGTGCAATTGTCGCGGCTTAGGCTTTTGCGCTTCTTTTAGCTTTGGCCTTGATCGACAAGGTTAACGTGAAGGTGGCCATTGGCTCAGTGCCATGTAAGCTGGGGCAGGTCACCACCACTGAAACGGGCTTATTGATACGCTCGCCGCTGGCTAATGACTCATCAATCATCTGATCAATCACATCGCCATCATGGCTGGTAAAATGCACCTGCGCTTCGGGGCGTTTTAAAAATTGGCCTTGTACATCTTTAAAGGCAAAGTTGGCATTAACGCCGCGATCTTTGGCTTTACTAAACACAGAAAAAGCCCCGGCTAAATCGGCGCCGATGGCCAAAGCACCAAAATAAACACTGCCTAAATGATTTTTAGTGCGCCAAGCATGCGGCATGGTGATTTCTACCGTTTTTTCATCCATGCGGACAATTTTTGGCGAACAAAAACCAATTAGCGGAATATAGCGCCAAGCGAATAACTTTAAAAACCAATTGGCTTTACGTAGTGATGTTGCCATATCTAAAACTAAAAATTGTTTGCTTTAGTCTAGCTTACCACTGGTCTGACCAAAAACAAATTGGCAATTTCGCTTAGCGTTAGTCGGCCTTGGCTTGTTGCAATGGCCGATGTTCTAACCGATTGTAATCTAGCCAGCTGCCGTCAATGGGATAGCGCTGCTGAAACAGCTGGTTAAGTTTGTCACTAAACTGCCAAAAGTGTGGATGGTGCCGACCAATGCCAATGTCGTTCAGTAATTGCCGATACTGTTGCTCAGTTTGCATTTGCTGCACTTGTGCTACAACTTTAGGCAACTGTGCTTCGGATATTTTCCAAAATGCATCGGGGTAACTGCCTAAAATACCGCTGACTAAGGTGGTGGTATCTGCAGCCGGATGACGGTTTTCTTCTTCTTTTAATAGGCTGCTGACATTAAAGTGGGCGCTATTACGGATCAACGTAAATAATTCTGCGGCACGGCCATCGGCAGGTTCCAGCATAATGATGGTAAGCTCAGGCAATAGTGTCGCACTGGTGCCTTGTAGCTGCCCTAATTGAGAGAGCAGGTTTAAGCTGTTGTTGTTTAATGGGCTATCGCTTAATTGATAACGCTGCGGTTGCACAGCGTGTAATTGCTCTGCAAATAATTGATATAGTTCGGCTTTATGATCTGGCGTTTGAAACGTGATGCCGCTGGGTTGTGAAAACGGGTTAATGTCACCTTTAATAAACTCGGTCAGTTCCGGACCTGCTTGCTGATACCAATCTGCAAATTCTTGGCGGCGGCTGGCCTCGGGTAAAAAGGCTAAGAAATTCGATTCACCCTCCATTCGCAGAAAATCCATATACAGCCGTGTCATCAATTGATGACCGTAATTACCATAAACGTCGAACCCGGCAACGAGCAAATAGTGGATGCGTTCAAGCAGCGCATAATCAATAACCCAAGCGGTTTTAGGGGGTTCGCCCAGTAACCCTTTTACCACAGTCGCATTGTCAAAATGCCGAAAAACGGTGAGGCTAGCATTTTGATTTTGGCCATCGCCATCCCACAACACGTCAGGGGTTAGGTAGGCACTTTGCTGTAAATGCTCATTTAAAAAAGCGCTACGCGCTTGCAAATAATCGCCTTGTCGGGCAGCAAAGCCGACCCAGCTCACCGCAAAGGTGGTACTTTCTTCTTCGGCCGGTAAGCGCAAATTATCTTGTTGCGAGAGGTAAAAAGCATTTACGGCGGCACTTTCAGCGAGTTCGGGTTTAATAAAATATACCCAAAACCGATCGTTAATGACATTAAGCGCCACCTGGCCTCGGCAAACAGGGCCTTTGATGTAGCCCATAATGGTATTTTCAGCACGCTCTAACATAAAGCGATAGCGCGCGTTCACTGGCAGTTCTTTAAAAGCGGTTAGTGGGTTGGCGGCGATTTCTGGGGCATAGCCGGGTAACGCACTCACGTGATAGTCGGCATCTTTAAACCAGCGTTGCCATTTTTGTAGCAAGCTGTCATTGATGTCATAAGGTTGATGTGTTTTATTGACAATAGTGTCGCGCACGGCTTGTAGCCGATAATAAACGCGCTCAACTGCCGGATCATCATAAGGTCGGCGTCCGGCAATCACCTCAATAGCTTGGCCTGGCGGTGTTTTTGAGCGCAAAAGCCGAAAGAATTGCGGCCGTTCGTTGTCATCGTGCAGTGCGCTGAAATACAAATGAGACGTAAATAAATGCTCGTAAATATAGCGAGCACTTAACCGAGTTTTTAAATCATCAGTATTGAGCCATTGCTCAAGTTGCTGCACAGCGGCTTGGTGTGCGGCAGGTAATGGCGCATCCGCTGGAAAATAAGCGCCGGCGCTAAGCCAGTTGGTTAAAAGGCTATGTTCTTGTGCATTTAAACCCGGTAATGCATAAGGCATTCCGGCATAAGGCTGCGCCTTGGCATAACTAGCAAATTCGCTATCTGTTGGGCATTGCTGTTGACGATTCAGGCTTAAATCAAATTGTTCTGTCATCGCATTTGCGTCTGGTAGCGGATGTGCTTGTTTTAATTGCAGCATTTTCGCGATTAAACCGGTGGTGATCGGCGCATCCGCTTGTTGGTTTTCCAGTACTGAAAAAAAGCCGCGCTCACGCCATTCTTGCGTGGTGGCGGCATCAAGATGCAGCCGGTTCGGTGTTGCGGCTAATAAACGTGTGCCATCGTACACTTTTTCTTTGTGCGCGCCGCGCGCAAAACCTTGCGGTGCGCTCATGTTCAGTTGGCAAGGGGAGTCGTAACAGGCATGACAAACCACGCAGCGAGATTCCAGCAGCGGTTTTATCTGTTGTTGGTAATGCGCAGCAAGCTCAGGATCTTGGCTGATTAACGGCTGCGTCAGGCTGTCGGCAGCTTTGCCGCGTGCTAAAGGTGATGCCCGATCAGCGAAGTACAGCGCCGCAACAATTGCACATAAGACAAGTAAGACTCGCCATTTGTTTGATAAAAATACTGTCCGTTTCAAAATAACTCCCTACTTTTCTAGGCAAATATACTAGCCTTTCTTTGTTAAAATTACTAACTGTGACCAAAAAAACGGCCTACTTTAAAGTCACTGTGGTGTCGAGAATGAGATTTTTTAGTATTGATTAAATGTTGTTGATGTTAAGGCGCTTGTCGTGTTGTTATGAGTGGTTTAACAATAAAATTAAGGAATGAGCATGAGCGAGCAAGAGGGTGCTGCGGTGGTTTTCACGGAAGATGACTTTGCCAAAATGACGGTATTTAAGCGCTTTGAAGGCGGCACGGTTTACACCTTTGACACCGATACGCAATTCTTAGTGGTAGTTGACGAAAGCACGATGGCTTTTTTACTGGAAGAAGAAAGCGATGACATGGAATTTATCAAATGCACCGCATTTGCTACTGCAGAAGCCCGCTTAGCGTATTTACAAGCTAAATACCCAAGCGGTGAAAACGATGACCCTGATTTTTGAGCTTGCTTATCGCTACAAGCGGGCTTTACATTATTTGATGTTCTGGATCTACTTGTAGATTGTAAATTTATTTTTTTAAATCAGTGTTTTGTGTTTTGTGTTTTGTGTTTTGTGTTTTAAGTCGTTGGTGTTTTTGTTGCTTTACCCGCCACTTTACCCACCATTTTGCTCATGCTTGAGTTGTCGCTCAAATAACAGGAAACATCTATTGCTACTACAGGCATGCCAAACGTCGAAAGGTGCTTTTATGTATCTGCATCATTCGTTTTGCTTCGCTCAGAACGATTTGCTTCCCCTCAGGTGTATCCAAATCGAGCTGCTTAACGGGCTTGATCTTTGGCCGTTGAACAGGTTCGGTAACACCCTATTTTGCAAGTGGTTTTCTTTCATCTTAAGGCTCTAGCTGATTCTTTGGCTGCTTAGCGACTTGATCTTATCCTATAAATTGCAGTGTTTACTATCTGCGAAGGGCGTAATTTACGAAGTGCTGAGCAAAGTGTCGTATTTTTGCTTGGGAGTTTGTCGTATTTTTGCTAAGCTTAAGCAATGTTATACCGGAGGTGCCTTGTGCCAAAGATAAGTTTAAAGCAACAAGTTGAGCAGCAAATTAGCCGTACTAAGCAGGATGTTTTTCTGCGAGCTGATTTTGAGCAATTGGGTGGCTATGATCAGATAGGGCGGGCACTGCGAGAGTTAGTGGCTGAGGGTAAGCTACTGAAAATTGGTTATGGTTTATATGCTAAAGCCCGGATCAGCAGCATCACAGGTAAACCTATGCTGGCATCTAATGGTGGCTTTAAGGCGGTATCTGAACAAGCACTGGAGCGGTTAGGGGTTGCCTGGCAGCCATCAGATGAACTGGTTCGTTATAACAAAGGTGAAACCACTCAGGTTCCTGTAAATGCCACAGTTATAGTAAAAAGACGTTTTAACCGCAAAATTTCGTTGCGTAATATGCAGCTTCAGGTCGAGCAGCGTTCATGATGCTGCCCGCCCCTGAACTTTTTGCTGAAGTCGCAGATTTTCTCAACATCACAACCCCTGCTATTGTCGAAAAAGATTACTTCCTGATACAACTGCTCCGTTTGCTTAGTACCACCGACACCCAGGGATATCAGCTGGTATTCGCTGGTGGTACCTGTTTGGCTAAGGTATATAAACATACACACCGGATGTCTGAGGACATAGACTTAAAGTTAGTGCCTGACGCTGCGACAAAGCTGTTAAGTAATTCTGCGCAGCGTACACAGAGAAAACGCATCCACCTCAATATCGCGGATAAAATACTTAATAGTGGGCTTTTTACTCAGAGTCAGGATCCGGTAGTCCGAAATGAACGTCGTTTTTTGCAATTGCAGCTCAATTATCCTAATGCATTCCCTTCCAATGACGCACTCCGGACGCATATACAATTAGAACTGACCGAGTCTGAGCTATTGCAGCCTGCCACTTATCATCCGGTCAGTTCGTTTTATGCTGATGTAATAAAGAAGGTACCAGAGATTGAGCGGTTTGCTTGCGTTTCTCTTGTCTCCACCGCCGCAGAGAAACTTGTTTCGCTGCTACGCCGAACGGCAGTTGCAACCCGTTATATGGAGCGGAAGGATGACGATCAGTTAATTCGTCATGCTTACGATCTTTACCAAATTAAAACTGAGTTAGCGAATAAAGCGGAATTTAAGCAATTAATCGATGCAGTGATCGAGACAGACGTAACTCAATTTGGTGAACAACACCCGGAGTTCAAAGCCGATCCCCGCAAAGAGCTACTATTTGGCCTGGCCCAGTTAGAGGAACGCAAATATGCTGAACGTTATAAACGATTTATCGGGCCTTTGGTTTATCACCCTCAACCAGTTGATTGGCCTGATGCGCTCAAAACTGTTCAATTGCTAGTAAAGCAGCATATCGGCTGATATTGCATGCTTGTGCTTGTGCTTGAGTATTGAGGGGGCTGTCATGTATACCAATCATGTTGATCCTAAACACTTCGAAAGTGTTGCGTCTATCGATGCCAGATTGGCAGCAATTGAGCATGAAAAACGTACTTTATTGGCTCATAAGGAATCTTTACTCAGGGTAACGCCAGTCGATGATAATGGCTCAAATTTAACCCCAACGCAGAAGGTTGCTATTTTTCGTAATCTATTTCGTGGGCGTCAGGATATTTTTGCCAATCGTTGGCAAAGCCAACAGGGGCGGGCAGGGTATTCGGTTGCTTGTAACAACGAGTGGGTGCAGGGGATTTGTAACAAACCCCGCATTAAGTGTATGGACTGCCAGCATCGGCGATTTAGTGAGTTAAACGATCAGGTTATTTACCGCCATCTGGCAGGTCAACAAGTGGTTGGTTTATATCCGTTACTCCAAGACAACACCTGCTATTTATTGGCCGTCGATTTCGACAAAGGCCATTGGCGAGACGAAGTTAAGGCGATCGCAAAAGTCTGCCTGGAATTAGCTATCCCCCATGTAATTGAAATATCCCGCTCCGGACAAGGTGCACACCTTTGGATCTTTTTTGATGATAGCGTACCAGCAAGTGAGGCTCGATTACTTGGGTTTGCACTGCTCGATAAAGCTATGGAAAGCTATCCTAACCTGTCGTTTGACTCCTACGACAGATTATTCCCGAATCAAGATGTATTACCAGAGGGTGGTTTTGGTAATTTAATTGCGCTACCACTGCAGCGTGAAGCCAGGCAAGCAGGTAACAGCTCATTTGTTGATCTGGAACTGAAATTGATAGCCGATCAGTGGCTGCACCTGGCACAAATAAGACGGCTGAAACAACAAGAACTAACCCAGCTACTCAGCCAGCTATCCTCAAATACTTTGCTGCAAAAAGAGCAACAAGTACCTGATAGTCGCCCGCCTTGGGAAACCAGCGCAAAACCAGATCCATTACTGTTGGCTAATCCGCCAACGCAATTGACGGTGACGCTCGCTGACAGAGTGTATTTTGAGCTGAGTACGCTACCCAATTTACTGGCTGCACGACTCAAACGCTTTGCCAGCTTTTCTAACCCGGTGTTTTTTAAAACTCAGGCCCTACGTTTTTCAACAAATGGTATCCCAAGATTTATTTCGTGTGCACGCATGGAGCAGGGCTATCTATCGCTGCCAAGAGGTTGCCTGGATGAGGCGATTGCTTTGCTTACTGAGAGCAAAATAGCCGTGCTTATTGATGACAAGCGTACGACAGGTAAAAAGCTGGTTGGTCTAAAACCCTTGATGACACTCAGGCCAAATCAGAAAGTTGCAGTGAAGGAGATGACTAAGCACGATACGGGTACTTTGCATGCTCCTACAGCATTTGGGAAAACGGTGACGGCGATCGGCATTATCGCGAAGCGTAAGGTCAATACGTTAATTCTGGTGCATAGCCGACAGTTGCTGGAGCAATGGCGGGAGCGTCTAAGCTCATTTCTACCTGAAATTGAAATAGGCGTTATCGCTGGTGGTAAAAGAAAGCCGACAGGTGTTATTGATATCGCGACATATCAAAGCTTAATCAACCTTAAAGACAACACCGTTCTGCCGCTGGTACAAGATTATGGCCACGTTATCGTAGACGAATGCCATCATGTCTCAGCCCCGCGTTTTGAAATGGTGTTAAACGAGGTTCGAGCAAAATATGTGCTGGGGCTGACAGCAACGCCAGACCGACAAGATGGCCATCAGAAAATCATTTTTATGGCGGCAGGGCCTATCAGGCACAAAGTGAAATCACAAACGGATGAGCAATTTGAGCAGCAGGTGCAGGTGCATCAACTGCAAGCTACTGAAAAGCAGCATACGTTACTGACCGAAGAGCGACCGAAAGTAGCCGACGTGTATCGGTTGATTATGGAGAGCGAAAGGCGCACCAATCGAATTGTGGCAGATGTGGTGCAAAGCGTTAACGAAAGCAGGCATCCACTGGTGTTAACTGAGCGACGCGAACATGCGCAACAGATTAACAGGCTTCTGCAAGAGCAAGGGATTGATTCAGTGATCCTTACAGGCGCGATGAAAGCCGCTGAGCGCAAAGGCGCAAACGAGCGTTTGGTTACAGCGAAGGTTGTGGTGGCAACCGGCAAGTATATTGGTGAGGGCTTTGACTTACCAAGGCTTGATACCTTGTTTCTTGCCATGCCAATCGCCTGGAGGGGAGCGCTTGCGCAGTACGCCGGCAGGATCCACCGTGAGGTAGATGGTAAAACTCTGGTTACAATCCATGATTACGTTGATAGCGATATTCCAATGCTGCAGCGTATGTTTGCTAAGCGGGAGAAAAGTTACAAAGCAATGGGATACAAAATGAAGATTGTAGTTGATTGTGGTACTTCTGCTTTGGTTTAACGTCTAGCTATCGTGCGCTACGCCATACTTATCGCGCATATTGGCGTTTTAGGTCGGCAATAGATTTACGTTCATTACCTTTTTTCAACGATAGGCCTTCATAACTTAAACTCACCTTGTAATTTTCCATATTAGGGGTAAATTTAGGCTTGCGCTCATCGGTGGTTTTCGTCGCTGTATTTGGCATAGTTACACTCCTAACATTGCTAAGATTCTAACGTATTAACGGCGATATTTTCATCTGAAAGGCCCCACTTGTAGATATCCAGTATGACACAGGGCGGAAACCTATTAGATTATCGTGTTAAAAAATGGAAACTGTTATTTATGGTTTACCTGGTCTTTTACTCGTTCGAGCATTAACTGCAAAGCACTTTCAATTATTTTTCCGGGTTTTTCTCATGAATTTTAGATAGCATAGTTAAATTTAGTTGTGCCGCTTTGCTGAGCTTTACAGTCGAGAGGTCTTTGCTCTCATTTTTTTAGCTTTCCGGCTTAGCATCTCATAAAAAGCTTTATGCATATTTTTGGCGATATAGCTTGGCCTGGCAAGGGGGCTCAGGTTCGTTACAAGATCTGTTTTTGAGACATCGCCCTGGGTATCAGCTTTAATATTCTGTGTTTGATTACTGCTTTTTCTACAATTATGGTGCAGCTATGTACGAGCATAACCAAGTTGAGGGATTCCACTGCTAACACAAGGACGGGTATGCAACAGATAGGTATTTACGAGCAACTTATTACTCAATTAGTCGCTAACCGTCTTGATCGTGACAAGTTTTATGTCGGGGAGCGTGAGCTAACGAGCGCTGAGGCATCCATTTGGTTGACGCGTTTTTTATCCCATATTTTGGAATACGCCATTGAGGCGGTGCCTGACAGTGATGATCGTTTGCAGCAGCAAATTGACTTATCCAATCAATTATTACTGTGGTTAAAGTCGCAAATTCAAGATAAAGAATTTATCGATGAGAATTTGCTCTGTAGCCAAGGGAAAATTTTAACTGCGCTCTATGAACTGGAAAATCCGGTTGCCGCCGACTTAAAAAGCTATATCGATGATATTTTCCCATTAACTGGGCTTAGTCAAAGCGAGCTGTTCTGTGGTAGCAATGCCGGCTTATCACTGGAATCTGAACTTAAACGCGAAATTTTATCGGCGGATAAAATCTATTGGTTAGTCTCTTTTATCAAGTGGGCAGGGATTAGGATCTTTCGAAAGGAGCTTGAAGCCTTTACCGCCAGTGGCCGCGAGTTAAAAATCATCACCACTTCCTATATGGGCGCGACCGATGCCAAAGCCGTTGAGTACTTAGCTAGCTTGCCCAATACCGAAGTAAAGCTCAGTTATAATACTGAGCGCGAGCGCTTACACGCTAAGAGTTATTTATTCTTGCGTAATACCGGTTATCACACGGGCTATATTGGCTCTTCTAATCTATCGCATTCAGCCTTAACCAGTGGCTTAGAATGGAATTTGAAAATCACGTCGCAAGAAATTTCGCATATTATCAATAAATCGTTGAGTACCTTTGAAACCTACTGGGCTTCTAACGATTTTGAACCTTTTAGTGGTGACGCTGTTTGTAAGGAAAAACTAAAAACAGCATTACAACAACAGCGAAGCAGCGGTGAACATGCGCAAAGCCACTTTTTTGATCTCACGCCCTTTGCCCATCAGCGCGAGATTTTAGAACAGTTGGCGGTAGAGCGCAGTGTCCATCAGCGTTATAAAAACTTAGTAGTAGCTGCAACAGGAACAGGTAAAACGCTGATCTCTGCCTTTGATTTTGCCCGTTTTGTTAAAACTAAACCCCAAGCGCATTTTTTGTTTGTGGCGCATCGGGAAGAGATCTTGCTGCAAGCCCGAGCGGCGTATCGTGGTGTGTTACGCAACAGTGGTTTTGGTGAGCTTTGGGTAGGTGGGCATTCGCCAGCCCATTACCGACAATTGTTTGTGTCTATTCAAACCTTAAATAATCAGCTAAGCCAACTGAGCCTGACGGCCGATTATTACGATTATATTGTGATCGATGAAGTGCACCATATCAACGCGCAAAGTTACCGTGCGGTTTTAGATTATTTTAACCCCACCATTTTGTTGGGTTTAACGGCCACGCCGGAGCGGCATGATGGTGGCGATATTTTAGCGGACTTTGGTGGTGTGATTGCGGCAGAAATTCGTTTACCTGAAGCGATTAATCGGCGCCATCTCTGTCCGTTTCAGTATTTTGGTATTGATGATGATACCGATTTACGCAGCATCCCTTGGGCGCGCGGACGCTATGATGTGGCTCAGTTAACTAATCTGTATACCCATAATCAGGTTCGGGTGAACAAGATTTTGCTAAGTATGCAGGAGATTATTACTGACCTAAGCCAGATGAAAGCGCTGGCATTTTGTGTCAGTAAAGATCATGCCGCCTATATGGCACAGCAATTCTTACTAAAAGGCATTAAGGCCGATGTGCTGACCAGTGATAACAGTCAGGATCGACAGCAAAAGCAGCAGGCCATTCGCTCAGGTCAAATCAATGTGCTTTGTGTTGTAGATATTTTTAATGAGGGTGTCGATATCCCTGAAGTGGATACCTTGTTGTTTTTGCGGCCAACAGAGAGCTTAACGATTTTCTTGCAACAACTTGGTCGGGGCTTGCGGTTAGCCGATGGCAAACAGTGCTGTACTGTACTGGATTTTGTTGGCAACTCGCGCCCCGAATATGACTTTGCGCATAAGTTTCGCGCCTTAATTGGCCGAACAAACCGCGCCATTACTGAAGAAATAAAACAAGGTTTTCCGCACGCCCCACTGGGCTGTCGTATTGAGTTAAGTAAACGCACGCAAGAAATGGTACTGAGTAATATTCGCCAAGCTACGTTGACGTTAACTCGTTTATTGGCGCTTATCCGGCAGTATCCGCAGCACTCAACATTACCGTTAACGCTATGTAATTTCTTAAGCCAACATCCCTTTATTAATTTGCATGAATTGTATAAACGCGGTTGTTGGGCTGAGTTGGTACAAAAAACACAGTACTCTGTTCAAGAGCCAAGCTCTGTTATTGATCAAAGCCGTGACAATTGGTTTCACATGGGCAAAAGAGCCATTTTTAACCGAATTCTGACCTGTGATGACCATCATTACTTAAGTTTTCTAAAACAGCTTTGCTTGAATAATTTTGCCATTACGGCTGACGCTTCGCGTTACCCCTTAATGTGCCATTATGATTTTTGGCAAAAAACAGGCACAGAGGCTGGCTTTAACTCCTTAGCGCAGAGCTTTGCTGAGTTGAATAAACTGGGTGTTAAGGCGGAATTGCTCGATGTGCTTACCCAGCAATTAGCGCAAACCAAGCACCAGCAACTGAGTATGGAAAATCTACCTGAGGTGTCATTAAGGCTACATGCCCGTTATGCACGCGAACAAATTCTGGTGGCGTTTGGTGCAACCACTTTCGAAAGGCAAGCCCCTGCGCGCGAAGGCGTATTGGTATTGAAGGAACAAAATATCGAACTACTGTTTGTCACCTTAGATAAAAACGAAAAACACTTCTCGCCAACCACCATGTATCACGACTATGCCATCAATGAACACTTGTTTCATTGGCAGTCGCAAAATAGTGCCAGACCCGATCGTGGCCGTGGTTTAGAGTACGTTCAACAGCAAAAGCTTCGAAAGCGAGTGTTCTTATTTGTGCGCGAGCAAACCAGTGATGAGTATGGCCGCACCATGGGGTTTGTAAATTACGGTGAAGTAGAATATGTCTCGCATGCCGGCTCACAACCCATGAATATCACCTGGCGGCTAAAAGAACCTATGCCAGACTTTATGTGGCAACAAGCGGCAAAGTTAGCGGTGGGGTAGGGTTAGCTATGTGATGAGAGTAGTTACAATCTATGTTCCGTCACTGAGTTAATCTGAAAGATGAATTGGTATGAAATGACTTGGGATACCGGAAAAATAAAAAGCCCTGTTAAGTCAGGGCTTGGTGCGTATTGAACAGCTTGAGCAAGCATTAGAAACTATTCAATGTTTTGGATCTGCTCCCGCATCTGCTCTATCAACACCTTAAGCTCCACAGCCGCATTGGTAATCTCAGTGCTAATAGCTTTAGATGACAGCGTATTCGCTTCGCGGTTAAACTCTTGCATCATAAAATCTAAGCGGCGGCCGCAGGCACCGCCTTTTTTTAGGGTGTGGCGGGTTTCTTTAATATGGGCATCTAGGCGATCTAACTCTTCGGCCACGTCGGATTTTGAGGCTAAAAAGGCCATTTCCTGCTCGAGGCGGTTTTGATCTAAGTCGGCTTTAATTTCATTTAAGCGATGGGTGATGCGGTCGCGTTGCCATTGCATGGCTTGCGGTAAATGTTCCCGTACAAAGGCGACGCGCTCGCCAATGGCCGTAAGGCGCTGCTGGATCATATCTTCAATGGCAGCGCCTTCACGGCCACGGCCGGCTAAGAAATCTAGCAGCGCGGCATCAAAACCGGCGAGCAGTTCGCCTTGCAAGGCGTCTAAGTCTTCTGTTGGTGTTTCCATGACACCGGGCCAGCGCAGAATATCAGCAATATTAAGTTGAGCTTGCGGGGCTTTTTGCAGTAATTGCTGCGCTTTTTGTAACAGCTGCTCGGCAAAAACGTCGTTTAGTGTCAGTTCTCCCGCAGCTTGGTTAGCATGAAAACGTAAATTCACTTCTATTTTGCCGCGTTGCAGGCTGTTACGCAGTTTGTCACGCAATAAACTTTCGAGGCCACGGAATTGCTCGGGTAAACGAAAGTACGATTCCAAATAGCGCTGATTAACAGAGCGGATTTCCCACTGGGCAGTACCCCAACTGGCTTTGGTTTCGTGGCGGGCGAAGGCGGTCATACTATGAATCATTGATTTGTTCCAAACAGCAAGAATATGACCGAGTATACCTGAGTTTCAGGTTAAATGGCCAATATCAGCAGGAGCTTACCCTGTCGCCATCGGCGCAAGGGCATGGGTTAAAGTGGGTTGTTAATCATGCCTAATGGGTTTGTAACCTGACTAAAACGTGATTGATTTGGGCTAGAGATAGCCCTTAGCGGCCTAAGCTCTTATAATAGCCCTTACATTTTTAGTCAGGAGAAGCTTTATGCGTCCAAGTGGCAGAACCGCCAGTCAAATCCGTCCTCTTTCATTTACCCGTAATTTTACCGCTCACGCCGAAGGTTCGGTGTTGGTTGAGTTCGGCAATACCAAAGTGATTTGTACTGCCAGCGTAGTGGAAGGTGTGCCACGTTTTTTAAAAGGCCAAGGTAAAGGCTGGATCACGGCGGAGTACGGCATGTTGCCTCGCGCGACGCATACTCGTAATGATCGTGAAGCGGCACGGGGTAAGCAAGGCGGTCGCACCATGGAAATTCAGCGCTTGATTGGCCGGGCATTGCGCTCCGCTGTAGATTTAAGCTTACTGGGTGAAAACACCATTACCATCGATTGTGATGTGATTCAGGCAGATGGTGGTACGCGTACGGCATCGATCACGGGTGCTTGTGTGGCACTGGTGGATGCGTTGAGCTATTTACGCAACAAAGGCGTGTTAAAAGTGAACCCGTTAAAATTCATGGTTGCGGCGGTGTCGGTGGGTATTTACAAAGGCACGCCGGTGGCCGATTTAGATTATGCTGAAGATTCTGCGGCAGAAACCGATATGAATTTAGTGATGACCGAAACAGGCCAAATCATTGAAATTCAAGGCACCGCAGAAGAGGCGCCCTTTAGTTTTGAGGAAATGCAACAGATGTTAGGCCTTGGCCATAACGCCATTCTAGATATCGTCGCCGAACAAAAACGTGTATTGGCCTAAGAGGTTTGTATGAAAGCATTCCAGCGTGAGTTTATTGAGTTTGCCTTAGCGCGCCAAGTGTTAAAGTTTGGCAGCTTTACCTTAAAGTCTGGCCGCACCAGCCCGTATTTTTTTAATGCAGGCTTGTTTAATACCGGCTCTGATTTAGCAAAGTTAGGTCGCTTTTATGCTGCGGCTTTACAAGATAGCGGCTTAGATTTCGATGTGCTATTTGGCCCAGCGTATAAAGGCATCCCAATTGCGACCACTACCGCGGTAGCCTTAGCGGATCACTATGATCGCGATGTGCCTTATTGTTTTAATCGCAAAGAAGCGAAAACCCATGGCGAGGGCGGCAATTTAGTCGGTGCACCTCTGCAAGGTCGCATCATGTTGGTGGATGATGTGATTACCGCGGGTACGGCTATTCGTGAATCGATGCAACTGATCCAAGCACAAGGCGCCACGCTAACCGGCGTGTTAATTGCGTTGGATCGGCAAGAGCGTGGCCAAGGTGAGTTATCAGCGATTCAAGAAGTTGAGCGTGATTTTGCGACTAAGGTGGTGTCGATTATCAGCTTGCCGGATCTGATCCATTATTTAATGGATAAACCGGAATTAGCTGAGCATTTGGCCGCGGTACAAGCTTATCGTGCAGAGTATGGTGTAAATTAATCTGTTCTTAAGATTTAATACCTAAGCTCGCTATCCAAATAAAAAGACAGCCTGTTAAGCACAGTTAGGAACGCACTATGATAAAGCCAAATGGCGTTGGGTTAGCTAGGGTGTTAAAAGCCGCTAAATGCTCTATGCAGGGCTTTGCTGCTGGCTGGCGGCACGAATCCGCTTTTCGTCAAGAAACGCTGTTAACCTTGCTATCTGTGCCATTAGCCGCGATGTTAGCGCAATCGGTCAGTCAATTTGCCTTGCTGGTTGGCGTATGGTGTTTAGTGTTAGTGGTTGAATTGCTTAATTCCGCTATTGAAGCATTAACCGACCGTGTTGGCTTAGAGCGGCATGAATTGTCAGGTCGGGCAAAAGATCTCGCTTCAGCGGCGGTGTTTACCAGCTTAGTGATTGTTGGTTTAGTGTGGGGAGCGGCGCTGTGGGAGTGGTTTACGCTGCTTTAAACTGCCGACTTGCTCAGGTGATAGCTTGTCATTAACCGTTGGCCGTTGCAACGCGCTCAGGCTCACGTTAGCGCGCAAGCATAACGTTTTGCTCCAATTAAGCTTTACGAATTAATACACTGGTTGAGTGACCGGTTAACGTTACAACAAGGCACCGCGGGTTTACCACTTTGCGGTGCCTTTTTTATTCGGTTATTGAAACACACTTTGCTCAAGCAACGCCCATTGATTACTCCAGCACTGTGTTGGCAAGCGTTTAAAGCCCGAGCGGACAAACTGGTTAATTTTACCTTCGACGGTGGCTAGCAATAAATTGGCGAGTTCTGCTTCGTCAATACTGAACCCTTTGCCTTCGCGCAATTTGCGCTCACGCAAGCATTGGCGAAATTGTGCTTCTAACTTTTCAAACAAGGCAGCCACTCGTTCTAAAAGCCGCTCTTGCTCACCTTGTAAGGCATCGCCGGTTAAAATTCGGCAAAAGCCGGGGTTACGTTCGGCAAAAACTAACACTAACTGCAACATTAAACTGATGCGCGTGCGGGTATCTTTGTGCTCATCGCTAATCGCGTTTACCGTTGAAAGCAAGGTGTCTTCGATAAACTCAATTAAGCCTTCATACATGCGGGCTTTACTTGGAAAATGCCGATAAAGTGCGGCTTCCGATACGCCGACTTTTTCTGCTAGCGCCGCGGTCGTGATCCGTTGACCATTACTGTTACTCTGCAGCATGGCGGCAAGAGCTTGCAAGATATCTTCTTTACGATTAGCGCGTTTTGGTGTTGTCATGCGAGCTGGACGATCCTTAATGTTTACCCGAGTGGCCAAAGCCGCCTTCACCTCGTTCTGAGCTATCAAATAACTCAACCACGTTAAATTCTGTTTGCACTACCGGCATAAACACCAACTGCGCAATACGATCGCCGGGTTCAATGCTAAAGCTTTGTTGACCACGGTTCCACATCGAGACCATTAACGGGCCTTGGTAATCAGAATCAATCAGCCCGACTAAGTTACCAAGAACGATACCGTGTTTATGGCCTAAACCCGAGCGCGGTAAAATGGTTGCACATAATTGTGCATCGCCAATATGAATGGCAATACCCGTAGGGATCAGTGCGGTTTCACCTGGGGCCAGTGTTAACGTTTGCTCGACACAAGCCCGCAGATCTAAACCGGCAGAGCCTGGAGTAGCATAAGTGGGTAAAGGAAACTCGTTGCCAATACGCGGGTCGAGGATTTTTAAGTCAATAGCTTTTTTCATCATGGCTTCTTTTCTAATGCGAGATAATGTTGACTGATCAGGGCGATTAACTGCTCTGCTAATTGTTGTTTGGGTTGTACAGGTAAATCTAATTCGCCTAAGGGCCAAATCAGCGTAATGGCGTTTTGATTGCTGTTAAAGCCGCTATTAGGTTTAGAAACATCGTTGGCGCAGATCATATCCAGTTTTTTATTCAGTAATTTTTGCCGAGCATAATCGAGCACATTGCGTGTTTCGGCGGCAAAACCGACAGTAAAGGGTCGGTTTTTGCTCATGCTGGCAACGGTAGCAATAATATCGGGGTTTTTCACTAAAGTGAGATGCAGCTCACGCTCACTGCCTTTTTTTAGCTTATCGCTGGCGATCTCGCTCATCCTATAATCTGCCACCGCCGCACAGCCAATAAAAATGGCAGATTGCGCGGCGGCAGTGAGTGCGGCTTGATGCATTTGCTCAGCACTTTCAACCTGAATCATTTGCACGCCGGCGGGCGCAGGCAATTGCACAGGACCACTGATTAAGGTGACCTTAGCGCCTGCTTTTACCGCCGCTTCAGCAAGGGCATAGCCCATTTTGCCAGAGCTGTGATTACTGATATAACGCACCGGATCAATTGCTTCGCGCGTAGGCCCTGCGGTAATGGTGAAAGTTAAGCCGGTTAAAACCTGCTTAGGATTGAGGAGCGGCTCAACTAAACTGACAATGTCTAGCGGTTCTAACATGCGGCCCGCACCCACATCACCACAGGCCTGCACACCCGAACCCGGCCCAAAAATGTGAAATTTATGTTCTTTTAATGTTGCTATATTTTTTTGTGTAGCTATATTTTTATACATTTGCTGATTCATCGCCGGTGCCACAGCCACGATAGCGTCACTTGCTAACACGCAAGTGGTTAATAAGTCATTTGCTAAGCCATGCGCTAAGCGGGCAATCACATCGGCACTGGCTGGGGCTACGATAATTAAATCAGCCCATTTTGCCAGCTCAATATGGCCCATCGCCGCTTCCGCTGACGGGTCGAGGAGGCTATGGCTTACCGGGTTTCCGGAGAGGGCTTGTAGCGTTAAGGGCGTAATAAAATGCTGGGCAGCATCGGTTAAGATCACCCGCACATCGGCGCCGCGTTCCGTTAAACGCCGCACTAAGTCAGCACTTTTGTAAGCGGCAATACCGCCGCTGATACCAAGTAAAATACGTTTAGAAGCAAGGCTTTGCTGCATAGCAGAAGCACCCTAGCCAGAATTAGATTGGCATAAGATAGCATGGAAACCGAAATTCAGCATCCGTTCAGCAGCGAGAAAAGGAGCGAGTTATGGCGATTACTGATTGGCCGCTTTCTGAGCGGCCGCGTGAAAAAATGTTGCAACTGGGTACGCAGGCCTTATCGGATGCGGAATTACTCGCGATCTTTTTGCGTACCGGTATTGCAGGCACTGATGCCGTGGGTTTAGCTCGGCAGTTGTTGCAGCAATTTGGCAGTTTACGAGCGTTGCTCGGCGCCAGTAAAACCGAGTTCTGCCAAGCAAGAGGCCTAGGCGAAGCAAAATACGTGCAATTACAAGCGGTATTAGAGCTGAGTCGACGTTTTTTACAGCAGCAATTGCAGCGCGAAACGGTTTTTACTGAGCCGGCATTAGTACGAAAATATTTGAGTTCTTTGTTGTCACAAGAGCAACGCGAGATATTTATGGTGCTTTATCTTGATAATCAACATCGTATGATTTGTGCTGAACCCTTATTTCAAGGCACAATTGATGCCAGCCCAGTCTATCCGCGTATTGTGGTTCAACACGCTTTACGGCATAATGCCGCGGCCGTTATTCTGGCTCATAATCATCCTTCTGGGGTGGCCGAGCCAAGCCGCGCCGATAGAGCAATAACGGAGCGCCTAACACAAGCCATGGCTTTGGTTGATATCAGAGTCTTGGATCACTTTGTGGTGGGCGATGCAGAAGTCGTCTCTTTTGCTGAGCGTGGCTGGTTGTAAATGAGGACTTGGCACAACAAGGCGTTCTAGCTCATGGCTAAATTGTCTTGAGTTTGATTGCGCTTTCGTGTATAAAGTGCGCCCTCATCCATTTTCGGGGCAACCTTCAAGGCCAGAAGGGTGAAAGATAGCTCGAGCTGACGTAATTTTGGAGAAATATTGACATGTCTAGAGTATGCCAAGTAACTGGCAAAGGTCCGATGGTTGGTAACCGTCGTTCGCACGCCAACAACGCGACAAAGCGCCGTTTCCTGCCTAACCTGCAAACTCACCGTTTCTGGGTTGAAAGTGAAAACCGTTTTGTTACTTTACGTACAACCACTCGTGGTATGCGTATTATTGACAAGAAAGGTATCGATGCCGTCCTAGTTGACGTTCGTGCCAACGGTCACAAGGTATAAGGAATTAACAAATGCGCGATAAAATCCGTTTAGTTTCTTCTGCAGGTACTGGTTTCTTCTACACTACTACGAAGAACAAGCGTACCATGCCAGAAAAAATGGAAATCAAAAAATTCGATCCTAAAGTGCGCAAGCACGTGATTTTCAAAGAAGCGAAAATCAAATAATCGAATTTACAAGAACCCGGCTTTCGCCGGGTTTTTGCTTTTTATACTGCCCCTGCGTTACTATTCTGCTGTCTTTTCTTTAAAACACATCATCATGTTGAAATTGTCTCGTCGTAATTGGAACAATGTACTGATTTTTGTTGTACTGCTGCTGATGTTTAGCTTGTATGACTGGTCAGGCAATACCTATTTTGGCCGCGCTGAACGTGTAAGTTTGCTCCCTGACTCTAGCCAGCTGCTGAGTGTTTCTATTGGCTCAAAACGTTTAGTACAAGCGGCAGGGCAATGGCAATGGCAACCTCATCAATCTAACACGGTGTCTGCTATTGAGATGGCTGCGGCTTGGCAAACTACGCAACTCGTAGCAAGTAATGCATCGGCAGGTGCTAATTGGGTACCGATTGCTCAAGCCAGTGTGCAATTAGTGGGGCAGTTTGAGCCTCAGATCTGGTTATTGTATCAGCAACCTAGCGGTTACTTAGTACAGCAAGTGGGGCGTACCCAGTTGTATTTGTTAGCGCCCGCCCAAGCGCGTTTGTTATTTACCTTGGAGTAGGCTGTGCCTGAATTACCAGAAGTAGAAGTATCCCGGCTGGGTATTAGCCCGCATTTACAGCAGCAAGTGATTACCAAGGTCGTTGCTCGACAACGGCAATTACGCTGGTGGATCCCAGATGAAGTAGTTGAGATCCAGCAGCAGCCGATCTTATCGGTCAGTCGGCGTGCTAAATATTTATTGCTGGAACTGCCAAGCGGTAGTGTGATCTTGCATTTAGGCATGTCTGGCCATTTAAAAGTGGTATCGAACAGCGTCGCGCCAGCGAAACATGATCACATCGATTTTGTGCTGGGCAGTGGCCAATGTTTGCGCTTAAACGACACGCGTCGTTTTGGTGCGGTACTGTGGCAAGCCCATGGTAGCATCCATCCTTTACTCGGGGCGTTAGGGCCTGAGCCGTTGACGGCAGACTTTACCGCGCAAACCCTGATCAGCCACTGTGCTAAACGTTCTGCCGCCATTAAATTGGTGCTGATGGATAACAAGGTGGTGGTAGGCGTAGGGAATATCTATGCCAACGAAGCGCTGTTTAAAGCAGGCATTGCACCGCAAGCGCCAGCCAATCAAGTCAGTGCAGAGAAATTGCAGTTATTAACAACCGTAGTAAAAGAAACGCTGGCGGCCGCCATAGTGCAAGGCGGTACCACCTTGCGTGATTTTAGCCAAGTAGACGGCAAGCCAGGGTATTTTAAGCAGGCGTTGTTAGTGTATGGGCGTGGCAGCAAGCCCTGCTTAAGCTGTGGTGAGCCGCTACAAGAAATCCGTTTAGGTCAGCGTAGCACGGTGTTTTGTCAGCACTGTCAACGTTAAACGACCCTATCTGAATACCGAATTATCTGAAGTTTGCTCTAAAGCCTTAAACTAAAGCCATTAGTCATTATTTTGCCTGCCAACGTGCCAAAAAGTACAAGGCCGTGCCTAATAACACAAAAGCGCTGGTGGCTAATACCGATGACAGGCTAACCTGAAACGCCAGCCAAACGCAGGCCGCGATACCCAGTAGTGGTATGGCGTAACCAAAGGGTAAAATAAAGCTGTCGCTGGCGGCCAGTTTGGGCCGTAATACTGGCACGGCGGCGCAGGTTAGGCCATAAAGCAACAAGCGTGAAACCACTGTTGCAGCGGCCAGCCATAAAAATGACCCATAAAGCGTTAATATCAGCGCTAAGATCCCAAAAAAGACAATCGAATTCGCTGGCGTTAAAAAGCGCGGCTGTACTTTTGCAAACCAGTTTGGCAAGCTGCCGTCTTCGGCTAAGGCGAAGCTGGCGCGCGGTGTAGAAAAAATAGAGCCCAATAAGTTCGCGGCGACGGAGGCGACCACGCCTAGCATTAACATCATGGCACCGACGGGCCCGAATAAAGTCGCGGCGACATCCAGTAACGGGTTGCTAGAATCAGCAATGTTCGGTACGGCGGCTACGCTCACTAACTGAATCGCAATATATAACAGCGTCACGAGGCCTAAGCCCAACAATAAGGCGCGGGGCATATCTTTGGCGGGGTTTTTGGCCTCTCCAGCGGGTACCACCACCGATTCAAAGCCCACAAAAGCATAAATTAATAACAACACGGCAGCGCCAATATCGTAGTGATTATTAAACAACGTCGTGGCATCCGCTTCGGGTAGCAGTTGTGCACCAAAGTAACTTATCCCGGTAACCACCAGCAGTAATAATACGGCAAATTTGAGTACTGTTAGCAACGCCAAGGAGCGCATGGCGCGCACCGAGCCGAGCACATTAATCAGTGTTAAGCTGCCAACAATGGCACTAAGGAGCAAGGTACGTTGCAGGGTATTGCTGGCCGCGGGCCAAAAATAACTGATGCTGTCGACTAGCAACACGGTATTGGCGGCAAAAGAAACCAAGCGCGCAATATAATATAACCAACCGGCCTGAAAACCGATAAAAGGCCCAAAGGCGGCCGTGCCATAGCGCACCGGGCCGCCGCTGCCGCGAAAATAACTCGACAGTTCTGCCATGGATAATAAGATGGGTAAAATGAGTAAGGCACAGAGCAGATAAATATAGGGGCTATATTCGCCCGCTAACTTCGCCGCGCCACCCGGTAAGCCAAAAATACCGGCGCCAATAAAACCATTAATCACCAACAACCAAAGGCCGAAAAGCCCTAGATTGCGTGGTAAACTTGCCTTGTTAGAAGTTACATTCACGAGTTATCAATACTGCCTTAAAAAATTCAAATACGCGTTTTGTGCGGTGATCCGGTTAGCTTTTTTCAAAAAACCATGCCCTTCATCAGGAAACAGCACATACTCTACTGGCACCCCATTTTCGCGAATTGCGGTGACCATTTCATCGCTTTTAATTTGCAATACCCGCGGATCATTTGCGCCTTGCACTACTAATACCGGTTTTTTGACTTTATTACCATGAAAAACCGGTGAGATGCGCCGCAGTCTTTCACCATCTACGGCCGGATCACCCAGCTCAGCATACAGCGATTCCCGAAACGACTCCCACCAAGGCGGGATGCTTGCTAAGGTTTTTATCGTGTTGCTTACCAGTCATTAACGGCTAGCGGGGGCACCCTCAAAACTAGTCTAAAAAGCGTTCAGCGACAAGTTACACAGCTAAACAGTCAAAAGCACTTTGCATGGCGACAAGCCGATGGCAATGATGGCCGTAAAGTGTAAAGCGACTGAATAAGTTTGCATAAAGGTATATGCGATCTTAAAAACGCCGTTTTGCGGTAGCACGCCACTGCCAGTTGTTAATATCTGGGTTATCACTAAATGGGCGGGTCAGATCTAAATGCACCATAGTGCCACGGCTAGAATGGCTAGAGAGTAAGCGAACACCGACACCGACGCCGAATAGCACTTTGTCATCGATATCGGGTTGGGCCATTAAGTCTTTAAATTGTTCGGAATCGCCCCAGCTGCGGCCTATATCGGTAAAGGCAGCAAAACCGACATCAAAGATCCGCCATAGATTCCAATCGGTGTAACGCCGATATTCTGCTGTGGCGATCACCCGTTTATCGCCGCTTTGATAATACAGTGGGAAAGCGCGCAATCCGGTATCACCGCCTAGATATAGGCGTTCATCGGCAAATAAATTGCTGCCACGTTCTGCAGAGATACTGGCGACGACGCTATTGTATTCGTTCAGTTGATGGTTTAATTGCCAAGAGAAATGCAGCAGTTGTTGTGTCTGATCTTGCCAATTTAAGCGGCGATAATTCAACTGACCAAATAACCAAGTATGCTCTTGCAGTTGCCACGCTTTTTCTGCATGCGCAGTGAGCTGCAAGCCAGAATTGTCGGCGCCTAACCATGATTGTAAATAGCCAAGGCGCAGTTGTAATTGCCAACCAGCATTAATATCTTCAACGCGGTTAAATTGATTGATATTGTAAAGCTTATAAAAGTCATCTTCTAAAATTTGATACTCCAGCCATAACGCTGAAAGATTACGCTCGTCAGGTAACGCTAACACCGTACCCTCGGTATCATTAAAGGCGACGTCTTCTAAGGTCATACCAACAATAAAGCGCTGAATGCTGCGACCGCGTTCAACCAGTTTGAAACCAACAGCGCTTTCGAATTGTTGCCGAGTGCGATTGTACTCATTAACCCGCTCATCTAATTGGTAATCGGTAACGAGTTCTTTATTTTTAAGCAGATCGAAGTTAAGAGACCATTGTGAATCTAAGCGATAAAAAGGCCGCTGCACATTAAAACGATAATTTTCGCCATCAGAATTATTGGCGTAACTTAAAAAGGTGTTCCAGTGCGTACCAAAAATGTTGGGACTGCCAAAGCTAACTAAGTAGCCACTACGTTCACTGTCTTTACTGTAATCTAAGTGAATTTGATTGCCATAACCGAGCAGGTTATCTTCAGCAATGCCCAGTGAGTACTCGGTTTCACCCCCTTCACTAGAAAAATCAATTTTGGGTAACAAGGACCAGTTGTCCCAAGTTCTTACCATGACTTCAACGGTGTTGTCTGAGGGACAATAGCGGCTGACCGAAACGCGAGCGTCGCGGATGTAGCGCCGGCTTCTTAACAGACGTTCGGTCTCCGCCAAATCGGCTAGGTTTAACGGTGCGTGATCATTAAACAACAGATCATCACGAATTGTACCTTCAAGGCTGATACGATGGCTGGCATTTGCAAAGCGATGAAGCCAAAACACCCCAGGCTCGGTCAAATCAAACACGTTGTTTTGTTCGAAATGAATAGCGCTAATCTGCGGCTTTTGTGCAGCAAGGTGTTCTAGATCAAACTCATCGCTGCAATTGGCTAGCAAGGTAAAGCTGTAAAACGGCAATGACAACAGGCATAAACTACGCCACATGCGTTGACTCCTTGTAGCCTAATGGAATGAAAAAACTCTACTTAACTATGCGTGTTTTTGCCAGAAATGCCAACACGCATTGCTGAAGTTCGTTAGTTTTTAAGGTGACCGTCAGGATTATTGGGCGAGGTTGTTGTTTGCTCGGGAACGATCCGCACCGGAAAAGGTGCGGTTTCACTTCCCGTGTAAAGCGTTCGATGTGGAAACGGAATTTCAATACCATTGGCATCGAAAGCCAGCTTAATTTCTTCTTGCAGGCTATTACGTAGCTCTCGAAAATTAGGTGTCGTACTCCAAACCGAAAACTGAATATTCAGTGCCGAATCACCAAAACCCACAAACAAAAACGTGGGGGCAGGTTCATCTAAACTTAGCGGGTTTTTGTCGGCGACCTCAAACAGTATTTTTCGAACTTGCGCCATGTTTTCTTTATAAGCCACACCCAGTTGTAAGTCGAAGCGCCGAATAGGAAAGCGTGTCATATTAATCACTTCAGATTTAATCAAGCTTTCATTGGGGATCCGTACAAACAGGTTATCGAAGGTGCGTAATTTGACGGAAAGTAAATCGATAGACAGCACTTCACCCACAGTGGCACCTACTTTAATGGTGTCGCCAATTTGAAAGGGTTGTTCGCCGATTAAAAACAAACCGCTAATTAAATTAGAGGCGGAAGTTTGTGAGGCAAAGCCAATGGCAACGGATAATACGCCGGCCGCGCCCAATAATACGCCTAAGGAAAACCCTAGTTGATGCAGTGCTGAGGCGGCAAACAAGGCGAGCACTAACCAATAAAGTACGCGACGAAACAGCGCAGCATGATGTCGAGAGAAATTATGGCTAATGAGCTTTTCTGCCGCTTGCGAGGCGTAGCGAGCTAACAACAAACCTACCACGATAAGCAATAAAGCCTGTAGGCCATTCAACACGGTTTCTGATTGAAAAAATTGTATTAACGTTTCCATCATGCGTGACTCCTTATTGACTGAAAATGCCGGTAAAGGCGCGCACTAGGCTGTTTTTATCGGGATGCTGCCGTGGTGGGGCGAGCAAGTCTGCACTGGTTAAACCCAGCGGCAAGGTTTTGCCAATTTTAAAGCGAGTAAGTTGCCCGACACTCTCGTGCTGTAACAACAGCGGATCGGTCCACAAGCTGCCATCACGATGGCCATACAAGGCGAGAAATGGCAGCGGGATGCTTAACTTGTCAATGGTCAGCATACGATCAGAGCGGTTTTCGATTGTCACTGCGGTCACGGCACGGTGCGGCCGTGTGGGAATATCATCGAGGCTATGCCTGGCATGTGTTTTGTCAGCAAAACATAACTCGCCTTGCTGGGTAGAGTCACCAAACCACGTATCGGATAAACGTTGTAACGGTAATTCCATGAGCACTACGTTAGGCTCTTGCAGGCTAATTTCGATACTAACCGGTGAGCTAATATAGAATACGCTTTGTTCGCCTGCGGGAATGCTCACCGGCTGATGCGTTTTGATCACCACGGCGCGCTCGAGCAAATGCGGCGTTAATTTAAATTGACCGGGGCTATGGCGAAACATAAAACGCTGCGTGTTAAGGGCTTCGGGTAAGCAGGCCGCAGATTGGCTAAGCACGCGATAAGCTTGTTCTGGCTGCGTACTGCGCTCAAAACCAAATAACCATTCTTGCAAACAGCGTTTGAAATATAAGGTCACGGGGCCGATGGTAAAATGCCAGCATTCATCTAACGCCATCGTTTGTGGTTGCCACCATTGGGGCGTAGTAGCGCTTGCTGCAGAGTGACTCATCAATATCTTCCTTTTCAGTGGCTCGGTTTAAAAAACGTTGCTACTGTAAAACTTTCAACGCTCAGGTTGAGTTAAGCTAACTTAACTCATAAAATAGCATTATTTATTGTTTTATTGGCAATGTCTTAATCATTCGTGTGGCATTTGGCCATTTCATTGGCACTTAGCTTAAATTGCTTAGTATCGACACTCCATTTACCCTGCATGATTCAGCATACTGCCAAGCAGTCTCTGAAAAAAAACGTGCTGCTGATAAGAGGCTGTTATGGATTTACCTGTTCTTATCAAAACTCTGCGTAATGCGTTGCAACACGATACGCTGCCTTTGTTACGTGAACAACTCGAAGATGTGCATCCAGCTGATTATGCTGCAGCCCTAACTGAATTTTCTGCCACAGAATTGTGGAGTTTATTAACAGTATTGCCCCGTGCAGAACAAGCTGAGGTGTTTGGTTATTTGCCTGCTGAAGTGCAGGTTAGTTTAGCTATCAGCGTGAGTCGGCGCAAACTCTCACCGATTATCAGGCAAATGTCTTCGGACGAACGTGCCGATTTATTTAATCAATTATCTGACGAGCAACGCGATACCTTATTACCGGCCTTAGCCCAAGCCGAACGTGAAGATTTGTTACGTTTATCTGCGCATGAAGAGGGTTCTGCTGGCGCCATTATGACCTCAGATTATGCTTTGTTGCCACCTGAACTGACGGTACGTGAAGCCATTGAAGTGCTGCGATTAGAAGCACCCGATAAAGAAACCATTTACTCTTCTTATGTGGTTGATGAAGCCAGAAAGCTTATTGGCGTGGTGAGTTTACGCGATTTAATTTTGGCACCCGTGAGTATGCGGGTTGATGATTTGATGAATACGGATCCGATTTTTGCCAGTGTTGAACTGCCGCAAGAAGAGATAGCCAGTTTGATTGCTAAGTACGATTTATTAGCACTGCCTATCGTCAATAGCGAGCATCAGATGGTCGGTATTGTGACTTACGATGATGCGATGGACGTTGCCGCAGAAGAGGCGACGGAAGACTTTCACAAAACAGCTACCATCGGCAAATTAGACGGAAACGTGAAAAATGCGGGTATCGGTTTACTGTACAGAAAACGGGTATTCTGGTTGGTGGTATTGGTGTTTGGCAATATTTTTTCTGGTGCCGGTATCGCTTATTTTGAAGAAACGATCGCCCGTTATATCGCCTTGTTGTTTTTCTTGCCGTTATTGATTGCCAGCAGCGGTAATGCTGGCGCGCAAGCCGGTACATTGATGGTGCGAGCGCTAGCCACGGGTGAAATCAAATTGCGCGATTGGGGCTATTTACTCGGTAAAGAATGTTTGGTTGCCGGGCTGCTGGGTCTCACCATGTCTGCCGCTGTTCTGGGTTTAGGGCTTTGGCGTGGGGGTGCCGATATCGCGATAGTCGTCTCTTGTACCATGATGCTGGTGGTGATGGCCGGTAGCTTGATTGGTTTGTCACTCCCGTTTTTGTTAAGCCGCTTTAATTTAGATCCGGCGACAGCCAGTGGACCGCTGATTACTTCTATTGCGGATGTCACGGGGGTGGTGGTTTATTTCTCGATCGCCACCTGGTATCTGGGCTTATAAATATTTTTTTGCGTTGTAACAACCCAAATGTACTATTGCGCAAACGCTTTAATTTCAATATTTTATCTGCATATGTGTCGGTAATGTAACACCGACTGAACAGAGTATCGGTTTCCCGACAGCTGGTTTACAGGTATCTAATGACTTTTTTACGTTCACTATGTTGCTTACTGCTACTTGCTTGCTCCGTGCAAGCAGTAGAAGTTGTTGTGCATTCATCGGTGAGCGAGACAACGCTGAGCACTGCGCAATTACGAGCCATCTTTACTATGCGTCAGACTCGCTGGACAGATGGACAAGCTATTCAGGTTTTTGTCTTGCAATCTGACCATCCACATCATCAGCGGTTTAGCCGCGATAAATTAAAAATGTTTCCTTATCAATTAGATGCAATTTGGTCTCGGCAACGTTATTCCGGCATTGGCAGTTTTCCCATGCAAGTGGATACCGCGGCAGAACTGCTCATATTGCTAGAAACAACACCAGGTGCTATCGGTTATCTTCCCACAGATACCCTTTCATCCAATCTGAGAGTGGTGACGATTAATGAAAAGTAACAACCGATTTTACTGGTTCATGCCGCTTTGCTTCGCTGGCGCGGTGGCACAGGCAGAGCCTTTAGAAATTCATGGTTTTGTTGCGCAAGGTATTGCCCAAGCCGCAAAGAGTAATGCGATTAATAATGAGGGTGATGTGTCGCTGGCGCTTACCGAGCTGGGACTCAATGCAAAGTTAGATTTGTATCCACGCTTAAAATTATCGGGGCAAGTAGTGTACTTAAATGGTGGTAATCGCTACCCAGAAGGCGCACGCTTAGATTATTTATTTTTAGACTTTAGTGCGATAGATAATTTTGATCATCAACTTAATGTGTTTCTTGGCCGCTATAAAAATCAGCATTGGCTTTTTTCCAGTACCCGTGATGTGCCCTTTACACGGCCCAGTATTATTTTACCGCAGTCGGTTTATTACGATGCGTTTCGTGATATTGCTGTGGCGAGCGATGGTTTGGCGCTTAAAGGCTATAAACAATTAGGCCAAGGTGAGTTGGAATATAATTGGAGTATTGGTTCTACCAAGATTACCACTGATCAAGCCCGTACTTTGTTAAGCCCAGATATACAAGGCAGTTCAGAACAAAAATATGTTCATCAAGCCAGTATGTTTTGGCAGGGTATTGGTAGCCAAGCCAGTTATGGTATCTCCCTTCTTGATTCACAGTTCTCTTATAAGCAGGCCAACTTTGATTTTTTTGCTGACGGTGACGTTACCGTACAAAGAGTTATTTTAAATTGGCGTTATCAAGCCGAAAAATGGGATCTTTCATCGGAGTTATTTCAAGAACGCATGACCATAGACGGTTTTTACGCGCCAGGTTTTGAACGCGCTCAAATTGGTATTGGCGGCTATTTACTGGGGCGCTATCGCTTTGATCCTAAACTGACGGCATTAATCAGTGTTGATATGTTGGCGCTAAACAAAGACGATAAACGAGGCAGTCAGTTAGGGCAGCTGGGTATACCCTCCTATTTTGGTTATCAACATAGCCTAATGTTGGGTGCCAGCTATGAGCTGGGCAGTCGCTTTCGGTTACAAGCTGAACATCACTGGGTGGACGGTACCGGTCGTTTATCACCCAGTTTGGTCCCTGATCTAGAGCGAAATCAACATCGCTATTGGCAGGTATGGGCGTTACAACTGATGTACTGGTTTTAAATGCGATTTTTTAGCCTACCAACGAAGATTTTACTGTTAACACTGGCGCTGATGCTGGTGCTAATCGTGTTGGTGACCAGTTTATCCTTGCAGCGTTTAGGTGACAGCTTCACCGAGCAGCAAACGTTAAAGCGGCAGCAAGTTGAGCAGCACTTTACCCAATATCAATTGCTGCTGCAAAATCAGCAACAAGCTTGGTTTGAAAGCTTTGCCGAGCTGACCGGCCTGCAACAGCAATCAGGTTTCACCGTGTTTACTCAAGCATTGCAGCAACGCTACGACGTGCTTAGTCTTTATTTGAATATTGAAGCGCTTTGGGTGTTTACCGAGGATAGCTCGCAAGCGGCCTTTGCCAGCAGTATCTTCCCGACTGAATTAGCCAGTATGGTGACGCAAACGCAGCAGGAGCAGCGGCCGCAATCACGGATTTACTGTGCGACGCATTGCAGTAATGTGGTAAGCCTACCGGTATCCGATCAAAACGGTAATATAGCCGTACTGGTTTCAAGTCAAACGCTGGCTGATGTGGTTATTGCTTTGGGGCAAGCCTTGCAAAGTGAAGTGGCGATTGTGCGTTTAGATGCGGCAGCCATGACCATCTTATCTGCCACAGGCAATTTGCCTGCATTAGATCAGGTGGAGTTAGCCAGCTGGCAAAACAGTAATGGCGCCCAGTTCAGCTTAGCTGAGATACCCTACTTTATTTATCACATTCCCTTGGTGCAACAACAGCAGCAGCATTTTGCGATTTTATTGCTAGAGAACATTAGCTCTTACCAAGCGGCAAATAATGCCTTCAAATGGCAATTGATTGCCTTGGCCACGCTTTGCTTTGTGTTATTTGCCTGGCTGACCAACTTGTTGACGCGGCGCTTAACCAGTCGCTTATTGCTGATCTGTCATGCGCTACCGATGTTAGCGGAAAATAAATATCGAGCTTTTCGCGATGCTTTACCTAAATCTGCTGGTGCCATGAGCGACGAAGTCGATCAACTCTATGATGCCGGTCAAACGTTAAGTCGTAAATTAGAGCAACTGCAAGACAACATCAATACCCAGACTCGTGAGCTAGAAAATATGGCGATGTACGATCGGCTAACCGGTTTAGCCAATCGTAATATGTTGCAATATCAACTGAAGAAAAGTATCGCCGCGTTAACCGAGAGCAGTGCCTTATTAGGGTTACTGTTTTTAGACATGGACCAATTTAAACGAGTTAATGATATTCGTGGTCACGAGCAAGGCGATCAGTTACTGATTGAAGCGAGTAATCGGCTGCGGGCATCGCTAGATAAAACCGATATTATCTGCCGCTTTGGTGGTGATGAATTTATTGTGGTGACAGAAGTGGCGGATATCGATGCCTTAACGGCATTGGCCAATCGCTTAATCGCAGCGTTTCGTCAGCCCATGTCACTGGGCGATGAAGAGTATCAATTAAATATCAGTATTGGTATCAGCAGTACGCGTAATGCTCAGCTGAAACCTGATGATTTAGTGCGGCAAGCTGATTTAGCCATGTATCAGGCCAAAGGGAAGGGCGGCAATAGTTTGCACTTTTATAGTCAGCAAATGTTTGATGATTTCCAAAATCGTTTAGCATTAGAAAGCGACTTAAAGCTAGCGTTAGCCCAGCAGCAGTTTGCGCTGCATTTACAACCCAAAATTAACCTGGCTAATCGCAAACTACAAGGCTTAGAAGCGTTATTGCGTTGGCATAGCCCCGCGCGCGGCATGGTATCACCTGACGAATTTATCGCAGTATTAGAGTATGCGCATCTGATGATCCCCGTAGGTTATTGGGTGATCGAGCAAAGTTTCCGTATTATGGTGCAACTGCAAGCGGCAGGTTTTACGGACACGACTATGGCCATTAACCTCTCCGCGGCACAACTTAACGATGCCAAATTGCCGGCGTTTCTCGATGCGTTATTGCAGCAACATCAACTGTCAGCTGCGCTATTCGAATTAGAACTGACAGAAAGTATGCTGGCCAACAACATCAATGA
This sequence comes from Rheinheimera sp. UJ51, assembly GCF_020819615.1. NCBI lineage: Bacteria > Pseudomonadati > Pseudomonadota > Gammaproteobacteria > Chromatiales > Chromatiaceae > Rheinheimera > Rheinheimera sp. UJ51. The sequence goes on from NZ_JAJHOG010000002.1 coordinate 342,716, forward strand.
AACGATCAAGAGTATGCAGCGCTTAAAAAGTCGTGGTTTCCGCTTAGCGATTGACGATTTTGGCACCGGTTATTCATCGTTAAGTTACTTACGGCAGATGCCCGTTGATACCATAAAAATTGATAAAAGTTTTGTGTTTGGCATGTTAGATAATCAAGCCGACTTCGATATTATTACCTCGACTATCGCCATGGTGCGCAAATTAGGTTTAGAAGTTGTCGCCGAAGGGGTTGAAACGCAGGCGCAATGCAAAACCTTAACACAGCATCAGTGTGATATTGGCCAAGGCTACTTATTTTCAAGACCGATCCCGTCAGATACGTTGATTGCACAGTTACAGGCTAATTTGCATGATAATGGCCAGTGGCGCTAAGAAACCGTTTGCCAACACGGTTAGACAGTTACAGCAGCTATAAACCGCGATTTTAAACCGCGATTGTCAGTAAGCGTAAGCAGCATAAAACCTGAAAAGCGATGATGCCCTGTGCTGGTAAGCCTGTCACATCACCTAAACACGTCGTTGACAAATATCGCTTAGGCGCGTTGTTTTTTTCTTTAAAACCACATAGACTATGCAAGCAACCAAGGGGTGCAACCTTCAAACTTCGGTTTGAATGCGCTGAGATGCCGTAAGGCAAACCCTTAGAACCTGATCCGGATCATACCGGCGGAGGGATGGTGCTAACTCCCCATCAGAACGTGTTTCGCTATTTACCACTTGCTTAGCAAGGTGTGTTAGCCGTAATACCGTTAAATCTGAACAGTGTGATCCTCAACGTGTTGTTTACCGGAGCCGATCACCTATGTTTTTTCGCTATTCTGTTTTATCTATCGCTTTATTGTCTGCGCTTAACTTGCATGCGACTGAGCAACAAATTGAGCGCGTGACCGTGCAAGGCGACTTTCGTCAGCAAAACATCCAACAACTGGCGGGTAGTGTTGTCATTTTGTCTGAGCAAGAGATGCAGCGCCAATCGGCACAGCATCTTGATGAGGTGTTAAAACAATTTGCTAACGTGAACTTTGCCGCCGGTGCTTCGCGTGGGCGTTTTATTCAAATTCGGGGTATTGGCGAGCGCAGTGAATTTATCGATGTGGTTAACCCTTCGGTCGGTATCCTAATTGATGGTATTGACTATGCGGGTTTGGGCATCAGCAGTGTCGCGCATCCGGAACAGTTAGAAGTATTCCGTGGCCCTGAGGCTACGCGCTTTGGTACTAATGCGCTGGCGGGTATGTTGAATTTCACCAGTAAAAACCCCGTATTTAGCCCAGAAGGGCAACTCAGCGCCACTGTCGCAAATTATCATAGCCAGCAGTTGTCGGGTTATTACAGTGCACCCTTAAGTGAGCAAGTTGCCTTTAGCTTAACGCTGGACCAAGCGCTGTCTGATGGTTTTATTGACAATGCTTTTTTACAGCGCGACGACACCAACAACATTGATGAATTTACGGGTCGTTTTAAATTAAGTTGGTTACCTTCTGAGCACCTGCAGCTGGGCTTGATTGCCCATCTGATTGACCAGCAAAATGGCTACGATGCGTTTTCACTTGATCAAAATCGTGTCACTTTATCAGATGAGCCGGGTGAAGATAAGCTGCGTAGTAAGGCTTTAGCTCTCACCTTTGCCTACCAAGAGTTTGCTGCTGTCGATCTGCAAGGGCAAATTAGCTATTTAAATGCGCAATCTGATTACGGCTTTGATGAAGACTGGAGTTATCGCGGTATTCATCCGTGGGAATATTCTTACCAAGATCGCTATTTACGTTCACGTGAGCAATCGTCTTTAGATTATCGTTTAGTCTCTAAACCCGCAGCACAACTTTGGCATAATACCGACTGGGTATTAGGCGTGTATGCTAGCAGTCGTGATTTGACATTGAATCGCATTCGTCGCGCAGAAAGCGCAATGCGCTTATTTGACAGTCAATTACAGCGAAATAATCTGTCGGTTTATGCAGAGACCACTTCGGCGCTAACTGAGCAGCTTAGCATGGTCGTGGGCGGGCGTGTTGAGCAGTATAGCGATGATTATCAAGATGTAGCCGGTATCAGCCTAACGCCAGATGCCACCATGTGGGGAGCCAAGATCAGTTTAAATTATCAAGTTAACTCGCAAGCGATGATTTATGGCTTAGTGTCGCGTGGTTATAAAGTGGGTGGTATCAACGGTGAAGCCTTAGCCAAAGCCGATGACGGCGATTTCGCCCTGTTAGCGACGAAAGCCAGTTTTGCACCTGAAACCGTGGTTAATGCGGAGTTGGGTGTTAAAGGGAGCAGTTTAGATCAGCGTTTACTGACTCGAGTTGCGGCATTTTATATGTGGCGTAACGATATGCAGGTAAAAGGTTGGATTAACCCCGATTTAGGCCCTGAGTTTGCCGGCTTTATTGATAATGCCGCCAGTGGTCGTAACTACGGTATTGAAATGGAAAACCGTTACCAAGCGCATGCGGCGTTGCAGTTGTTCGTTAATGTCGGTTATTTACGTTCTAAACTGGGCCAGTATGTCACCGATGGTGGCTTAGATTTAACGGGCCGTGACCAAGCACATGCCCCGCGAGTGAATTTCAGCATCGGTGTAGATTGGTTTTTAAACGAGCAATGGTCACTGCAAGCCGGAGTGCAAGGGCGCAGCAGTTTCTATTATTCTGACGGTCATAATGCCGAAGCTGCCGCCAGCGAACAAGTTAATTTACGCTTGAATTATCAGGTAGCACAGTGGCAAATCGCGGCATGGTTGCGTAATGCCTTTGATGAGGAAACCGGTGTCAGAGGTTTTTACTTTGGCAACGATCCCCGTGACGAATATGCTCCTAAGGTGTACGAACAATTTGCTGAGCCACGTCGTTTTGGTGTAACCGCCAGTTACAGTTTTTAAGGAAAGCATAATGAAACTATCAGTAGAAATCAGTAAATATCCGTTAGCAAACGATTATAAAGCGCCGATCCAAGCCTTTATCGATTTGTTAGCAGATCAAGCCGATTTGCACATCATCACCAATACCATGAGTACCCAAATTTTTGGCGATTACGATACGGTGATGCAAGCCTTGCAGAAATGCATGAAATGGTCGATGCAAACTTATGGTAAATTGGTGTTTGTGTGTAAATTTATTCCAGGTGATTTACGGCCATGAATGAACTGCTGAGTAAGGTGATCAGTGATTGGCAATTACTGCACAGTATTGAACTGATTGCGACATTATTGGCGTTGGCTTATGTGTTTTTAGCGTTAAAACAAAGCCTGTGGTGTTGGCCTGCCGCCTTACTCAGCACCTTGTTATTTAGCCATGTGATGTGGGATTCTGCCTTGTTGTCGGATGCGTTGTTGCAATTGTATTACGCCGGTATGGCGTTATATGGTTGGCGCCGCTGGCAGCAATACCAACAGCAACATGGCAAAGGTCAGGCGCCGGTGTTCGAGCGCCCCTGGCAATGGCACCTTATGCTGGTTAGCGGTACGGCAATCGCAGGCTTGGTTTTAGGCTATTTTATGGAGCATTACACTCACGCTGATTTTGCTTGGTTAGATGCACAAACAACCGCGTTTAGCTTGGTTGCAACGTGGTTAGTGGCGCAGAAATTAGTGTCTAATTGGTTATATTGGGTGGTGATAGATGCGGTATCAATTTATGTTTATGCGCAAAAACACCTTTATTTTCTAACAGCCTTGTTTATGCTGTATACCATCATTGCCTTAGTTGGGTATTTTGCATGGCGCAGTCATTATCAACTGCAGCAAACATCGACGTTGGATCCAGCGCGGCTATAAGCCGTTTTTGCGAACATCTTGAGTTCTTCAGTGGCCATCCGCCTTTAATCGTGCGGCCATTGGCTTCAGGTGAAAGCAATCTGAATTATTACATCAAAACCGAGCGCGGCGAATATGTCTTACGCCGTTACCCGCTAGATACGCTAGGCGTCTGCCGACAGCAAGAATTACGTTGTCAGCATGCCGCCGCCGCAATTGGTCTTGCGCCGGCACCTTTAGCTTTAAACAATCATCAACAATTACTGATCAGCGATTACATTAGCGACGGCATACCTTTAGCGCTAAACACCGAGCGTTTAACACAGTTAGCTGTAGTCGTGGCTCAATTACACTCATTAACCATACAAACCCCTGTTTTGCAGGTGAGTCAGTACTTACGGCAGCTGATGGATAATAGTCAGTTGGCCAGTTTAGAGCCGGCAGCCACCTTATTTGCCGCCTTGCTACACAGTGCTGAGCAGATGCAAAGCTTGCCGTTTGATCGGGTGTTATGCCATATGGACTTGCATCAGGGCAACGTGCTGTGGGCCAAACAGCAGATTTGGTTATTAGATTTTGAATATGCGCAGCTAACCGACAGTAGCTTTGATTTAGCAGCGATTTGCTTGAACTATCAGTTAAACCAGGCTGAAGAAACACAATTACTGCAAGCGTATCTTAGCGCAAGGCATTTTAGCCATAGCCAAACGGCACGCGATTGTCGGCACAGCTTAGCCGAACGTTTACACCTAGCTAAGCGGTTATACAGCGGTTTTTGTTGGTTATGGTATCAAGCCAGCCCCGATCAGGACGCCGCACTCCGTTGGCAAAATAAGCTCGCGCAGTTGCTAGCGTTAAAGCCCGCCTAAACGTTCTGCTAACACTTTATAGCGTTGCACATCCTCTTCGGCAAACAACGGTTTGCCGTCATTCGCCTTATCACAGGGTACCAATAGATGTTCTCTGGCTAAGCGTTCTACCCGTATAGGGGTAATATCTAAAAAGTGAGCAACCTCGTTAACCGTCATTATGGCCATGCTGATCTCTTATTCAAACAGGAGCGGCTACATGTATTTGCTGCCGCAGATAGTCAAAATATAGTCAGGAATAGCAAATATTGCCATGGGGTAGTGGGCAACAAGCGGTTGTTAAGCCGTTACACGTTATCCCAACTAGGGCTATTGGGTCTAAAATACACCGGATAAAAAGGCCGTTTAAGTTAATGTTACCAAGCAGCAAAAGCGCTATAACCCCTGTATTTATAGGGATTAGACGGCATTGGCAACCGACTTTAATAGACATTTTGATGTGATGCAGGTATAAATATTCGCAGTTTTCCTGACAATTTGTTTTTCTGCCTACCTCTGTTGCTCGAGCAAATCATCTGCCAAACGTATTACACGTGATAAATGGCTGATTAACATCAGCAGTATTTCAATGGTCTAATGAATGCAGCAGTGAGGAGTGTCAGGTCTGTGAACGTTAACGAGGAAGCAAAAACCTTATGACTTTGTTGTGGATCCTACTGTTACCGCTGTGTGGTATTAGCTTACCCATGCTGACAGCAAAATGGTCGCGTAGTGCTTGTGCGCTGTTAACGGCGTTACCGCCAGCTTTGGCTTTTATTTTACTGTTAAGCCAAACCTCTGCGGTCTTCGCCGGTGAAACACTGCGTTTTTCATTGGCTTGGGTGCCGGTACTGGGCCTGGATGTTGCTTTGCGACTCGATGGCTTAGCCTATTTATTTAGCTTGCTGATCTTAGGTATTGGCTTGCTGATTATCCTCTATGCGCGCTTTTATCTCTCTGCAGCTGATTCGATGCCGCGCTTCTACACTTTTTTGATGTTCTTTATGACCGCGATGCTGGGTATTGTGTTATCCAACAATGTGCTACAGCTTTGGTTGTTTTGGGAGCTCACCAGTATCAGCTCCTTTTTGCTGATCAGCTTTTGGTGGCATAAATCGGAAGCGCGGCGCGGCGCCAGGATGGCGTTAACCATCACGGGTGCCGGTGGTCTTTGTTTATTAGCGGCGCTGTTATTAATTGGCCGTATTGTTGGCAGCTATGATCTCGATGTGATTTTAGCCAGTGCTGACATTTTGCTAGCGCACAGCTGGTATCCTATTTTATTAGTGCTGTTTTTATTGGGCTGTTTTACCAAATCAGCGCAATTCCCATTTCATTTCTGGTTACCCAATGCCATGGCGGCTCCTACGCCAGTGAGTGCCTACTTACACTCTGCCACTATGGTAAAAGCCGGTATTTTCTTAATGGCGCGGTTTTATCCGGCGTTGGCCGGTTCTGATTTGTGGATTATCTTGGTCAGTTTAACCGGTTTAGCCACCTTGTTAGTTGGTGCGTATTTGGCGTTATTTAAACATGATTTAAAAGGCTTATTAGCTTATTCCACCATCAGCCATTTAGGTTTAATCACCCTACTATTAGGGATGGGAACAGAGTTAGCGGCGGTGGTCGCGATTTTTCATATCATTAACCATGCTACCTTCAAAGCCTCTTTGTTCATGGCGGCGGGCATTATTGACCATGAAACCGGCTCGCGTGATATGCGAAAACTTAATGGTTTGTGGGCCTACATGCCGATCACCGGTACGTTAGTGATGATAGCGGCCGCGTCGATGGCCGGTATTCCGTTACTGAATGGTTTCTTATCTAAAGAAATGTTCTTAGCCGAAACATTGGATCAGCATTTACTCGGTGCACTATCTTGGCTTATTCCATTGTTAGCAACGATTGCTGCGGTATTCTCTGTCGCCTACTCGTTAAGATTAATTCACGATGTATTTTTCAATGGTGAGCCACGGGGCTTAACGAAAACACCGCATGAACCGCCGCATCTTATGCGTTTGCCGGTCGAAATTTTAGTGGTGCTGTGTATTGTTATTGGCCTGTTTCCGGTTTGGGCAGTAGGGGCCTTGTTGCAATCTGCAGCGGGCGCAGTGTTAGGCGGAGAAGTGCCTGCTTATAGCTTGGCGCTGTGGCACGGTGTCAATTTGCCATTGTTTATGAGTGTGGTAGCGATTAGCGGCGGTTTACTGATTTACAGTTATCGGAAACGCTTATTTGATTTTCAAAATAGCTTGCCAGGTTTAGATGCACTGAACAGTTTTGAATTGGCCATTAAAACCGTTAATCGTTATTGTCGGTACTTTTATGAATGGCTCGATAATGGCTCTTTACAGCGTTACATGGTGTTTTTATTGTCAGCAGTAGTCATACTGGCTGGCTTGCCGTTGTTGGATGTGTCGGTACTTGCCGGTGGACGTGAAGAATTACCGATTGATGCGGTAAACGCCACGGGTGCCGCATTACTGCTGATCAGTGCTTTGGCCACGGTGATTTGGCATCGTAAACGCGTGGTGGCGCTGTTGATGATTTCGGTCGTGGGGCTGATGGTATCGATTGCTTTTACCCGTTTCTCCGCTCCCGATCTCGCGCTAACACAGCTGTCGGTTGAAGTTGTCACGGTCATTTTATTGATGTTAGCCTTATTTTTCTTGCCGCATAAAACACCGAGTCAGTCTGAACCCTCTCGTGTGATCCGTGATATCAGCTTGGCGGGGCTAGTGGGTATTGTGATTGGCAGTTGGGCATATGCGGTGATGACGCGGCCCTTTACCTCTATTTCTGATTTCTTCTTAGCGAATGCCAAAACCGGTGGTGGCGGTACCAACGTGGTTAACGTGATCTTAGTGGATTTCCGTGGTTTTGATACCTTCGGTGAAATTGCCGTATTGGGTATTGCTGCCTTGGGTATCTTCAAATTGTTAACACGTATTCCGTTGTTTAAACCCAGTAGTGATGGTGAGGGACGGCCTTGGAGTCGCGAGCGCCATCCGTTGTTATTAGCGACGGTGTCACAAAGTTTGCTGCCATTGGCATTAATGGTGTCGGTGTATATTTTCTTCCGTGGTCATAACTTACCCGGTGGAGGCTTTATTGCAGGCTTAATTACCTCTGTGGCATTGATCCTACAATACATTGCTCACGGTGTAGATTGGGTAAAATCACGGATGGATATTGAATATCAACGTGTTATCGCAATCGGCTTATTGATCGCCCTCGTTACGGGTGTGGCAAGCTTTGCTTTTGGTCGACCGTTCTTAACGTCATGGTTTGATTATTTCCATCTGCCTATCCTAGGTGAGTTAGAACTGGCCAGTGCGATTGCATTTGATTTAGGGGTATACCTAACCGTGGTCGGCGCGACACTGCTGATTTTATCGAGTTTAGGTAAAATGACGACCTTGCACCGTCCGGTGCATAAGGAGACGATCTAGTGGAAACCTTGTTAGCCTGTTGTATTGGTTTTCTAACTGCCTGTGGCGTCTTTCTGATGTTACGCGGCCGAACCTTTCCGGTAGCCATGGGGTTAACCATGTTGTCTTATGCCGTGAACTTATTTTTATTTTCATCCGGTCGGCTTAACTTACAAGGTGCTGCGGTATTGGGGATGTCTGAAAACTATGCTGATCCGCTCCCTCAAGCCTTGGTGCTCACCGCTATTGTTATTGGCTTTGCTATGACGGCGTTCTTAGTTATTTTAGCCATTCGCGCGCGCTCAGATCTTGGTAATGACCATGTCGATGGTAAATTGCCTGATAGCGACGGTCGTCGTAAGGAGAACGGCGCATGAGTCATTTGATTATTGCTCCCATTTTATTACCCATCTTAACCGCCATTATCATTATGCTGCCGCCGGTGCACTATGTACCCAATCGGCGCCGCTTAGTCAGTATTATTGCCACGGCAATTCAACTGATCATTTCATGCTTTCTACTTTGGGAAACTCAGCAAAATGGCTTAACCTTTTATGCCTTAGGAGATTGGCAGCCGCCGTTCGGTATTATTCTTGTTGCCGATACCCTCAGTGTGGTGATGGTCTGTTTAACCACCTTTTTAGCCCTGGCGGCGATTTGTTACGGTGCGGCTGGCGAGGATGTGCGCGGTTCGTTTTTTCATCCGCTGTTTCACTTCCAAATTATGGGGATCAATGGCGCCTTTTTAACCGGCGACTTATTTAACCTGTTCGTGTTTTTCGAAGTGTTGCTGATTGCCTCTTATGGCCTGTTAATTCACGCGGGTGGTAAAAACAAAACCAAAGCGGCCGTGCATTATGTGGTGTTGAACCTAACCGGTTCGGCGGTATTCTTGTTTTCGCTGGCGATTTTATACGGTGCTTTAGGTACCCTTAATATCGCCGACATGGCTTTAAAAGTCTCAACCTTACCACCAGAAGATGTGTTGTTAGTCAAAGCCGGTGGCTTATTGCTGTTGATCGTTTTCTCGCTAAAAGCAGCCATCTTGCCATTACAATTTTGGTTACCCGACACCTACGCTGCAGCGTCGCCGCCAGTAGCCGCATTATTTGCGGTGATGACGAAAATCGGTGTCTATGCCTTGCTCCGCGTGTACACCACGATTTTTGGTGAGTCTGCAGGGCCTTTAGCCGGTTTAGGCATGAATTGGTTATGGCCCTTTGGCTTAGCAACCATTGTGCTGGGGGCCATTGGGGTGATGGGCAGCTTGGATTTTCGCAAGGTGGTGGCCAATTTGGTTATCGTATCGGTGGGCACTTTAGTCTGTTTAGTCGCTATGCAGAATACGGCCGCTACCGCTGCGGTGTTGTATTACACCGTACATTCCACCTTAGTGACCGGTGCCTTATTTTTATTGGCCGACATGATTGCTAATCAACGTGGTAAAGCCGGTGATCGCTTAGTGTCTGGGCGTCGCGTTGCTCAGCCGGTATTGCTGGGTAGCCTGTTCTTTGCTGCTGCGGTAACGGTAGCGGGTCTACCGCCGTTATCGGGCTTTATCGGTAAGCTGATGATCCTGCAAGCGGCTGTTACGCCATTGCAGCAAGCCCTGTTATGGTCAGTGGTGCTGGTGAGCAGCCTAATGGTGTTAATTGGCTTATCACGAGCGGGCAGTATTTTGTTTTGGCGCGTTACCGGTTCAGAGTCGGGCGGGGATAAAGCCTTACCGCTACAGGTTTTTGCCGTGTCATTGTTGCTGTTAGCTAGCCCAATGCTGGTGGTGTTTGCCGGGCCTTTAACCGAGTTAAGTGTGGCGGCAGCGGTGCAGCTTGAAGATGTGTCACAAACGATTTCCACGATTTTACTTGAATCTAGCGTGTCTGGAGGTGCTCAATGAGATTACAACCTCGTTACAGCTGGTTGCCAACACCCTATCGCAGCGTCTTGTTGTTTTTAGTATGGTTACTACTCAATCAAAGTGTCGCGCCAGTGCATCTGTTTTTTGGTTTCGTGTTGGCGTTATTAATCCCTTGGATCAGTGCTAAGTTCCGAGATCCTCAGCCGTTGATTGAACGCCCCATTTTGGCGCTACGTTATATTCTTATGGTTTTGATGGATATTGTTACCGCAAATGCGCAGGTCGCGGTATTAATCTTAGGGCCGACTAAACGGTTAAAACCCGCTTTTGTGCGGGTGCCGCTGGATTTACAGCATGAACTGCCTATCACCATTTTAGCCAGTACCGTGTCGATGACCCCTGGCACGGTAAGCGCGGACATTTACCCGACTAAAGAAATGCTGGCAGAAGGTGAAGAAGTAAAACAGCGTTGGTTGTTAATTCATGTGCTGAATTTAGAAGACGAAGCAGAGCTGATTGCTTCGATCAAATCGCGCTATGAAGCCCCGCTAAAGGAGATCTTTCAATGTTAGAGAATGTTATCTTTTTAGTCTTTGGTATGATCAGTTTGGCTTTGATACTTAACCTATGGCGTTTAGTACGTGGCCCAAGCTTGCCAGATCGCATCCTAGCGCTCGATACCATGTACATTAATAGCATCGCCCTGATCATCTTATATGGCTTGCTGATGGGCACCTCATTGTATTTTGAAGCCGCGTTATTAATTGCCATGTTAGGTTTTGTCAGTACGGTGGCCGTGTGTAAGTTTTTATTACGTGGCGATATCATCGAATAGGAGACAGTATGCAAAATTGGATAGAATGGGCAATTGCCTTCTTTTTATTACTCGGTGGCAGCTTTGTGTTAATTGGCTCGATTGGTTTAACGCGGATGCCCGATTTTTTTATGCGCTTACATGGGCCAACAAAGGCAACCACCTTGGGCATGGGCGGTATTTTGTTAGGTTCGATGTTATTTTTTAGTGCGACACCCGGTGAGATCAGCGTGCATGAATTGTTGATTACTATTTTCTTATTGATCACCGCGCCAATCAGTGCACATATGCTTATTAAAGCCGCGCTACATCATCGCACTGAGGCGATTGCGCGGACTACAGGTGAGCAAGAATTGAAGCGAGGACAGTTACAAAACAGCAGCCGTTCGCATATTAAATCGAATTTACCCTAAACAACCTAACAATAGCGTAAAGCACAGGCTTTACGCTATTCGCCAAAACCGGTATTAATTAATAAAGTGATCGCCTCTAATGCCTCAGCAGCGTCAGGGCCTTCGGTGGTCACTGTCAAGGTTTTACCTTTACTACTGGCCATCATCAACAAGGCCAGTACGCTAGCGGCATCTGCTGTTTTACCATCTTCTTGCACTAATTCTACTTTGGCATCAAATTGCTGGCTTAACTGCACTAGCTTGGTGGCGGCACGTGCGTGTAGGCCCAGAGCATTAATAATCGTGACTGTTGCAGCTAACTTATCGGCCATGATGTCTGACTAATTCCCGATGGCGAATTTGTACATCTTCGCGTTGGCTGCGGAAGGTTTCGGCTAGGCTTTGTGCGATATACACAGAACGATGCTGGCCACCAGTGCAACCAATCGCTATCGTTAAGTAGCTGCGATTGTTACGCTCGAGATGAGGTAACCAGCTGGCGATAAAGGTATTGATCTGCCACGTGTATTTTGCCACCACGTCTTGTGAAGCGAGGTAATCTTTAACAGGCTGATCTATACCAGTGAGCGGTTTCAGATCCGGCTCCCAATGTGGGTTGGGTAAAAACCGCGCATCGAACACAAAGTCGGCATCCTTTGGAATACCATATTTAAAACCAAAGGATTCAAAAAGTATCACTAAACGGCCGGTCTTTTGGCCTAAGATCCGCTCACGTAATTGCTCGGCCAACTGATGCACATTCAGTTCAGTGGTATCGATATATAAATCGGCGCGGCTAGAGATAGGATCTAATAACTGTTGTTCACGCGAAATGGCTTCATCGAGCGACATCGCTTGATGGGATAGCGGATGCAAGCGACGCGTTTCGCTAAAGCGCTTAATTAGCGTGGTGTGATCCGCATCCAAATATAAAATCGTCAGTTCCAGCTTGCGCGGCAGATATGACAAAATGTCTGATAACTCATCGGGATCGCCCGGTAAGTTACGCACATCAATACTCACGGCAACGCGTTCATATTGGCCCATTACTGCAGTTGCCAGAGTCGGTAATAGATTAACCGGGAGATTGTCGACGCAGTAATAGCCGAGATCTTCCATGACTCTCAGAGCAACCGATTTGCCAGAGCCTGAGCGGCCACTGACGACGAGTAGTTTCATGACTCACCTGTTTTTTGGCTATAGTCGAGGAGTAGCTGATACAGTTGTTCATCTGACTCGACATGGCGGATTTTTTTGGTTAAATCTTTCTGACTTAACAGTTTGGCAATACCGGATAACGTACTTAGGTGCGTTTGGCATTGCTCCGTGGGTATTAAAATAGCGCAAAAAATATCGACAGCTTGATTATCTATCGCATCAAACGCGATAGGGTCTTTACTGACCACAAACACCAATATCGGTTGGGTTACGCAGTCAAGTTTGCCGTGAGGAATGGCGATGCCGCCACCGATGCCGGTTGAACCGAGTTTTTCACGGGTCATTAAGGCTTCAAGAATCGTGTATTCGGATAGTTCGGGAAGCTGCTGGTGAGCCAGTTCGGCGATATATTCGAGGATACGTTTTTTACTGTTAAATAGAACTGCACTTTTCGTGCAGTTCTCCGCTAACATCGCGTTTAAATTCATAATAATGTCTTAGTGTCGTGACAGTTTTTCTTTGTGTTTAATGACCTGCCGATCGAGTTTGTCTATTAACTGGTCAATCGCAGCATACATGTTTTCGTTCTCAGACACCGCAAACACTTCACCACCGGTGAGATGGATTTTAGCTTCGGCAATCTGTTGTAATTTTTCCACGTTTAAGATGACATGTACATTATTAATGTTCTCGAAATGACGCTCTAGCTTAGCAAATTTATTCTCGACATAATCTTTTAAGGCTTCGGTAATTTCGACGTGACGGCCTGTTAAATTGATTTGCATAGACTCTTCCTTTTAGTTAAGACACTTACAGCAGGGTCTTTCGTTGATTTGACGGCGGAATAAACAACGATTCGCGGTATTTAGCGATAGTTCGCCTAGCCACGTTTATCCCTTGTTCTAACAAAATCTCCGCCATTTTACTGTCACTGAGCGGTTTTGCCGGATTTTCTGCCGCCACCAATTTTTTAATAAAGGCGCGAATGGCAGTGGAAGAACATTCACCACCACTCTCTGTACTAACATGACTGGAGAAAAAGAATTTAAGTTCAAAAATTCCACGCGGTGTATGCATATATTTATGGGTGGTGACGCGTGAGATCGTCGACTCATGCATACCGACCATTTCTGCAACATCATTCAACACCATTGGTTTCATGGCTTCTTCACCATGCTCAAAAAAGGCTTGTTGTTGCTGCACAATGCAATTGGCTACTTTAAGCAAAGTATCGTTTCGGCTTTCTAAGCTCTTTAAAAACCATTTAGCTTCTTGCAAGTGCGAGCGAATAAATTGCGTATCAGCGGTGTTTTTAGCGGTTTTGCTCATCGCCGCATATTGCTGATTGATCCGTATTTTGGGCATAGCATCAGCGTTTAATTCGACTTGCCAGCGACCTTTTACTTTTGTCACCGTGACATCAGGAATAACATACTGTTGCTCTTGTTTAATCACATCCGCACCCGGCCGTGGATTTAAACTGTGGATCAACTGCATGACTTCCTTTAACTCTTCTTCTTTGAGTTTAGTCACGCGCATCAAAGAACGAAAGTCTCTATTCGCTAAAAATTCGGTATAGTTGCTAATAATTTGTTTTGCATCATTTAAATAGGGTGTCGTTGGCTCAAACTGTCGTAATTGCACCAGTAAACACTCTTGCACCGAACGAGCACCGACCCCGACCGGATCAAATAATTGAATGCGTTTAATCACGGCTTCAACTTCGTCGGCCTCGACTTCGTTAGATTGCAGTGAGTCGAGTATTTCTTCGCAGCTGATACTTAAAAAACCATTGTCATCGATGGCTTCAATAATGATTTCAGCAATAGCCCGGTCGATTTCAGAAAAGGGCGTGAGTTGCATTTGCCAACGTAAATAATCTTGCAGGGTATCGCTGGTTTCACCCTGATACACCATATCGTCATCAGGCATGTTGCCACTGCTAACTGGAGCGGCACTGACTAAGTCATCCCAGTTATTATCTAGCGGTAAATCTTCTTGAATGTTTTGTTGATTCAGATCATCGCTGGTATCGCGATCGGCTACGTCTTTTTGCTCTGAGTTTTTGTTGCGTGGATCGTCAAGGGTATCGCGATTGATATTGCCAAGGCTGTGATCAACCTCATCTGGCTGACGTTCGAAATCATCGTCGCCTTCGAGTAACGGGTTCGCGTCTAACGCTTCCTGTATTTCTTGCTGTAGCTCAATGGTAGACAACTGTAATAGGCGTATCGCCTGTTGCAGTTGTGGCGTCATGGTAAGCTGTTGTCCTAGGCGGAGTTGCAAAGAGGGCTTCATGTACCTGTAATTCTCTCCTGAATGCGCAGTTGCGTTCTATCTTCTTTACTATAGCCTGAATTGCTCACCTAGGTATACATCACGCACCTGCTGATTTGCGAGAACATCTTGCGGAGAGCCCGCTGCAATCAGTTCGCCATGACTGACAATATAAGCGATTTCACAAACATCTAACGTTTCACGTACATTATGGTCAGTAATGAGAACACCAATGCCACGTTGGGCGAGGTGTTGAATGATTTTTTTGATATCAAGTACTGAAATTGGGTCAACCCCAGCGAACGGTTCGTCTAATAAAATAAAAGCGGGATCAGCGGCTAACGCCCGTGCGATCTCAACCCGACGACGCTCGCCACCAGATAACGCCATCCCTAAACTGTTGCGGATATGACCGATATGAAATTCTTCTAATAAATCATCGGCAATTTCAGCGCGGCGTTGCGTGCTTAAATCTTTGCGGGTTTGCAAAATGGCCAATAAGTTTTCATGCACGGTCAATTTACGAAAAATCGAGCTTTCTTGCGGTAAATAACCAATGCCGGCGCGGGCACGTTGGTGGATAGGAGCAAAAGTAATATCTTGCTCGTTGAGGGTAATGGTGCCTTTATCCGAGGGAACTAAGCCAACAATCATGTAAAAGGTTGTTGTTTTACCTGCACCGTTAGGGCCCAATAAACCGACAATTTGCCCTGCATTAACTTCTAAGCTGACATCTTTCACTACCTGCCGGCTTTTATAGCTTTTGGCGAGGTGCGAGACCACTAACTTCATGGAGTGTCCTTGTTTTCTGGGGTGAAAATCGTGGTAACGCGACGATTTTGCTCACCTTCAGCACTTAATTGTTGTAATTCAATGTTGTAACGGATCACGGCACCGCGCACTAAGCTACCGCTTTGCATTACTTCGGCATTACCCGATAAGGTTAAAATGCGGCTGGCACGGTCAAATCGGATCTCATTCGCTTGAGCGGTTACAGGACGATCACCTTGCAAAGTTTGTGAATAGGTCGCCGGTGAGCCTGTTGTAATAAACACCTCTTTACCTTTACCGGCACTGGCGTCGACTTCAAGTTTATCCGCTTTGATCAACATGGATCCCTGACGTACTACAACGTTATCGGCATAACTGGCAATGCTGTCAATTAATGAGGCTAAGGTTTTATCTGCATCGACCGAAATAGGCTGTTTATGATCCGGTTCGGCGGCCAAACTGACGGCAGAAAAAAAGGCCAGAACAATCATTAAGCTATTAATTTTCATTGAAATATACCGTCTCTAAATGCTTTTGCAATTGCATGGTTTCTTTTGTTAAATCGACATGCATACCTTGCCCTTTAATGAAAAAACCGGCGCCGGTGATCTGAACGATTTCATGCGTATGAATACTTTTTTCAGGCAACATCAGTTGTAATGAGGCCGTTTCAACCCGCTCTACTAAACCTAGGGTTTGTTTGTTTTGCAAAACCACTTGGTTTTCCAAAATAATCTTATCTTCAGGAAACCAGACGCCTTGTAAGCTACTGATTTCCCAAGCAGGCTGATGCGCTTTATTAAACAGGGTATAGCGCGGTTGATCAAACTGCGTAAAGCCGAGCTGTTCAAAATGCTCTAATTTCAGTGCCTGCACATGATCGGCAATATAGCCCTCATTGTCGTAGATGCGCAAGGTAACATTTTCAGCAATGTAATCCGGTTGAAATTCTCGATCCACTTGCAGATCCACTTGCTCAACGTTGGGATTCAACCACAGGTAGCCCGCGACTATCACGAGTAACATGACGATGAGCACAAAAAACTTTCTCATGAGCTGCTGCCATCAAATTGTAAAAATCGCTGTTGCGCAATGAGTAACAGATCGCATAATTCGCGCACTGCACCAAAACCGCCAGGTAATGACGTGGCTAAATGGGCGTGCTTTTGCAAATAAGGATGTGCATCTTTTACCGCGACGGCTAAGCCACAATGTTGCATGACTTGCCAATCGGCCAAATCATCACCGATGTAAGCGACTTGGCTGGCATCTAATTGCAGTTCAGCGAGCAGCGCTTGAAACGCGGCCGTTTTATTTTCTTGCCCTTGATAAATATAGGGCACAGTTAGCGATTTCATACGCTGCTCCACGATGGCCGATTGTCGCCCTGTTATCACAGCCACTTCTATGCCCGCTTGGCGCAGTGCTTTAATGCCATAGCCATCCCGGGTATGAAAGGCTTTTAGCTCTTCACCTTGATTACCTAAGTAAATACGCCCATCCGAAAATACACCATCGACATCACAGATAAGTAATTTAATATCAGCCGCGCGGCTGGCGTTAGTATCACTGATAGCTTGGTACAACTGGCGATATAAGTCCATGTTACATTACTCCTGCTCGCAGTAAGTCGTGCATATTCATGGCGCCGATTGGCTCGCGCTGCTCGTTAACTATGATCAGGCCATTAATTTTTCGTTGCTGCATAATATTCAACGCTTCTGCGGCGAGCATTTCTGCTTTTACCGTAATGCAATTGACCGTCATCACCTTGGCTATGGAGGTGCTGTGAATATCAATACGTTGATCAAGAATGCGCCGTAAATCACCGTCTGTAAAAAGCCCAGCCAAGCGACCTTGTGCATCGACCACGGTGGTCATGCCGAGCCCTTTGCGTGAAATCTCTAATAAGGCATCTTTAATACTTGCCTCTTGCGGTACGATAGGCACTAAATTCTCTTTATGCATTAAATCTTCTAAGCGCAACAATAACTTGCGACCAAGGCTGCCACCGGGATGTGATAACGCAAAATCATCGGCTGAAAAACCTCTGATATCTAATACTGCGACAGCCAAGGCATCACCCATGGCCAATGTCGCCGTGGTGCTGGCGGTGGGCGCTAAGCCAAGTGGGCAAGCTTCTTGAGGTACAGCAACACATAAATGAATATCGGCCAAGCGCGCTAACGTAGAATCCGCTTTCCCGGTCATGGCGATCAGTGGAATACCCATGCGTTTGATAATTGGCACTATGGTCAGTAATTCTGCTGTTTCACCTGAATTGGAGATGGCGATAACGATATCGTCTTTTGACAACATACCCAAATCACCGTGGCTCGCTTCGCCTGGATGCACAAAAAAAGCCGGAGAGCCGGTAGAGGCGAGGGTTGCCGCGATTTTGTTGGCAATATGGCCAGATTTACCAATACCGCTGACGATAACTTTACCTTTATTATCAAGTACCAGCTGACAAGCGCGCTCAAAATCATCATTCAGATATTGTTCAAGTTGTCGAACGGCTTCGGCTTCGATGCGTAATACCGCTAAAGCCTGTTCACGGAAAGTCTTTGTGGTCATAACCAAGTTTACGCCAAATGAGTGAATAACAAATATTGGTAGCCAATAAAGCCGCTTAAAAGCAAGCCACCTTCTAATCGATTGATACGTTGTTGCTTGCCGATACGTATTGACATTAATAACAGTGCAAAGGCCGCCGCGATCATCACGTAGCTATCCCGCGTACCGGCATTAACATCGAGTGTTGAAGGCCCAATCACGGCGCCTAAGCCTAACACGGCTAAAATGTTAAAAATGTTCGAGCCGATAATATTGCCCAGCGCCAGATCATCTTCGCCTTTTAGTACGCCTATGACACTAGCGGCGAGTTCGGGCAAACTGGTACCAATAGCAATAATTGTTAAGCCGATGATTAAATCGCTCATTCCAGCATAACGCGCAATGGTGACTGCACCCTGAACCAATAGCTGTGAACTGGCTAATAACAACACTAAGCCGGCGATAACCCAAAACACCGCTTTTAGGGTAGAGGTTGGTGGTGGAATTTCTGATTCAATTTCGCTGATAAGCGGATCGGTTGGGCTGGCATGCTTACCCCAGTACACCAACAAACTGATAAAGCTGAAAAAAGCGATAAGCAAGATAATACCTTCAGCCCGCGTTAAGTTATGGTCTGATAAAAAATAGTATCCAACAAAGGTGAAAAACAGCATTAACGGAAATTCGCGCTTCAAGGTTAATGAAGCAACTGTTATCGGTTTGAATAGGGCAATAACCCCAATGACCATTAAGATGTTTGTGATATTGGAACCTAAAGCGTTACCAACCGAGGTGTCGAGTCGTCCTTGTGCTGCGGCTGTTGCCGAGACCAACATTTCTGGCGCGGATGAACCCATCGCAACAATCGTTAATCCGATAATCATTGGCGAAACACCGCTATTGCGAGCAACAGATGACGCGCCGAATACGAAACGGTCAGCACTCCAAATCAACAATACGAGTCCGACGATAACGAAGATAATGGCTAATAACAAAGGTGATATCATGGTGTCCATTGTCTGCTTAACAGTTAAAAAGGGTATTTTCCCGTTTCTTGCTGCTAAATGCAAAAAAACCTCGGTAAAAACACCTACGCCAAGCATTATTCGAAAATACCTGCTGATCGTTTCGAATTATTGCCACGACTTACTCTCTCATAGCGTTTACAATAAGCACACTTTGCCACTTTGCTCATATTGTAAACTGTTATGAATGTATATAACATGCGCGCCCTTAGCAAGATTGCCCGTTTAACGAGAGCTGACTGGTTGCAAAGAGAACTGGAGAAATAACGTTGTCTGATGTGTTGGTCGATATCCAAAACCTGAGCTTTTCACGCGGAGAACGAGTGATCTACCGCGATATGTCTATGCAGTTTGTCAGGGGAAAAGTTACCGCCATTATGGGGCCTAGCGGCATTGGTAAAACAACGCTGTTAAAACTCATTGGTGGTCAATTGATCCCAGACAGCGGCAATATTCTGTTTGATGGCGTAAATATCCCTAAATTGTCACGTTCAGCTTTATATCAAGCCCGTAAAAAGATGAGCATGCTGTTTCAAAGCGGTGCCTTATTTACCGAGTTATCGGTATTTGACAACGTGGCCTTTCCACTTCGTGAACACACCCGTTTATCAGAGTCGTTAATTCGATTGATTGTATTAATGAAGCTGGAGGCCGTAGGTTTACGCGGTGCACGTGATTTGATGCCAGCTGAATTATCCGGTGGTATGGCAAGACGTGCTGCCTTAGCTCGGGCAATCGCTTTAGATCCTGAGTTAATTATGTACGATGAGCCTTTTGCTGGGCAAGACCCTATTTCAATGGGGGTTATTGTGCGGCTGATCCGCGAACTGAATAATGCCTTGGGTTTAACGTCTATCGTGGTGTCGCATGATGTAAAAGAAGTCATGAGTATCGCCGATTACGTTTATGTTGTGGCAGATAAAACCGTGATTGGCCAAGGTACGCCAGAGCAATTACGTGCCGATCCATCGCCATTAGTGCAGCAATTTTTAAATGGCGATGCAGACGGGGCAGTGCCCTTTCATTATAAAGCTGCAGCTTATGAAGATGAATTAATGGAGCTCGGCAAGTGATCGCAAATAGATTACAAAAAATAGGCCATCAAACGCTCAGTACCATCAGTGGTTTTGGTCGTGCAGGTATCATGTTATTTGGTGCCATAGTGGGTAAGCCCGATTTCCGTAAAGGCTTCCCGTTGTTTATCAAACAATTGTATGTCATTGGCGTGTTGTCGTTGATGATTATCCTCGTGTCCGGCTTGTTTATCGGCATGGTGCTGTCACTGCAAGGTTATAACGTTTTAGTAAAGTTTGGCGCAGAGGGCATGTTAGGCCCGTTAGTCTCGCTAAGTTTGCTGCGCGAGTTAGGCCCGGTAGTCACCGCGCTGTTATTTGCAGGTCGTGCCGGTAGCGCGCTTACCGCAGAAATTGGCTTAATGAAAGCGACTGAGCAATTATCCGGTATGGAAATGATGGCAGTTGATCCGCTGCGTCGTATTATCGCTCCACGCTTTTGGGCGGGGGTGGTTGCCATGCCATTACTGGCATTGATATTTAATGCTGTGGGCATATTAGGTGGCCATTTGGTTGGTGTAGAATGGCTAGGTGTCGATGCAGGTAGCTATTGGTCTGCTATGCAAGCTAACGTTGACCTGTATCAGGATGTGTTAAATGGTGTAATAAAAAGTGCAGTGTTTGCACTCGTGGTGATCTGGATTGCATTACACAAAGGTTTTGATGCCATCCCGACCTCGGAAGGTATTAGTCGTGCCACCACTCAAACGGTAGTCACGGCATCATTGGCTGTTTTAGGCTTTGATTTTATATTAACTGCATTAATGTTTGGTGGATAAAAAATGACCACGCGTAAAATTGAAATTTTAGTTGGCGGCTTTATTGTCTTGGCTTGTGCGGCCTTTTTAATGTTGGCCTTAAAAGTAGCTGACACCGGTTTTGGTGGTGCTTCGCAAACTTACACCTTGTATGCCAAGTTTGACAATATTGGCGGTTTAAAAGTGCGTTCACCCATTAAGGTGGGTGGCGTAATTGTTGGCCGTGTTGGCTCAATTGAATTAGATCGCGTCAGTTACACGCCAGTGGTTAAGTTAGAAATTAACGCTGAGTACAGTAACTTTCCTGAAACGAGTTCAGTGGCGATTTTAACCTCAGGCTTATTAGGTGAACAATATGTTGGCTTGCTACCAGGGTTTGTCGATGACACCGTATTGATGCTAGGTAACGGTGATACCATAGAAGACACGCGTTCAGCTATCGTGCTCGAAGAGTTAATTGGACAGTTTTTATTCAACCGGGGGAATTAATGAGAGCTTTTTTGCAAAAGGTGAGTGCGTCCTTGCTATTAACTGCAGGTTTAGTCTTACCTGCGCTAGCAACCGAAACTTATACCGATCCTTACAAAATGATCGAAGTGGTTGCAGACAAAACCTTTAATCGGGTGAAAACAGATCAGCCGATTATTAACCAAGATTTAGAACATTTGCGGGTGATAGTGCAAGAAGAATTATTACCTTATATTGATAGCCGTTATGCTGCGGCGATCGTTGTTGGCCGTACCGTAGATATTCGTAAAGATCCAAAAGCCTTTGATGATTTTGTGAAAGCCTTTGAACAATATATGATTGGTTCTTACGCTGGAGCTTTAACCTATTACAAAGAACAAAAAGTGATGATTGAGCCATCCAAAGTGATTGGTAATCAAAGTATTATCACTATTCGTACTCGGGTGATGGATCCTGGCAAACCTGACATCGTTATTGATTTTAAATTGCGCCGTCCACGCAATGCGGAAACGTGGTTGGTGATCGATTTAATCGCCGAAGGTATTTCTTTACTCGATAGCAAACGCGCTGAATTAAATAACTTGATCAGACAGCAAGGTTTGGCCAGTGTGACTGAGTTGCTGAAAGAAAAATCTAAAGAGCCGGTTAAGTTAGCCGACGATGATAGTGCAAGCACTTCGGAGTAACAGGTGGCATTAGCAATCAGCCAAACCGATCAAACGCTGTTTTTTAGTGGTGAACTCGATCGCGATACGTTAATGATGCATTCACCCTTCACGTTGTTAAATAAGTTGCAGGGTAAGGTGATCTTTGATTTCTCGGCGTTAACCAATGTAGACTCGGCAGGATTAGCTTGGCTGATCCAGCAGATTGCACGCGCCAAGACCTTGAAGATACAAATTGAAATTATCAAGGTGCCGGCACAGCTACTTTCACTTGCTAAGGTAAGTGCAGTGACCGACATTTTGCCTATAACCAATTAAGGTGTAGTTATGGAAATTGCTCAGATAGAGCAACTGTTAAAAGAACAACTGCAACTGGCAGAAGTTTATGTTAAAGCTGACGGCTCACATTACGCAGTTACTGCCGTAGGTGATTGTTTTGACGGCTTAAGCCGTGTTAAACAACAGCAGCTTGTCTACAGCCCGTTAATGGCAGCGATTGCTGATGGCAGTATGCATGCAGTAAGTATTAAGGCCTTTACGCCACAGCAGTGGCGCAGAGAAAAACTTTTAAACCCTCCGCTCTGAGATCCGCTATGCAACAGTTTTTAGTTACTGCCAACGGCCCACTACAAGGTGAAGTCGTGATATCGGGCGCAAAAAATGCCGCTCTGCCTATTCTGTTTGCAAGCTTATTAGCTGAGCAACCAACCACTATTCGCAATGTACCCAAACTCAAAGATATCGAAACGACATTTAAGCTGTTGCAGCTATTTGGCGCCAAGGTTGAGTGTGATGCGGATGTCGTAATTGTTGATGCCAGCCAAATTAGTAATCAATTTGCCCCGTACGACTTGGTGAAAACCATGCGTGCCTCTATTTTAGCGCTGGGCCCTTTATTGGCACGCTTTGGTCAAGCTGAGGTTTCTTTGCCCGGTGGCTGTGCTATCGGTGCTAGACCCGTCAATTTACACATCGACGGTTTGCGTAAAATGGGCGCAGAGATCACGGTTGAAAACGGCTATATCAAAGCGCAGGCTAAACGCTTAAAAGGCGCGCACTTAGTAATGGATATGGTCAGTGTGACAGGCACCGAGAACTTGATGATGGCGGCGACCTTAGCCGATGGTCGTACGGTCATTGAAAACGCTGCTCGTGAACCAGAGATTGTTGATTTAGCTAATTATCTGAATACCCTAGGTGCGAAAATTAGCGGTGCCGGTACCGACACCTTAGTGATTGACGGCATGCCTTCGTTACAGGGGGGGGAGCATCGTGTTCTGCCAGATCGTATTGAAACAGGCACCTTTTTAGTGGCAGCGGCGGTAACCGGTGGCGATATTACCTGTTTAAAAGCAGCACCAAGTGATCTAGAAGTTGTGCTAGAGAAATTACGTGAAGCCGGTGCTGAAGTGACAACAGGTGCTGATTGGATCCGTTTAAACATGACCGGAAGAAAGTTAACGTCGGTAGATGTTAAAACGGTGCCTCACCCAGGCTTTCCAACAGATATGCAAGCCCAGTTTACGGTGTTAAACGTGGTAGCTGAAGGTGTTGGTGTTGTCACTGAAACGATTTTCGAAAATCGCTTTATGCATGTACCTGAATTACAACGTATGGGCGCGAAAATCCGCTTAGAAGGAAATACAGCAGTTTGTCAGCACAGCCCATCGTTAACTGCAGCTCAGGTAATGGCAACCGACTTACGTGCTTCGGCAAGCTTAGTGATTGCGGGTTTAGTGGCTAAAGGCACCACAGTGGTGGATCGCATTTACCATATTGACCGTGGTTATGAGCATATCGAACATAAACTACAAGGTTTAGGTGCGCACATTGAGCGAGTAAACGGTTAAGCCTTTGCTTGTAAATAAAAAAACCGCAGAAATGCGGTTTTTTTTATTGCTTAAAACTGATTAAATCAGCTGATGCGTCTTATGTGCGCATTTAGCGGCGCGGCTGTTCCCTAACGATGGTTGGGATCACCATACGCTGACCGTTACGGTCGATGGTGATTTGTAACTCGGTATCGGGGGGCGTTTCAGCGATAAAGTTTAACGCATGCCGCATATCTTGAAATTGTTGTCCGGCAATTTCCAAAATAATGTCATTGGCTTGTAAGCCAGCCATTGCCGCAGGGCCATTACTGGTGACTTCACTTAAGCGCAAACCATACAGCGCTTGGCCAGATGAAAATAAAGGATCACCCGCAGCGTTGATGACAGCTTGACCTGCAACGCCCAAATAGCTGCGTGTAACTCGGCCATGTTTAATGAGCTTTTCCATAATAATACGGGCGAGTTGATAGGGCACGGCGAAGAAAATACCTTGGATATCCTGATTTTGTACTTGGAATGCGGCAGCATTAATGCCAACCAAGGTGCCATTACTGTTTACCAGTGCACCGCCAGAATTGCCTTTGTTAATGGCGGCATCCATTCGCATAAAGTCAGGATAGCCCCGAGAGCTTAACCCATGGTTGCCATTAGCACTGATAATACCTTGCGTGATGGTTTGACCTAAATTAAGTGGGTTACCGATAGCTAATACCAAATCGCCAACTTGTGGTTCGATATTAGGATCTTGCGGGATCACCGGTAAGTTGTCGGCTTGTACATAAAGCACGGCTAAATCAGACACTTCATCTTGACCGATTAACACGGCTTCTAGCCAGCGACCGTCTTGTAAAGCCACTTCAATATGATCGGCACCATACACCACATGATAATTTGTCAGAATATAGCCTTGCGCCGACATAATGACACCTGAACCTAACTCTTGCCGTTCAATGGTGCGAGGTTGTAATGAGCGGGGATCGACAATGCGACTGCGTGTATAGACATTTACCACCGCTGGCGCAGCACGTCGTACCGCATGGTTATAAGAAACCGGCGCGGTATTTTGCTCGGCACGAGGTGCTTGCCATAAAGACAAGTCAACCCGAGCGATGTTGGGGAAAAACAAGATAAGAATAAAGGCGAGCGCTAAGCCGTATGCGCTACTTTTTAAAATAAATAACAAAAGGTTGCGCACAATGTCGCTTCTGCCTAAAGATGAATAAGTTTAGCATAGCATTTTTTTAGCACAGGCAGTAGCGTTCAGCTACCACCTGCCTAAATTAAGCGCTTAGCGGATCAAGATATACAGTTGATCATTACCACGTTGGATGTACAGCGCGGCAACGCCACCATCGCGTTTTTCTAGTAACCGACGTAATTCGGCAAGGTTGTTCACGCGTTGACGGTTTACCCCAGTAATAATATCGCCTTGGCGTAAGCCAATTTGTGCCGCGGGTGATTCCGCTTCCACGCTACTGACTTCCACGCCTTTATCAGCATTATTTAGGGTTGCACCTTGTAGCATAGGGTGCAATTGTGTCGCCGCAACCTGGCCACTGGTGGTCTCTTGCAGTACGACTTTAATGTCGCGTTCTTTACCGTCACGCAGTACGCCTAAAATGGCTTCACGGCCTGAACCCAGCGTGGCGACCTTGGCACGTAATTCATTGAAGCTGTGGATACGATTGCCGTTCATACTGACAATCACATCACCTGATTTCAAACCACTTTTCGCTGCGGCGCTGTCTGGCAGCACTTCGCCGACAAAGGCGCCGCGACTGACATTCAGGTTTAATGCTTTGGTCAACTCAGAATTAACATCATTACCGCGAATACCCAAGCTACCACGGCGAATTTCACCAAATTCAACAATTTGCTCAACCAAGTTTTTCATCATATTGGCTGGGATAGCAAAGCCGATGCCGACATTACCGCCATTAGGCCCTAAAATAGCCGTGTTAATGCCGATCAGTTCGCCACGTAAGTTCACTAAAGCGCCGCCCGAGTTACCGCTGTTAATGGCGGCATCAGTTTGGATAAAATCTTCAAAGCCTTCATTTAAGCCACTGCGGCTGAGTGAGCTAATAATGCCAGAGGTGACGGTTTGTTCTAAACCAAAGGGGTTACCAATGGCAATGGCATAATCACCCACCCGCAGTTTGTCAGAATCTGCTAGAGGTAACTCAACCAGGTTATCGGCTTCAATTTGCAATAAAGCGATGTCGCTTTCTGGATCGGAACCCAGTTTTTTTGCGGTAAAGGTACGGCCATCTTTTAAGCGAATTTGAATTTCAGAAGCATCTTGCACAACATGGTTATTGGTGACGATATAGCCTTTTTTGGCATCAATAATGACACCTGAACCCAAACCACGGAAGGGTTGCTCACGGCGCATTTCACCTTGGCCGCGCTGGCCGAAAAAGTATTGAAAAGCTTCAGGCATACGCTGGCGTACTTCACGGCTACCCGCAACAGAAACATAGACGACAGCGGGTGTGGCTTGTTCAAGCATCGGCGCCAGCGAAGGCATTTGCTGCTCTTCTTTTCCGAAAAACGGTAAGCTGGCGTGTGCTGGGGATGCAGGAGCCAACAACATGGCTGCTAACACGGCAGCGCTAAGCAAAGAAAATTTCTGGTTCATCGCGTAATGTCTCCTTATATGACAGTGTCACTAAGAGCATCGCACCCCAAAAAAGTTCTGAGCAGTCGCGCACTAACGGTAAAAGTTTTCTATTCGCCTTTACTTGGCCGCTCTTTAATCAAGCCGCTGGCTTGACCAGAGTAATCACGCGGTTGCTCACCAATTTCTGAGTGTTCTCTGCGACGCTCATTCAGTTGATGTAACGATTGTTTAATATGTAATGTGGTATCCGCAGCAAAATAATTCACTTCATCGCTTGGGCTGGTCGGCTGCTCAACCAGTTGCATTTTCGATTGCTGCACATGACGCGCAATGCGTGAATAATTATCCTGCAGCTGGCTCATTAACTGATTGGTTGTCTCCAGATGTTCTGAGACATCTTTGCGATACTGCGTCAGTTGTTTGCGGCTTTCGTCTAATTCTTGTTGCAGCTTGTGTTGGCCAAATTGTTTCAGGCTAATGATCCGGCTGATGGCCGCACCAATTAATAAACCGACAACCAGCCCAATTAAAACCGATGTATAGTCCATGCTTACTCCTAACGATGAAATACTTTACTTAGTGTACCCTAACTTCTTATACAAGGTGGTAAGGCATGTTACTATTATGCCTCATATTTAAGGTTTCGTTTCGCTACTTTCAAGTTAAAGACCATGACGCCACTAGAAAAATATCAACAAGATCTGTTACGCCCTGATTTTCATCTTGATGCTGCTCAAGAAAATGCGGTTAAGCAACTACAGCGATTGTTCGATGATTTTATCAGTCGCTCGCCGGCAAAACAGAGTTTTTGGCAAAAAGTGACCGGAAAAACGCAGAGCGATAGCCCTTTACTCGGTTTGTATTTCTGGGGAGGCGTGGGCCGAGGTAAGACCTATTTGGTCGATACGTTCTTTGAATGTTTACCGACACAACGCAAAATGCGTGTGCATTTTCATCGCTTTATGCACCGAGTGCATGATGAATTAAAGTCATTAAAAGGGGTCAGCGATCCGCTTGAAAAGGTTGCAGATCGTTTTAAAGCGGAAACCGATATTATTTGCTTTGATGAATTCTTTGTTTCAGATATTACCGATGCGATGATTCTAGGCACCTTAATGCAAGCCTTGTTTGCGCGCGGCATTACTTTAGTGGCCACGTCAAATATTGAGCCAGACGGTTTATATCGCAATGGTTTGCAGCGAGCACGCTTTTTACCTGCAATTGAACTTATCAAGCGCTACACCAAAATTGTCAATGTCGACAGTGGCATTGATTATCGTTTACGCACTTTAGAAATGGCCGAGATTTATCATTATCCGCTAGATGAGCAAGCTGACATTAATTTACAGCAGTATTTTCATGCGTTATCGGTTGAGCCTCGTCAGCAGGCGGTAAAAATTGAAGTCGCCAACCGCTTATTAACCACGCGGGCCGAAGCCGATGGTATCGTGTGGTTTAGCTTTAAGGAGTTATGCGAAACGACGCGCAGTCAATACGATTACATCGAGTTAAGCCGGCTGTATCACACGGTATTGTTGTCGGGTGTAACGGCGATGGGGCAACAAAATGACGATGTCGCTCGGCGCTTTTTAGCATTGGTTGATGAGTTTTATGAGCGGCACGTAAAGCTGATTATCTCTGCAACAGTGCCTTTAGAGCAGCTTTATCAAGGCGGTTTACTCAGCTTTGAATTTAAGCGCTGCTTAAGTCGTTTGCAGGAAATGCAGTCACATGATTATCTGGCCAGTGAGCATTTACCTTAAATGTGTTGAACCGTTAATTTTTTTGCAAATGAATGCTGATTTTTAAGATTGTTTAATATATAATCCGCGCCCGGCCGACGTTACAGCCTCATACTGCCGTTAGCCCGGCGGTTCTTGCATTCGAAGGGGTGCGATAACGACATTGCTGCATCAGCCCTGCACAGTGTCAGGTGTAACTTAAGTTATTTTTGGAATAGGTTTAGATGAAAACTTTTACTGCAAAACCAGAAAGCGTAACCCGCGACTGGTACGTTGTTGATGCAAACGGCAAAACTTTAGGTCGTATCGCAACTGAAATCGCATCGCGTTTACGTGGTAAGCATAAGCCAGAATATACGCCACACGTTGATACCGGTGATTACATCATCGTTGTTAATGCTGAGAAAGTCGTGGTAACTGGTAATAAAGCTAAGGCAAAAACATATTACTCGCACACAGGTTTCCCAGGTGGTATCAAGGAAATCAGTTTCGAGAAATTGATTGCTAAGAAACCAGAAATGGTTTTGGAAACTGCTATCAAAGGCATGTTGCCAAAAGGCCCATTAGGTCGCGCTATGTTCCGTAAGTTAAAAGTTTACGCTGGCGCAGAGCATCAACATTCGGCTCAGCAACCGCAAATTTTAGATATTTAATCGGAGCATAACATGGCACAGAATCAATACTACGGAACTGGTCGTCGTAAAAGCTCAACGGCCCGCGTCTTCTTAAAAGCTGGTTCAGGTAACATCGTTATCAACCAGCGCGCTCTGACCGAGTACTTCGGCCGTGAAACTGCCTGTATGGTAGTTAAACAGCCGTTAGAACTGGTTGATATGGTCGAGAAATTCGACTTATACATCACTGTTAAAGGTGGTGGTATCAGCGGTCAAGCCGGTGCTATCCGTCACGGTATTACCCGTGCACTGATGGAGTTCGACGAGTCACTGCGTCCAGCACTGCGTAAAGCAGGCTTTGTAACGCGTGATGCTCGTAAAGTTGAACGTAAGAAGGTCGGTCTGCGTAAAGCACGTAAGCGTCCACAGTACTCAAAGCGTTAATTCGCTGGTATGTCGAAAAGCCCGGTTTTTACCGGGTTTTTTTATGTCTGCAATCTTAGTTATTGGCAGCCAGACTGGCTAAGATTTAAACTAACGCGAAAAATAAAGTTAATTACCCCTGTTTTACTGCTTTTGCTGCACAACTGTATGCTAAGGATTACTGTTAAAGCATGACTAAGACTAAGATATTAGCCATTCAGTTCGCCTTAATCCTTGTGTAAAGCAAGGCTTTTCATTATGATCGAATATATTTGTGTACTTATAATAATTGCTGAATTTCAGCCGCTTAAATTTTAATCGTTTAAGTGTTTAATGTGGAGATGAGTGGATGAGCAATGCGCCTGTAGATCATGGTCGCCGCCGCTTCCTTACCATTGCGACCTCTGTAGTAGGGGGCGTCGGTGCCATAGGAGTTGCTGTGCCCTTTATTGCGTCCTGGAATCCGAGTGAGAGGGCGAAACAAGCTGGTGCTGCAGTAAGTGCAGACATTAGCAAACTCGAACCTGGTCAGCTGATTCGTGTTGAATGGCGTGGCAAACCTGTTTGGATCGTCAAACGTACCGAGCAAATGTTAGCTCAGCTAGCTGAAACTGAAGACCGTTTACGCGATCCGGGTTCAGAGGTGGAACAACAACCTGCTTACGCTCAGAATCGTCATCGTTCAATCAAGCCTGAGATCCTTGTTGCTGTCGGTATTTGTACGCACTTAGGCTGTTCTCCTACCTACTTGCCAGATGACTTTGCCGCACAAACTGAAGGCATTCGCTCAGGTTTCTTCTGCCCATGTCATGGTTCTAAATTTGATATGGCCGGTCGTGTTTTCCAAGGCGTACCTGCACCCGCTAACTTGGTAATTCCTCCGTACATGTACGTTGACGACAACACCATATTAATTGGTGAAGACGAGGGGACTGTCTAATGTTTAAAAATATGATGAGCTGGATTGAATATCGCTTACCCTTTATGGATAAGATGAATTTGCACGTAGTGCAATATCCAGCGCCAAAGAATTTTAACTTCTGGTACTTTTTTGGTTCGCTTGCCATTTTAGTCCTCGTTAACCAGATCCTGACGGGTGTTTGGTTGACGATGAACTACGTTCCTTCTGCCGAAGGTGCCTTCGCCTCTGTTGAATACATCATGCGTGATGTGGAATACGGCTGGTTGTTACGTTATATGCACTCTACTGGCGCCTCAGCGTTCTTTGTGGTGGTTTATCTGCACATGCTTCGTGGCATGATGTACGGTTCTTATCAGAAGCCACGGGAATTACTGTGGATTTTCGGTATGCTGATTTTCTTAGTGCTGATGGCAGAAGCCTTCATGGGTTATATGCTGCCATGGGGTCAAATGTCATACTGGGGTGCGCAAGTTATTATCTCTATTTTCGGGGTTATCCCGTTTGTCGGTGATGATTTAACCTTGTGGATCCGTGGTGACTACGTTATCTCAGGTGCTACCTTAAACCGTTTCTTCGCCTTACATGTTATCGCCTTACCTTTAGTTTTAGTCATCTTAGTGTTTTTACACATCATGGCTTTACACGAAGTGGGTTCGAACAACCCAGATGGTATCGACATTAAACGCGACAACGATGGTAGCGTTGAGCAAACTGCAGCGGATAAGAAATTTACCTTCCACCAGTATTTCACTCGTGGTGGTAAGAAGATTATCGTTGATGCTATCCCGTTCCACCCATACTACACGGTAAAAGATTTAGTGGGCGTGGCCGGTTTCTTACTGATTTTTGCTTTTGTTATTTTCTTTGCGCCAGAAGGCGGTGGTTACTTCTTAGAGAAGCCGAATTTTGAAGTGGCAAACCCGATGAAGACACCTGACCATATTGCACCGGTTTGGTACTTCACACCGTTCTATGCCATTTTACGGGCTATTCCAGACCCATTGCTGGGGGCAGTAGCGATGTTTGCTGCGATTATCGCGTTAGCATTATTACCGTGGATTGACCGTGGCACCGTACGTTCAGTGCGTTACCGTTGTGAGTTACATCGCTGGAATCTAGTGGTGTTCTGTATCAGCTTTGTTGCTTTAGGTGTGTTGGGTGTATTACCCGCAACACCAACTTACACCTTATTTTCACAATTTTTCTCATTCACCTATTTTGCCTTCTTTGGCTTGCTGTGGTTATACAGTAAAAATGAGAAAACTAAGCCATTGCCAGTGAGGTTAACATAATGATGAGAACGTTACTTTCTGCGGTCGCCTTGTTAGCTTCATCGCTGGCAATCGCTGCCGGGCCAAGCATTCCGCTTGATAAAGCACCTGTTGATCTGCGTGATCAGGCTTCATTACAAAATGGCGCCAAGTTGTTCCAGAATTACTGCTTAGGCTGCCATCAAATGCAGTATCAGCGTTATTCTCGTACCTTTAAAGATTTAGGGATCCCTGAAGATTTAGGTATGGAACATTTAATGTTTACCGGTGAAAAGTTAGGTGATCATATTACCAACTCTATGCCGGCTGATTATGCGCAAACTTCTTTTGGTGTATTGCCACCTGACTTAACCAACGTGGCTCGAGTACGTGGTGCTGATTGGGTTTACACTTATCTTCGTACTTTCTACGTTGATGAAAGCCGCCCATTTGGTGTAAATAACAAAGTATTCCCATTAGTGGGTATGCCTCATGTGCTACAAGAGTTACAAGGTGTTCCTTACCGTGCTTATGAGACACGTTTAGTCGATGGTCAACCAACAGAAGTGTATGTTGGTATTCGTACTGATGGCTCAGGTGAATTAAGTACCGAAGAATACGATCGTGCAGTAGGTGATTTAGTCAACTACTTGGTCTATTCTGGCGAACCTAGCAAGCTTGAATCACATGCCTTAGGCATTAAAGTTATGATATTCCTACTGATTTTCTTTGTTCTGGCGTATTTCCTGAAAAAAGAATATTGGAAAGATGTCGAATAATTTATCAGTTATACATTAAGCTGTACTCAGGGGCCTTAGTGCCCCTTTGCTGTTTCTAAATTAACCGGAGGAATACATGGCGATCATTGCCAATAAACGCCCTGTGATGACACTGTTTTCAGCAGTTGACGATATGTTCAGCCATCAGGTCCGTATCGTGCTAGCAGAAAAAGGAGTTACTGTTGATATCCTTCAGGTAACACCAGACAACGTGCCAGAAGACCTGTATGAAGTGAATCCATACGGTAGTCTGCCCACTTTATTAGATCGTGAACTTGCGCTTTATCAAGCTGACATCATTATGGAATACTTGGATGAGCGTTTTCCTCACCCGCCATTGATGCCCGTTTATCCGGTCGCTCGGGGTCAGGCTCGCCTGATGATGTATCGCATTAAAAATGATTGGTATAGCTTAGCTGACAAGGTATTAAACGATCACGAAGATGCCGCTATTGCCAGACAAGAACTTAAAGAAGGCTTATTGTCGATTGCGCCTTTATTTAGCGAAGCGCCGTTTTTTATGAGTGAAGAATTTGGTTTAGTCGATTGTTACATGGCGGCCTTATTATGGCGTTTACCTTTACTAGGTATTGAATTAAACGGCACAGGTAGTAAGCAATTAAAAACCTACATGACACGTATATTTGAACGCGACGCTTTCCAAGCTTCATTAACTGAGGCAGAGCGTGAGATCCGCAAGGGACTTAAGCTGTAATGCAAAAAATGACACCAAATCGCCCTTATTTGTTACGGGCGTTTTACGACTGGATAATTGATAACAAATGCACACCTTATTTGGTGGTAGATGCCAACTATCCAGATGTGCGTGTGCCACAACAATTTGTGCAAAATGGTCAAATTGTCTTGAATGTACTGCCGTCAGCGGTGGGTAATTTGCAACTGGGTAATGACTTTGTCACCTTTAATGCACGCTTTGGTGGGCAACCCTTTGCTTTGTCGGTACCGGTAAAAGCGGTACTGGCGATTTATGCCCGTGAAAACGGTGCAGGTACGGTATTTACCTTAGAAGAAGACGATGAAGATGAGCAGGATTTCCTGCCAGAATCATTAGATGATGAACCACCCCCAGAGCCACCAAAGCCTGGTCGGGGGAGTCATCTTAAAGTTATTAAGTAATAAGCGGTTAACCGGTATTTCAGGTGGCTAAACCACCTGAAATCTCCACTCACTTTTTCAGTGCTAGCTGCCAAAATGCAGCAATTAACGGCTCTAGCCGTCGCTTCTGCAGCATACAAACCCCTAAATCCAATGCTTTGTAAGCATAATTTGTTTCTAAAATTCTTACGCGATCCCGAACTGGGCTATGCTGAAATACGGGCTCAGGCACAATAGTAATACCACTGCCTAGTGCCACCATCGATACCATCGCTTCATGCCCATCGACCTTGGCAATAATATTCGGGCTGATGCCTTTATCCAGTAACCATTGGTTAAAACGGCTGCGGGCAGGGCCATGCTCAGGCAAAATCATCGGCACACTGTTCCAAGCAATAGGTTGTTGATTAAGCAAATCATTGACTTTACAAGGGATCACCGGTGCAATTAAGTAAACAGGGATACTCGCAATACTCTGAAAAAATAAATTAGCAGGAAAGGACTCAGGATAAGCGGCTATTGCCACATCAGCTTCATCTGCACGGATCCGCTCTATGGCCGAGGCGGCATCGCCGGTGGTTAATTGGATTTCAGCTTTAGGGCATTGCAAGCGAAACTTATCGAGTAAAGCAGGCAGGTGACTGTAACTGGCTGTCACTGTACAAAAAATCCGGATAGTGCCGCTTAATTCTGCACTCGCCAGTTGCAAGTCTAGTTGTAATTGATGCCATTCATCCAACCACACGCGCACAAAGCGTTGCACTCGCTCACCGGCAGCCGTTAAGTGAACTGAGCGTTTGTCTCGTTCAAATAAACAGGTATCAAGTTCATCCTCTAAACGTTGGATCACGCGAGTTAATGTTGAAGGACTAACAAACATTTGCTCGCTGGTTTTAGCAAAGTTTAGGCTAGATGCTAAATGTAAAAAAAGCTGAGCACTGCGCAGGTCCATAATGCCTCTATTGCAATTAATGAAATACAGAATTGAAAATATATCACTTCACGCAATATAAGTCTGTAGTTAAACTGTGTTCATTAAAGCAGTACAGGGCAATAAGGCCGCAGCATACTGCTACTGCTCAGCGTGGCTGAGACAGACTAAGAATTCCGAGAACATTATGAGTAACTACTTTAATACTTTAAATTTACGTCAGCAATTAAGTCAATTAGGCCGTTGTCGTTTTATGGACAAAGCCGAGTTTGCTAACGGATGCGCTTTAATCAAAGACTGGAACATTGTTATTGTAGGTTGCGGTGCGCAAGGCCTGAACCAAGGCTTAAACATGCGCGATTCTGGCTTAAACATTAGTTATGCTTTGCGTGCTGAAGCGATTGCTGAAAAGCGCGCCTCGTTTCAAAAAGCCAGCAGCAATGGCTTTAAAGTAGGTACTTATCAAGAATTAATTCCAGCAGCGGATTTAGTTTTAAACTTAACACCAGACAAGCAGCACAGCAGCGTGGTTGATGCGGTAATGCCACTGATGAAGCAAGGTGCAACCTTAGCTTATTCACATGGCTTTAATATTGTTGAAGAAGGTAAGCAAATTCGTCCGGATATCACCGTAGTGATGGTTGCGCCTAAGTGCCCTGGTACCGAAGTTCGTGAAGAATACAAACGTGGCTTTGGTGTACCTACTTTAATTGCCGTGCATCCAGAGAATGATCCTAAAGGCCAAGGTTTAGAAATTGCTAAGGCTTACGCTTCTGCTACCGGTGGAGATCGTGCTGGTGTGTTGGAATCGTCATTTGTTGCTGAAGTTAAATCAGACTTAATGGGTGAACAAACCATCCTATGCGGCATGTTACAAACAGGTGCCATCTTAGCGTTCGACAAGATGGTGGCAGATGGCATGGATAGCGGCTACGCAGCAAAATTAATTCAATTTGGCTGGGAAACCGTAACGGAAGCGCTGAAACACGGCGGCATCACCAACATGATGGACCGTTTGAGCAATCCGGCGAAGTTAAAAGCCTTTGATTTAGCAGAAGAGTTAAAACTGACATTACGGCCATTATTTGAAAAACATATGGACGATATCATCAGCGGTGAGTTTTCACGCACCATGATGGCCGATTGGCATAATGATGACAAAAACTTACTGACTTGGCGTGAACAAACCTTAGACAGCGGTTTTGAACAAGCACCGGTGTCGGATGAAAAAATCGCTGAACAAGAATTTTTTGACCGCGGCATCTTACTGGTTGCCATGGTAAAAGCCGGCGTAGAATTGGCCTTCGAAACGATGGTTGATGCGGGGATTATCGCTGAATCGGCTTACTACGAGTCTTTACATGAGACGCCGCTGATCGCTAATACCATTGCGCGTAAGCGTTTATACGAAATGAATGTGGTCATTTCAGATACCGCTGAATATGGTAATTACTTGTTTGCGCACGCTGCTATTCCACTGTTACGCGACAAAGTAAACGCCATGAGCAGTGAACTGATTGGTAAAGGTTTAAGCAGCAGCCAAAATGGCGTGGATAACTTAAAACTTATCGCTGTAAATGAAGCCATTCGCCAGCACCCGGTAGAAGTTGTTGGTAAGAAATTACGCGGTTATATGACGGCAATGAAACGAATTGTTGAGGCGAATTAATTCGTCTCCCTGAATGAAGTGGTTAGTGGTGATTAACCTGCAGCAGTGTTGCAGTTAATACCAGACCAATAATGATGTTATACGTGGACCTTGGTTGTTTTGCCCCGCTTGTCGGGGCTTTTTTTTGCCTGTTTGTCCTAAACTAAGTATGCTTAAACGCTAAGCACTGGAGAATAATCATGAAAACAATCGCATTGGTAGCACATGACGGTAAAAAAGCTGCGTTACTCGAATGGATCGAAAAACATCAGTCTTTTTTTGCCGACAAACAACTTATTGCAACCGGTACCACCGGAAAGCTGATCAGTGAAAAGTTACAACAACCGGTACGTTGTATGGCCAGTGGTCCGCTGGGTGGCGATCAACAAATCGGTGCTTTAATTGCGGAACAACAAATTGATTGGCTGATATTTTTTTGGGATCCATTGTCATCACAGCCGCATGATCCTGATGTTAAAGCGTTAATTCGTTTAGCGGTAGTATGGAATATTCCGGTGGCTTGTAATGTCGCCACAGCAGACTTTATTGTACATTCCAGTCTTTACCAGCAAGATTATCAGCGTTCAGTGCCTGATTTTCAGCAACACAACAATCGGCTACAAAAGAGTTAGTTTCTGTAAGCGAGCAAACTCAGTGGTGCATTCTTCGTTATAGCCCTGTCATGACAGGGCTATTTTATTGGGGCGCTTTAGCCTTGTAGCTAAGTATTTTCGCGGTGAAATTAGCATTAAACCAACGCGCACTTATTGCGAATTGTTATTATTTGTGTTTAGATATGCGCCTTAGCATCATCATCTCGTGGAGCTGTAATGAAATTCAATTCTGTCACCCTGTTAGTTGCTGCCGGTCTTACTTCTTGTTTATTCCATACTGCTGCGGCCTATGCCGATGAAGTCAATGTGTACTCTGCGCGGCAAGAAGAACTGATCAAACCTTTACTCGATACCTTTACCGTACAAACGGGTATTAAGGTTAATTTAATTACGGGTAATGCCGATGAATTGATCACGCGTATGCGCAGTGAAGGCCGCAATAGCCCAGCTGATTTACTCCTGACGACCGATGTGGGCCGTTTAACCCGAGCGAAAGAGCAGGGAGTATTGCAAGGTGTTACCTCAGACAAATTAGCGAGCGTTATTCCTAGCACTTTGCGTGATCCTGCCGGTGTTTGGTATGGCTTAACCGTACGAGCTCGGCCCATTATGTATGTTGAGGGAAAGGTAGATCCGGCACAATTATCGACTATGGAAGATCTCGCCGATCCGAAGTGGAAAGGTAAAATTTGCGTGCGTTCTTCAAATAATATCTATAACCAATCTCATGTTGCTTCTATTATTGCGCATGATGGCGCTGCGGTAGCCGAGCAATGGGCTAAAGGGTTAGTGGCCAATTTTGCACGTCCACCACAGGGTGGCGATCGTGATCAAATTAAAGCCGCAGCAGCGGGTGTATGCGATATCGCTTTAGCCAACACTTACTACTTAGCCGGTATGCTAACCGATCCCGCTGAACAAGCGGCGGCAGCAAAAATGCGTATTTTCTGGCCTAATCAGCAAGATAATGGCGTACATATTAATATTTCAGGCGCCGGTGTAGCCGCTTTTGCTCCTAATAAAGCGAATGCGCTGAAATTGCTAGAATATATGGTAGAGCCAGACGCGCAGCACTGGTATGCTGACGTCAATAATGAATACCCTGTTCGTAGTGACGTAAACATCAGCAAAGTGTTAGAGCAATTTGGTCGCTTCAAAGCCGATGAGTTACCGTTAGAGCAGTTAGGCGAGTTTAATGCTGAAGCGATCCGGGTGATGGACCGCGCTGGCTGGCGTTAAACTACCCGTCGTAGTAGGAGCCGACATCGTTGTTCAGAATACCGCTGTTTAATCGTTGGCGCTGGGCAGTATTACTGCCCGCCTTGTTGTTGGCGCTGCCGGTAATGATGGTATTCGCCAGTTTATTCTCTTGGCAAACAGCGGTTTGGCAGCATTTGCGCCAAACCGTCCTGCCTGATTATGTTCTCAATTCGCTGTT
This sequence comes from Rheinheimera sp. UJ51, assembly GCF_020819615.1. NCBI lineage: Bacteria > Pseudomonadati > Pseudomonadota > Gammaproteobacteria > Chromatiales > Chromatiaceae > Rheinheimera > Rheinheimera sp. UJ51. The sequence goes on from NZ_JAJHOG010000002.1 coordinate 380,497, forward strand.
GTTAGCTGGCGGCACCGGTTTAGGTGCCTTAACGATTGGCACCGGCGCCGCATGGCTGATTAGCCAATATCAATTTATTGGCCGACGTTATCTCGACTGGTTATTGTTATTACCCTTAGCGGTTCCCGCTTATATCATCGCTTACACTTATACCGGCATGCTCGACTTTGCTGGCCCTGTGCAGCAGCAATTACGTCACACTTTCGATTGGTCTTACGGTGATTATTGGTTTCCTGAGATCCGCTCGTTGGGTGGGGCGGTATTGATGCTGTCATTAGTGTTATATCCTTATGTTTATATGTTGGCACGCAATGCTTTTTCTGAGCAGTCGGCGTCGTTATCTGAGGCGAGCCGCACCTTAGGTTTAACGCCGCGCCAGCATTTTTGGCAAGTCGCGTTACCTTTGGCGCGCCCGGCGATTTTAACCGGGATGGCATTAGCGATGATGGAAGCCTTTGCCGACTATGGCACCGTGCAATATTTTGGTGTACCTACCTTTACCACGGGGATTTTTCGAACCTGGTTTGGGATGGGCAATGCGTTAGCCGCCGCGCAACTCGCTGCGCTGTTAACCAGTTTTGTGCTGTTTTTATTGTTGTTAGAGAAATGGTCACGGCGCAAAGTGCGTTATTATCATCAAGGTCAAAAACACAGTGCTGCGGCATTACGCCAAGTGAGCTTTGCTCGGCAATGCTTATTTCTGTTGTTGTGCACTCTGCCGGTATTATTGGGTTTTCTGTTACCGGCATGGCAGTTAGCCAGTTGGGCGCTTGGCAATTGGCAGCGCACCTTGGATAGTGCTTTTTGGCAATTAGTTTGGAATAGTTTTTCTTTGGCCGCGGCGGCGGCTTTGTTGTCGGTGCTGTTGGCGTTGCTGTTTGCTTATGCACGACGTTTACGCGACGATCCTTTAGTACGATTCCCGGTACAATTAGCCGCGTTGGGCTATGCGGTTCCTGGCACGGTCATTGCCATTGGCGTGATGATACCCTTGGCATGGTTTGATCAACGGATCGATTTACTTGCTGAGGAATGGTTTGGTGTCCGCACCGGTTTACTGTTTTCCGGTACTATTTTTGCGCTGCTATTAGCTTACAGTGTGCGTTTTTTGGCAGTGTCATTACATGGTATTGAAGCCGGTTTAGCGCGAATAAAGCCTAATATGGATAATGCCGCGCGTTCTTTAGGTTTAGGGCCTTGGCAGGTACTACGGCGCGTGCACGTACCGTTGTTACGCAGTAGCGTGTTAACGGCGTTGTTGCTGGTGTTTGTTGATGTACTCAAGGAATTGCCCGCAACCCTGTTATTACGGCCTTTTAATTTTAATACCTTAGCGGTGAGAGCGCATGAATTAGCTTCTGATGAGCGCTTAGCCGAAGCGGCCTTACCTGCGCTGGCTATTGTATTGGTGGGGCTGTTACCTGTGATTATTTTAGCGCGTTCTACTGAGCAACGTATGCGAGGAAACAAATAATGTTGGCATTAGAGCAACTGGCTGTCGCTTATGGCCCTCATAAAGTGGTCAATGACATTTCATTGACTTTAGCCCAAGGCCAAATTGGCTGTTTAGTGGGCCCTTCTGGTTGTGGTAAAACCACTATTTTACGCGCAATTGCCGGTTTTGAAGCGCCGGCCTCGGGTGTGATCCGCTTGCAAGGTCAACAGGTGAGTAATAGTACATCTCAGTTGGCGCCTGAATTACGCAAAGTAGGCATGGTGTTTCAAGATTTTGCGTTATTTCCTCATTTAACCGTTGCCGATAACATTGCCTTTGGCTTAAAGGATTTTAATAAAGCGCAAAAAGCAGAGAAAGTCAGCCGTTTATTACAACTCGTGGGTTTGCCCGATCTTGGCAAACGGTATATTCATCAACTATCCGGCGGTCAACAACAGCGGGTGGCATTGGCCCGAGCCCTTGCTCCTGAGCCCAAGGTGTTATTACTGGATGAGCCGTTCTCTAGTTTAGATACCGAGTTTCGAGAAGTGTTAGCGCGGGATATTCGTAAAATTTTAAAGCAATTGCATATCACTGCGGTATTAGTAACGCACGATCAGTTTGAAGCCTTTGCAATGGCAGATATGATTGGCGTTATGCAACAAGGCCAGTTACAGCAGTGGTCGACCCCTTATGAGTTGTATCATCGACCTGTTAATCGGTTTGTGGCTGACTTTGTTGGGCGGGGCGTGATGTTGCCAGGCAAGATGTTAGATGCGCAACAAGTTGAAACCTGTTTAGGTGTTTTTCGGCAACGTTATTTAACGGACGTACAGACCGATGATTTAGTCGATGTCCTGATCCGGCCGGATGACATTGTGCATGATGACGACAGCCCAATCCAAGCTACCGTGTTGGAAAAAGCTTTTCGCGGTTCACATATCCTGTATACCTTGGCGTTAGCGGGCAGTGAGCAAGTCTATTGTTTAGCGCTTAGCCATCATAATCATGCTATTGGCGAGCATATTGGCATTCGGCTTGATCTTGATCATTTGGTGTTGTTTCCACGGCTAACTTAAAGCCGGGCTGAGTTACTTGCTTGGCTCAGGTAAAAGCTGATGCAGTAATTCAGCAAACTCGCCACTGTCTTTTAAGGCCTGTAAGCCCAGATCAAATTGCTGTTTTAAATATTCGCTATCGGGGTGATGTTTTGGAAAGGCCAAGTGCATGGGTTTGACTTCTAATGCTGGCGCCAGCCAATCAATAGCCGATTGCCGTAATTCAACCGGTAATCTCGAGATAAAATATAAGCCACTTTGTAAATCTGCGGGGACGTAGTCCACGCGTTGCATCGCCAGCATTTTAAACAGTTGCTCTTCTGAAGCCACACTGACTTTACTCAAGTTACTTTGGTGCAGTAAAGGATGTTGCAGATAACCGGTAACGAACCCCAAGGTGCCATTGCCTGCTAGCACGGTGTCAAGATTTTGTTTTACTCTAAAATCCGCTTTGCGTTTAAATAAAACAATGTGATTGGCATAAATTGGCTGGGAATACAGCCATGTCTCGGCACGCGCTTCGGTATACCAAATGGCAATCACTCCAGCATACAAACCCTGTTCGGTATCATGCATCGCGCGGGCAAAAGGCATGAATGCCACGTCAATATTGAGTTGTTGTCTGGCAAAAGCGCGCCGAACAATCTCAATAACCACACCTTGCTTGACAAGATCAGTACCATAATGTGGCGGATATTCGCTGCTAGCGAAGATGATCGGGTTATGAGCTAAAGTGTTAGCAAAAAGGCTTGAACAGAACAGCAGGCTGTTCATTAAGAAAGCGTAGCGTGAGATTTTGCCGAAAAGGTGACTCACAAGTGGGCTCATCCCTGTAAACACAATGTTATTTTAATTGAGTTTAGCAGAGCGCGAGAAAAGAAAAAAGGCGCGCTTTACTAGCCGCACCTCCAGGGAAAAGGTTGGCTTAACGTAAAAATTCAGCGATCTTGTCAGCAACAGTGCTAATATTCAGCACGCCATCTAAATGACCAAATTCACCGGGAATTTCAGCATAAGCAGCATTGTCTTGGTTCATTACCGCGACACTTTGTTTCGACATTTCAGCCAGCAATAGTTGATCACCTGTCGCCGGTAAAAACAGCGTTTTCGCCGTCACTTTGGCTAATGCCGCTTGCCAGTTATCGCCCATACCGGCGCGAAATAACTGCGATGCTCGAATTAGGTAAAGAATATGATTGGCATCTTGCACACTGGCACGCGTGGCGGCTTGTTCCATCAACTGTTGCCAAGCTGAAAAAGGCGCCAAAATATCATTGTGCGGCGCGTGATCTGCAGCAGGAGCAGGAAAACGCGCATTAAAACTGCTTGGATAAAGCGCGTCTTGGGTAATGTAAGCCACGGCAGTGGCTAAACCGGCACGGGGCTGACCTTGTTCATAATAATCACCCTTATTCCAAGCGGGATCGTGTTTAATAGGGTAAGCCCAGCGCTCTAAGCGCACCGCAGCCCAAGCATCAATGTAAGCTGTGCCAATCACCGGTAATAAGCGTTCAACCCGCTCAGGGTAGCGCACCGCCCATTCAATCGCTTGAAAAGAGCCCATTGATGCACCAATTACCGCATGCAGTTTTTTAATACCGAGGCTATCTAATAAATGGCGCTGTACTTCGACAAAATCACCGACGGTGACAACGGGAAAGCTTAGTCCCCAAGGCTTGCCGGTGGCAGGGTTGATGGTTGCAGGCCCCGTGGTAATGACATTAGGATCATACACATTAGCATTGACGAGGGTGTCGACGCTTATTACATAAAACTTATTCGTATCAATGGCTTTGCCAGGGCCGATAATGGCATCCCAATAACCCGGTGCGGTGTCATCAACATGATATTTACCGGCAGCATGCGACGTGCCAGAAAAAAAATGTGTAATAAGTATCACATTAGACTTATCAGCATTAAGCTTGCCATAGGCTTCCCAACCTACTTTTACCGGATGAATAATTTGGCCATTATCGGTTTTAAAGTTATCAATGCTAAACGCTTGTTTAGTAACGAGTAATGGCTCAGCTGAACTGCAGCTACTTAACAGTAATAAGCTGGCTAGTAGCAAAGAATAAATAGAACGCATAACTGTTTTCCTTAAAACCATTGAAACAAGGTAATGGCTAATATCACACCGAGTACCGGCATCAATACGCTAACCACGGCGACCGGCCAGTAAGCATTTTGATGTGACTCGCCACAGATAGCACGGATAGTCGTAACGACATAGCCATTATGCGGCAGTGAGTCGAGTGCGCCGGATGAGATCGCCACGACACGGTGTAGTTGTTCGGCATCGACACCGCGATCTAAATAAGTCGGCGCAATTTCAGGTAACGCAATAACTTGACCGCCCGAGGCCGAGCCAGTTAACCCCGCAATGGCACTGACCGCGACCGCAGCACCAATTAACTCTGGGCCAGGTAAATGCGTCATATATTCAACCACTTGATTAAAAGCGGGCGTTAACTTAGCCACACCGCCAAAACCGACAACGGCAGCGGTATTACCGATAGCGAGTAACGCACCTAGCACCCCTTCATTGGTGGCTGCGCCAGGGTTGTGAATAAAACGGAACGTTAATAAATACAAACTGACGACACCACCGGTTAGGGCAATAATTAAGGCTGCTTGCTGTAAACTGTCGTGTAATAAAAACGAGGTCACTAACACCACTAATAAAGGAATTAACCCCGTCAGCCAATGGGGTAACGGTTTATCGGTAACCGTCGGATCGCTGGCGCGACTGACAAATTGCTCACCCTTCGCTTGTGCTTTTTTTATCATCCACATCAGCGCTAAATAGCCGCCAACCGCCATGAAAACCGCTACCATGATGCTGACTTGCCACCCCGCGTAAGGGGTGGTGCCAAGATAAGGGATTGGGATCCAGTTTTGAATTTCTGGCGAGCCTGCTGATGTCATGGTAAAGGTCACAGAGCCTAGGGCTAGCGTGGCTGGAATAAAGCGCCGTGGTAAATTGGCCCCTTTAAACAAGCTCACCGCCATGGGGTAAGCAGAAAAAGCCACGACAAATAAACTGACACCACCATAGGTTAATACGGCACACGCTAACACAATGGCTAACACCGCGCGGGTATGGCCTAGTCGTTTGACAATCGCCAAGGCGACCGCATCGGCCGCACCGCTGTGTTCCATCAACTTACCAAATAAGGAGCCGAGTAAAAACATCAGGAACCAGGCCGCGACAAAGCTAGAAAAGCCCGCCATATAACCATGCACAAAATCGAGCTTATCGTTTAGCTGCCAAAAGGGGATACCGTTTGTTAACGCCACCAACAGCGCACAGAGTGGGGCGGTGATGAAGAGGTTGAAGCCGCGCATCGTTAACACGATGAGTAAACCTAAACCCAGTAATAATCCGAACAGACTTAACATGGAGTAATCCTTGTTTTTATTTTTTCTTAGTCTGATACAGTCTGCTCTGCCTCACCATAGTACTAAGGTACAGGTTAATATTTCTGCGATCAGGGCTACTCTATGGATAACAACTTACAAATCTATAATTTCAAATAGACAGCAACATCTGCAATCAACAGGAGAGCCCCATGGCCAAGAATAATAAGATTGAGCAAGCTTCAACGATCTACCCGCGCTTCTTTCAACCCAGCCTCTTGGCATTAGCCGTAAGCAGCTGTTTAATGGCGCCTGCTTTCGCTCAAGAAAGCAACAGCAATGATGATGAAGTAAAATTAGAACGGATTGAAGTGACTGCTCGACGCACAGTAGAAAACTTACAAACGGTACCCGTGGCGGTAACGTCAATTGGTGAAGAAGAATTAGCTCAGCGTGGTATCGATAATATTACGTCGGTACAGCAATACTCACCGAACACCACTTTGCAAGTATCACGCGGTACTAACAGTACTTTAACGGCTTATATTCGTGGTATTGGTCAGCAAGATCCGTTATGGGGTTTTGAACCTGGCGTAGGTATTTATATTGATGACGTTTACATGGCGCGCCCGCAAGGTGCAGCGTTAGATGTTTATGATGTCGAGCGGATCGAAGTACTACGTGGTCCGCAGGGCACCTTGTACGGTCGTAACACTATCGGTGGTGCGGTTAAGTATGTCACCAGAGAGTTAACTGGTGATACGGCATTTGCTGTGCGCGGCACCATCGGTACTGATAATCAGCAAGATTTTAAATTATCGGGCCAAGTAGGTTTAACGGATAACTTATTTGTCAGTGGTGCTATTGCTAGCTTTAACCGCGATGGTTTTGGTACTTATTTAAATACCGGTGCTGACAACTATGACAAAGATGTGCAATCTGGCCGTGTGAGTGTGCAGTGGAATGCGGCAGACAATTTTAGCGTGCGCTTCAGTGCTGATAAAACTGTCGATAAATCAAATTCAAAAGGTGGCTATCGTTTAACGCAAAGTTTATTGGTTCCTAATCAGCCATTAACTGACAGCGTATATGACTCTTATTCTAGTATGCCAGCCGACAACAAAGTGGATACGGAAGGTCAATCTTTAACCTTAACGTGGGATCTTAACGATAACTGGACGGTGAAATCGGTGACCGCCAGACGTAAAGGTGTTACCGATACCAATATCGATTTTGACTCTACCCCTTTACAGTCATTAGATGTACCGGCTTTTTATGAAGATGAGCAAACCTCTCAAGAGCTGCAGTTATTATTTAGTGGCGATAAGTTTAAAATGGCGTCGGGCTTATACTATTACACCGGTGAAGCTTGTGGGGCCTTCGGTACTGTTATTGTGGCCGGTGCCGGTGTAACTGTTGAAAACGGCGGTTGCGTAGACACCGACAGTATTGCTGCCTACGCTCAAGGTACTTACGAGTTAACTGACAAGTTATCGTTAACTGCGGGTGGTCGTTATACCAAAGATGACAAAGATGCCACCTTAGACCGCAGATTGTACTTAGGCTACAAAGGGCCACGTGATCCTGCTGCGCCAAATACCCTATTACAAGTGCAAACAGATTTTAGCGGGAGTGAAAGTTTTAGCCATTTCTCACCACGTGTAGGTGCAGAGTACCAGTACAGCAATGATTTAATGTATTACGTGAGCTACACCGACGGCTTTAAGTCAGGTGGTTTTGATATGCGTGCGGTTGAAATTGTAAACCCTAACGCGACCGACCCATACCAAGAAGAAACGGTTGATACTTACGAGTTGGGTATTAAGAGCGAATGGTTAAATCAGCGTTTACGTTTGAATGCGGCGGTTTTCCATTCTTCTTATGAAGATATGCAAGTTACCGTGCAACGTGCGGTAGGTAATAACGTTGCATCTCAAGTATTAAATGCGGCTAGCGCAGATATTAACGGTGCTGAAGTTGAAGCCTTGTTCGCGGCGACACGTGATTTGGAAATAACCGCGATTGTCGGTTACATCGATGCGTCGTTTAACAAAGTAGAGTTCTTTGACCCAGTATCTCAAGCGGTGGTTGATGTATCTAATGTTTGGGGATTTGCTAATACGCCAGAATTAACGGCAACCTTAGCGAGCCGTTACACCGTAGAAACCGATTTTGGTAGCTTAGTGTTTAATGCTAACTTAGCTTATCGCGGCGCGACGCAAATTTTTGAAGTACCCTCTGTACTCGATTACGGCGGCTATACCTTGATTAATGCAGGTGTAAACTGGTACTCAAAAGACGGTTACTGGGATGTGTCGCTACAGGGCAAAAACTTAGGTGATAAGCAGGCGCGTATTGCTGGTTACAATTTTGCGTTGTTAGCGGGTGAGCAAACCATTACCGGTTATTACATTGACCCACGGACGGTAAGTTTGTCTGTCGGTTACCGTTTCTAATCTAGAAAAACCTTGCCGGGGCGAAAGCCCCGGTTCATTATGGGCAAAATTGTCCTGAAGTATTGTTATGATTGCTATTATTGCTGATGACCACCCCTTGTTCCGCGTTGCACTGTCGCAAGCTTGCGCGGCGATTTTAGGTAAAGATGCCTTGTTGTTGCAGGCACAAACCATGCAGCAAGTTTGGCCCTTACTCCGTCAACATCCTGATACTCACTTTATTTTCCTCGACTTAAAAATGCCGGGCTCGGACGGTTTTACGGGCCTTACCGCACTGCGTACAGAATATCCTGATGTGCCGGTGATCATGGTGTCGGCAGAAGAAGATCCGGTTATTATTAAGCAAGCGCTGGCGCTAGGTGCTGCCGCGTATATTCCAAAATCAGCACCGCTAGAATTATTGTCAGAGGCCATCGATGCCGTCGCCAGTGGCGATACTTGGCTGCCACCCGCATTGGCAGATGATGTTAAAAACGCCCGGGCTTTAATTGATCATGACTTTGCGCAGCGGCTAGAACAACTCACGCCACAGCAGTTTCGGGTGTTAAAAATGATTGCCGATGGTTTGTTAAATAAGCAAATTGCCTATGAAATGAATGTGCAGGAAACCACGATCAAGCAGCATGTTTCAGCGATTTTGCGCAAGCTTAACGTGAATAACCGCACTTTAGCCGGTATTTTATTTGAAAAGTTGAAACTGCCTGAACAGTATGATTAATACATTCGTGTATTGTTATTGAGGCTCAGCCGCCAACTGAAACTGTGCTTTGTATTGCTGGGTGATCTCTTGCAACTGACCGTTTTGTAATAAATAGATCTGTGCGGCATTCAATATGGTTTCTGGCCGATGCGCGATAATAATACGCGTCATATTAAGTTGCTTAATAGCCTGATTAACATAGTGTTCTAATTGTACGTCTAAATGGCTGGTCGCCTCATCCATAAACAAAATTTTCGGTTTACGATACAGTGCTCTGGCCAGCAAAACACGTTGTTTTTGGCCACCCGACAGGGAACTGCCCATATCCCCCACCAAACTGTTATAGCCCATCGGCATGGCACTGATATCGTGATGGATCCCAGCCAATTGGGCCGCCTCATGCACCTGCTGCATATTTAACTCGGGATCAAAAAAGCTGATATTTTCTGCCAAACTACCGGATAACAGTTGATCGTCTTGCATCACAGCAGCGATTTGACTGCGGTAATGGCGCAGGCCTAACTGTGTTATTTCAATGCCATCGATCAGAACTTTACCGTTCTCGGCCGTTAATAACCCCAGCATCAATTTCATTAACGTGGTTTTGCCCGTGCCAGAAGGGCCAATAATGGCAATATTATCGCCGGCTTTAACGGTTAAATTTAACTGATTAAATAACCAAGGCTCATTGCTGGCATAGCGAAACTGCAGATCGGTAAGCGTCAAATTGCCGCTGATGGTTCGGTAAGGGTTAGTCAGGCCCTCTCGTTCTTGTTCGGTTAAGGCAATATCGGCTAAACGGTCGAGATGTAAACGCGTCATTTTTATTTCAATCAATTTATCAATCAGCGCTGCGGTGCGGTTAGTAAACTGACTTTTATAGGCGATAAAAGCAAATAGCATCCCAACGGTCATGTCGCCGCTCATCACGGTTAAGGCGGCAAGATAGACTACTAGCACATTTTCAACGCCAAATAACAGGTGATTGGTGCTTTGCCAGCCAAGTTGCCATTTCCCTAAACGGTAATTTTGATTAATCGCATCGGCATAGCGGTTTTGCCAGACATTCAGTCGCTGCGCTTGTTGCCCAAATAATTTGATGCTTTGCATGCCGCGTACCGATTCCATAAAGTTGGTTTGCTCTTTGGCGCTGGCCATAATGCTGGTTTCAGTCAGTTGATGCAGTGGGCGATACAGAAAAAAACGGATAGCGGCATAAAACATAACGGCAATCACCACGACTAACGCCAGTTTCGGGCTGTATAAATACATCATAATTAGCACAGCTAAGGCCATAATGCCGTCGATAACACCTTCTACTAAGCTGTTGGTAAATAACTCTCGCACCGCATGTAATGAACCAAAACGCGAAACCACATCGCCCATATGGCGTTTATCAAAATAGCTCAGCGGTAAGTGAAGTAGATGTCGCATTAAATTGGTGGCCATTTGTACGCTTAATACCGAGCCTAAGTGCAGCACCACCCAGCCACGCAGCGTTTGCGTAACGACTTGAATTAACACTAACAAGCCAAAGCCGAGGGCGAGTACAATGAGCAATGGCTTATCATGGCTAATCAATACTTCATCCACCACGAGTTGGGTGTAGTAAGGGGATGCCAGCAAGAACAGCTGTAACAATAATGACAAGATAAAAAGTTTAGATAATGAAGGCCATAAACCAGCTGCTTTTTGCCAAAAGGCGGTGAGTTTGAGTTTTACCCGTTCATCAACCTGGCTAAATTCTGAGGTGGGCGTAAGCTCCAGCGCAACACCGGTGAAGGCTTTATCAACCTCTTTTAATGACAATCGCCGTTCCCCCATGGCCGGATCGAGAATACTAATACCGTTTCGATGCACTTTGCGCAGCACCACAAAGTGGTTCATTTCCCAATGCAAAATGCAGGGCGTTTTTAACTTAGCGAGGTCTTCTAGTTCCAATTTAAGTGCGCGACCTGCCAGCCCCAACTGATTAGCCAGCACCATCAGTTGCTGTAAATTCGCGCCTTTAAATGACACACTATAGCGGTTACGCAGCGTGGTGAGATCCAGCTGATGGCCATGGTGATTAGCAATCATCGCCATACAGGCGAGCCCGCATTCAGCGGCTTCGGATTGGTAGATCATTTTAAAAAGTTATTAGATAATTTAAATGGGAATAGCACAGTTGTGCATCTCGCTAAATAAAAAATGACTAAAATTGATCAGCGAACTAGTGTTGGATTTGTTGAATTTTTATAAATTTATATCGATATGGTCCATAATTCCCTCATTTACTTTTTTAGTTTTTTTGTATAAAGCGAAATTGAATTTTGTTTAGATTTTGCATTTTTTAATTGCGACTTTGCTAGTTTTCTTTATCTTCTTTATCTTCTTTGTCTTTTGGTATGGATAATTTTACTATTAATATAATAAATGCGATAAATATAAGTCCGATAGGAAATATCATTGGGATAATGTAATCTAACTTTGTAAGTGGTATATCTTCATTTATTTTTTGGAAGATGTTTATAAGCCCTAGACTTATAAAAAAAAGCATTAGAAATGTTATTGGTAAATAATTTTTCATTTTAAACTCCTTAAGAAGAAGAAGGTGGTTGCCACCTTCTTCTAATGTTTATTTGTTAGCTAAATAAACAAATGTACCAACTACTGAACCTAAGACTATCCCTACACCAAGCCCTATAGGGCCTGCAATTCCACCTATTTTTGCTCCAATAGCAGCACCGGCTTTTGCAGTGGCCAACCCTGAGGTGGTTCCCGCGATACCTGCTGCTAGATTAGTTGGAGAATTACCACCTGATACTTGATTTAACTCGGAAAGTTGTAAATTTCTCATATTTCTACCCTTGAGTTAATTTTTAGTCAGAAGATGACCAGTTATAATTCCTGTTAATGCAGCTATGCCCGCACCAACTGCTGCTCCAATAACGGAACCTGCTGGTCCTCCAACAGCGCCAATTTTTGCGCCTATGGTTGCTCCTATTTTCATTCCGCCAGCTGCTCCTGTGACAGCACCGCCTATGCCTCCTGCGACAGCGCCATAATGTCCACCACCACTCACTTCTTCAACTTGCTCAAATGTAAGTTCTTGCATAATATCTCTCCTAGAGACGATTACAGTTAAGGTTAAAGACGCCCTTTCAGGCTGAAAATCGGCTCTAGCAACCAGCTTAATAAGCTGCGTTGCTCAAGCACGATATCTGCGCTTAGCAGCATGCCCGATTGCAGCGGGACGCTGCTGCCGTAAGCGCGGATCTCTTGCGAGTCCAGTGCTACCGCAACACGGTAGACGGGCTCTTGAATAGCAATCGGCATTTCTACTTCATTCGGTAACAAAATCGCCTCGCCGGTCGTTAATACTTCGCCTTCATATAAACCAAAACGCTGATAAGGAAAGGCGTCAAAGCGTAAGCGAGTGCGCTGTCCTGGGCTAACAAACCCAAAAGCTCGGGTGGGCACCAGCAAAATAGCTTGGAGCTGGGCTTGCTCCGGTAAGATAGTTAAAAGTGGTAAATGACTGTGGGTATATTTACCTAGCTCGGCGACTAAATTGGTGACTCGGCCGCTCACAGGTGCGGTAATCAGCAATTGATTGCGCGCTTGTAGCTCTAATTGTTGCTGCTGCAGTCGCGAAAATTCTGCCTCTAATAAAGCGAGTTGCTGCTGTTGCTCCGTAGGCAAACGCTGTAGCTGACCCTCAAGTTGTGACAGTGCGGCGAGCTGACTTTGCCGCGTTAACTGCTGTTCAGTGACTTGTTGTTTTAATAACAGCAGGTTTTCTTGTTGTACTTGCCAATCCAGCTCGCTAATGGCGCCTTTTGCTTGCAAGTTACTCAGCTTATCTAAGCGTTGTTGTTGCAGTTGCAGCCGATTGGCAACCAGGGCGGTTTGCTGTTGTTGTTCAGCTAGTAATGCCTGCTGATAACCCATGCGGCTTTGCAATTCTTGTTGCTGCTGTTGATAGTGCAGTACTAGCTGTTCGCGCCGAGCGGTGAGTAATTGTTGCTGTTGTTGTAAGCTCAAGCTTAAGCTACCGACTAAGCTACTGCCTTCGGCTAAATAGTCCGGTACATTAACTAACAGTAGCGGTTGACCTTGGCTGACCATAGCGCCATCTGCAACATAAAGCTCACTGATCACTCCTGCACGTGCGGCATGCACCTTGGCGATACCCATATCTGGCTGCAAATAGCCATTGACGGTGGCTTTACGATTAAAGTCAGCCTGAGCTAAAAAAGTGACAATACCGCTAACCAGCAGTAATAAACTGACTGTCAGCACAGTACTACTCAGCGGTTGGGCGATCACCACCTCTCCCTCTAAGCGTTGCGCTTGCTGTTTCAGTGCGGCTTGTCTAAATAAAGGCTGCTGGCTCATTTGTCATTTTAATGTTAATTAAAAGTGATTTTTAAGATAGGTTATGGCTTGAAAGTCGTAAAGCAAATCAACAGAATAATTTTTTATAAAAAACGAAGTTTTTAATTCTGATTAATTATAAAAAGTCGATTGGCTGGTTTGTTAGGGAGGTGACGTTTAATGAGTAGCAAAAATTTTATAGCGGCAAAGACTGAAATAGAAATAACCGCGCTAAGTTTACAAAAAAGTTACGTCGGGAATGTAAGAATACACTTGCTATGTCTTATGTGCACATAACGTTTGGATTCAGCTTTGACGTTTAATTAATTAAGTTTTGACTGTATTAGTGTCAGCATTCTTTACACTTGCACAGCATTATCATCACGATCATTTTAAATTAATCAATTAAAACAAGCCTAACTAAAGTTGGCTTAAGCTATGCAATAACTAATTTTGTTGTACCTTGCATATTAAGCCGTGATGCGGGTTTCTACCTAATTTATAAAGGAGAAGCTAGCAATGGAAATTATCCCTTCTAACACATTTTTAAAATCGTCGATATTTGTAACCTTACTACTGTGTTCATCAACAAGCTTGGCTGATACCGCGTTGTCGTTGTCGGGGCCATCGCAGGCTATTGCTGGTGATACTGTAGTTCTGAATGGAACTCTGTTTAGCCCAGGAGCCAGTTATACCTTAGAAACTGTCGTTAACAACAAGCGAAGCAATGAAGTTGTTACCGCTGGTAACGATGGCAGCCTGCAGTATCAGCTTATTACAAGCTATGTTGGTGCGCACCATCTTAGCGTGCTTGATAGTCAGAATAATGTGGTTGCAACTTTAGTGGTCAATGTCCATAAAGCGGGAGAGTGACAGATGACTATTTCACTTATTAACTGCGCCATGGCATTTTTGCTATTGAGTAGTCAGTTGTCGCTTGCTTCCAGTGAGCCACCGTTGGCGTTTGTTTCAATACGAGATGGCAATGCGCACATTTATGTTCGTGAAGGCCAGCATGAGCATGCACTGACGCAAGGCGATTCAATTAATACTCAACCTGCATGGTCAAATGATGGTAAGACGTTAGCGTTTAGCTCGGTACGCAACGGTTTATCCTCGATTTATTTGATTGATGCTGATGGTAATAACTTGCGGCGTTTAAATCAGAACTCGTTATGGCAAACTGCGCCATCATGGTCGGCTGATAGCAAAAATGTTGCTTATTTGGCACGTGACAACAGCAAAGCCGGGATGCAGTTGCATATTTGGTATCTGCCAAAACGGCAGATGTCGGTTGTAGCTGATAATGATCAGGAAAAAGGACCTGATGCACCAGTATGGAGTGATGATGGACAGCAGCTGGTTTTTTTGGGAAGTAATACTGAGGGGAAAACTGACGTATGGATAGTAAATAAAGATGGAAGTAACCTCAGAAATATTAGTCAGAACGCATCAAACCGTAATAAAGCCCATCCCTCTATATCAAAGGATAGTCGCTATATTGCTTATGTTGCCGATATGCGCGGGCATTTGGCAATCATGCGATTTGATTTACAAACGGGAGAAACGCTTAATTTAACTGCGGATAAACCCGCTGCTTATGAAACTCCTCGCTGGTCACCGGATAGTCAGCAGCTAGTTTTTGCTAGTAGCAGGGATGATCCCGGCTTAACAAGGATGGATATTTTTGTTATGAATGCAGACGGCTCTGCTGTAAAAAACTTGAGCCAGCACCCTCACGAAGACTTTAATCCACACTGGACCGCAGATGGGCAGCAAGTTGTTTATAGCAGCTTACGGACGGGCACGACGCAAATATTTTTTTATGATTTGACGATGCAACATTCAGTTCGAATTAGCAGAAACCAATCACATGATATGGACCAGGTGCCTCAGCCTGTAGCAGTAATTCAATTGCAAACTGCGGTGTCGGTTACAAAGGGAGGTCTTTAAGATGAAAACTCAACGTAATCGTGGTAATCAATTATTAAATCCAAGCCTATTGCTCGTTATTGCTTGCAGTTTTAGTTCAGCAGTTTTGGCTGCGCCAAAAATCTATACCTTGGATGCAGATTTTGCATCGGGGACTTTAGATGGCGTTAACTTTGATGCACCTAATGGTGACCAGTTGCAGCTAAATACGGTAGGAACAACTTTTCCAGTTGCTTGGATTGCTAACGCGGGTGAAGACACCGTCTCGAAATTTGATACGGTGTTAAACGTTGAAGTGGCGCGTTACCGTACTTGGTTTGGACCGGCAGGGCAGGCTGGACATTTTGGACATTTAGGATCGGCTTACTCTGGTGCTGCACCCTCACGCACATCAGTTGATATTAACGGAAATGCCTATGTTTTAAATCGCCATTTTAGTCAAGGAACGATGAGTGCTGGTGTCGTCCTGAAAATTTTGGCAGAAGGTTTTATTGACCGCAATGGTAATGGCACGATGGAAACGTCAGTAGATACCAATAATGACGGGATTATTGATGATTCCGAAATGCTACCTATGGCGGATTTGAACGGCAATGGCATTATTGATGAAAATGAAATTCAGGATGAGCGTATTGCTTGGGCAAAACCTGTACCGGATGGTAACGCTGCACCACTGCGACCCACGGGTACATTAGGTCGTGCAATGTGTATCGGGACTGACGGTAATTTGTGGGTAGGTTTATATAATGATCGCGCTTATTACAAAGTCAGTGCTGCCGATGGTTCCACCATTTTTGGGCCCGTGTCAACAACGCCAACTGATGGGCAGCCCAATGCAGGTTCATGGACACCTTATGGTTGTTTAATCGATGCCAGTGGTACCTTATGGAGCGCATCCTTAGGTAGCACCTTAGGTAAAATCACCAATACGCAAAGCAACGCTGGGCCTTATACGGTGTCCTCTTTCGGTGGGATGAGTAATTACGGTATAGCGCTGGGTAATGGCAAGGTGTACTTGGGAAGTGGAAATCGGCAATTCGATCCAACAACCAATACGCATAGCGCTATTCCAAATATGGCAGTAAGTACCTTAGGTATTGTGGTGGATGGTGGCGGTAATATTATCGCTGGTTCAACTTCGATTAGAAAAGTGGCAGCAGATGGCACATTGCAGTGGCAAGCACCTCTGCAGGCGGGAGGTAGCTTTTCGGTCGGTATTCAAGTGGATGCCAATAATGATGTGCTGCAAATTGGGTTTACCAGTGCCGGCAGAGTACAAAAATACAGTGGTACAACTGGCGCACCGCTTGGCGTTTTTGCGGTGGGTAATATGCCTTACACCTACAGCGATGCAACGGGGTTAGTAGCGCGAAATGTTACATCACCAACAGGTACATGGACTGTCGTATATGACGGCGGGAGTGCAGGTATGGCCTGGGGCAGTATTAACTGGAATGAGTTTTTACCCGAAGAGACTTCCGTGCAAGTTGCCTATCGCAGTGCTGACAGTGTTGCAGGTTTAACGGCTCTGCCTTATCAAGTCGCGACAAAAGGTGCCGCGTTATCTAACAGCGGGCGTTTTATGCAAGTGCAAGCTCGCCTGAATGGCAATGAGCAACGAGGCTCGCCCATATTGTTCGATCTAACGATAAGCCCATTAGTCAGCGCATGTGATGTCAATGGCAATCAAGCTACTGACTCTGTTGACGTTGGTTTAGTGCGTGCGGCTATTGGCCAATTTGTGTTAGCTGGCGATGTTAGAGATCAGAACAATGATGGTGTTATCACGGTAAATGATGCTCGTTTGTGCGCCTTGAAATGCAGTTTGCCTCGCTGTGCAATAGCGCCTTAACGTAATTGACAACATAAAAAAGGAACATGATTATGAAAACATTTTTAGCGAGCTTGTTGTTATTATTTGCGCTTACGACTATGCCAGCAAAAGCCGCACTGATCTACATTACACCGGTGCAGCAGCATGTCGCAGTGGGGGACACCTTATCCATCGACGTTTGGGCGAACTTGTTTGCTCCCAATATTGTTTCTGGCTGGGATATCAATTTACTGTTTGATAGCAATATTTTACGAGCCGATGAGCTAATATTTGAATTGGCTAACTTTACATTTGATCCGAGTGAAGCGTTTTATGATTTTAACTTTGAACCCTTCAGTATTAAAAGTCTTATGGTGTCATTTTTAACCGATGATGAGTTAGCCGCTTTTCAAGTGGGGCCATTAAAGCTTTTTTCGGTTAACTTTACTGCGTTAACCGATGGAGTAACTCTGCTCAGTTTTGATGTGGCAGATCCATTATTGGGTTTTAATGTGGTTGGGCGAGTTGGTGAAAGTTTACAACTTACCGCTGGTGAGGCTTGTGTAAGCGTAGGTCAGGGAGCGTGTCGGGTTGCGGTACCTGAGCCTACAACACTGTGGCTGTTTGCTTCAATGCTAGTATTGCTAGTGACTCGGCGAAGTGCCCTTACTTAAAAGTGACGTACGTTAACGCCATAACCGGCCAAACAGTTTTTTTAGTGCGGCCGGTTTTAATGGTTTTAGTAAAAAATAGTAATCCGCTGATAATGCTGTTTCACGAATTTGCTCATTGTGATCGGCAGAGTGAATAATCACCGGTGCTGTTATGGCAAAGCGCGCAGCCAACTCTTTTGCTACATCAATGCCAATAGCACCGTTATCCAAGTGATAATCAAATAGTAATGCATCGGGTAAAAAACCTTGCTGTAATGCCTGTACTGCTTCAGTTGGCTGGCCCACCGCCATCACATTAATTTGCCAACTGCGTAATAATTCAGCCACTGCGGTGCGTAACTGTGGTTCGTTATCTAACAATAAAACCGTTTTGCCGGCAAAGCTGGCGCTAATATCGCTAATTTTTGCAGTGCTCTCAAGCGGTGCCGGTACCAGGTGGGCGCGTGGTAATAACAGGCTAAAACAACTGCCGCGTCCTTCCACCGATTGCACCGTTAAGGTGTGATTTAAAATAGCGCTGATCCGGTGAGAAATCGCTAAGCCTAACCCTAAGCCTTTTTGATCGGGTTGGCTACCTTGTTGAAACTCTTCAAAAATACGCTGCTGATCAGCCAGCGCAATACCAACACCGGTATCCAATACACAAATTTGTAGTTGCTCGCCGCGGCGTTTCACACCTAAAACAATTTTTCCTGCTGGGGTATAACGGATGGCATTCGCCAGTAAATTCTGTAGGACACGTTTTAACAGTTTGCGATCAGTATTGACCACCAATTTTGTGCTATGCAGCTTAAATTGTAAGCCCTTTTTCTCGGCTAAAATGGTGGCATCACGGGCAATGTCTTCTAACAATATTTGCACACTCACCGGTTGATGACGGGCTTTAATCACCCCTGAATCGAGTTTGGTTAAGTCGAGGATAGCCGTCAGTAATTCCTCGGCGGAATTGAGGGAATGGCTGAGGTTTTCACTTAATTGTTTTAATTCGGGTTCCGTCACTTTTTGGCGCAACAAGCTCGCAAACAAGGCTGCCGCATTAAAAGGCTGCATCAAGTCGTGACCGGCTGCGGCAAAAAAACGGGTTTTGGCTTGGGTGCTTATTTCAAGCTGTTGCTGAGTGTGTTGTAGCTGGGCGTTTAACTGTTGCAAGGCACTGGTGCGCTCGGCTACACGTTGTTCTAGTAGCTGATTACTCTGTTCTAATTGTTGCTGCACGGCAATAAAAGAACTGATGTCGGTATAGGTGGTGACAAAACCGCCGCCCGGTAAGGGGTTGCCTTGTATTTCTAATACACGGCCATCTTGTTGTTCGCGCTGCACCCGATACTGACTACCTTGGCGTAAAAAGCCAATACGTTTAGCCACTTCGCTTTCAATATCGGCGCTATCAATTAAACCGCGTTGCATATTAAAGCGGATTAACTCAGCAACTGGGCGACCTACTTCGACCATCGCCGGTGGGTAATCAAACATCTCAATATAGCGCTGATTCCAAGCAATAACGCGTTGATCGGCATCGACTACGGCGATACCTTGGCTGATGTTATCAATAGTGGAGAGCAATAAATTCTGATTAAAGCGAAAAACTTGGCTGGCTTCGTCGACAAAGCGTTCAACGGTTTCCATCGGCAAACGGCCATGTCGACCACTGGCATCCATAATTAAACGCATCGAGGCGCCGCCTAATACTGCCGCTAGGCTGCGCTCAGTGGCTTGAATCACATTAATCGGCGCTAAGCGCTGCAATTCGCTTTGGTTGTCTTTGATGTTGCGTTGTAACAGGCGCTGGGCTTCGCGTTCCCCTGCGAAACGGCGAACTAATAAGTAACACTCTTGAATGGTCAGTTGTTGTAATGGTCTGGCTGGGGCTTCACGGCTACTGCGCAAAAAGCGGCCGCTTTGTAGCCATTCACTAATACCGGTATTGGTTAATTGGCTCACCAGGAGGGTCATTAAACAGTTAACGCTTAAACTGAGTAATACCCCCAGGGTAATACTATCGCCTTGCCAGCCAAATAAATGTTGTGGGGCTAACCAACTTACGCCAAAAGGCCCGGTTAAAGGTATTTGACTGCTAATAATGCCGGCCCTAACGAGTTCAGGGAACAGCAAAACATAAGCCCAAATTAAGGCGCCACTGCCCAAACCTGTTATGGCACCTCGTCGATTTATTTGACGTGAGAACAGCCCCATAATTAGTGAAGGTGCTAACTGTGCTACTAAAGCAAATGCCATTAAGCCGAGCTGCGCTAAACCGGTGCCAGTGCCAATAAAACGGTAATAAATAAAACCGAGCGTGAGTACCACGATCATGGCTAAACGTCGTACAGTCGCCACTTTAATCAGTTTTTGTTGATCATTGGCTAGGTTGTTTCGACGAAACAATAACGGCACGAGCAATTCGTTGGTGATCAAAATCCCTAGTACAACGGTGGCGATCACAACCATACTGGTGGCCGCAGAGAAACCGCCAATATATGCTAGCAAGGCAATATCGGTGCGATTAGCCGCGAGCGGCAGTTGTAGAATCACTAAGTCGAGATTGGCGTTTTCACCCAGTAACATAATACCGGCTAAACCTAAGGGTAGGCTAAAGGCGCCCATCAATAATAAGTACAGCGGAAAAACCCAGCGCGCGTTGCGCAAATGGCTCAACTTTTGGTTTTCGACAAAACTGACATGGAATAACCATGGCAAACAAAGGGTAGCCGCAAAACCCAGTAAGACATGGATCCAATAGGTGTAAGTAGGCAAGCGCTGACGTTGAATTTGCTGTACAGCGTTACTGTCGGCAGCTAATTCAAAGATGTTACCTACGCCGTCAAAGATGCCCCATGCTACAAATATCGCAATGGCTAACAACGCAAACAGCTTAACTAGCGATTCAAAGGCAATGGCGGTCATTAAACCGGGGTTGGGTTGGTGGGCGCGAGCGCTTTTACCGGCAAACAGCAGCGCAAACACTGCCATCCATAAACACACATAAAGCCCGGTATCGGTATACCAATGCTCTCCGGTTTCCACTTTCACTAGGGTGTTAATACTGGTCGCAACGGCGTGAAGTTGCAGCGTGATATAGGGGATCACCGTCATCAATAAAATTAACGTGATCATCACCGCTAACAGCCGAGAATGGCCAAAACGGGTGGCAATAAAGTCAGCAATAGAGGTGATGCGATAGCGTCGGCAGGCAACAGCGACGCGGGCGAGCAATTTAAAGCCAAACCAAAACAGGATAAAAGAGCCAATATAGGTGGGGGGCAGCCACCAGCCATTCACCACGGCTTGAGCGGTAACGCCATAAAAAGCCCAGGATGTGCAATATATGGATAAGGCTAAACTAAACACCCAGGGCGCAAGCGGATGCTGTGCGGTAATACGTCGGCCGAACAGGCCAACGCAATATAGCACCAACAAATACAGCAGTGATATGGCGGCAAGGGTGGCTAAACCGATACCGCTACCATTTTGAATCATTGCAGAGGCAGAGCTCGTCAATACATAATACCCTGATTGTGCCTGAGTTTTACGGGTTCAGCTAGCGTGCTGTCCAGCCACCATCCAATACCAAGGTTTGCGCCGTAATATGTTTGGCGGCCGGTTGGCACAAAAATAAGGCGGTTTCAGCAATTTCACTGACATCAATAAAAGCCTTTTGTGGCATCGGCGCTAGCATGATTTGTTCAATGACCTGCTGCTCGGTTAAGTTATGCTCTTTAGCTTGGGCACTAATTTGTTTTTCTACCAATGGCGTTTTGACATAAGCCGGGCAAATGGTGTTGATGGTAAAGTTCTTATCTGCGTTTTCCAGTGCGATCACTTTACTAAAGCCTAGTAAACCATGCTTGGCTGCTACATAGGCCGATTTAAACGGCGATGCCACTAACGCGTGGATAGAGCCAATGTTGATCACTCGGCCAAAGTTTTGTTGCTGCATATGCGGCAACATGGCCCGCGTTAACATGGCGGGGCCGGTTAGCATCACATCTAATAATAATGCCCATTTTTCAGGTGGAAAGTCTTCTAAACGAGCAACATGCTGAATACCTGCATTATTAATTAAAATATCTGCTGGAAATTGTGCGGCACATGCGGCAATTTGCTCGGCATTGGTTACATCTAATACAAAGGCGTTGGCGATATATCCGGCAGCGGTGAGCTCTGCCGTTTTGCTCTTCAGTAATTCAGCATTTAAATCGGCCAACACCACAGCATGACCTGCTTTAGCAAAGGCTTCGGCAACGGCAAAACCAATGCCGCCGGTGGCTCCAGTAACGACTACACGCATAATAACTCTCCTATAAATAATACTTAGCATGCTAAGAAAGCTGGCCTCTTACTACAACGGTACTTTAGTGCTATGTGGGCCATGTGTCTGGCTAATCGAGACAGTTTATGGCATTAAAATGCTTTTTATAGGGCTTAACCAAAGCGTCAATCTGCAGCGAAATGACCACAATAAAGGTTCGCCAATGAGCAGCTTTAAGCGATGACAGTGAGGCAGTAAAAGGTTTGCAGCTTTGCGCTACTGATTTCCTGTGATAGATTTAGCGCTTTTACAATTCACCAGAACGGTACTTGAGCCGCCAGCAAGGCAAACCAGCCTTGGCGCTTAATAAAATAAAAAACCGTCTGGTTTGCAATAGCAATGCCTTATTGCACCACCTTTGACCAAGAGGATCCGATTGATGACGAATTCCAGCAAAACGCCAAACGGCGTTGCGGAAAAACGTGGCTGGTTTACCCGATTTCTCGATACTGTAGAATTTTTAGGTAATCTGCTCCCACACCCTGTAACTTTATTTGCTTGTTTTGCTATTGCCGTGGTTTTTGGCAGTGGTATCGCTGCTTACTTTGATTTTAGCGCGATTGATCCAAGACCAGAGGGTACCTCTGGCCGCGCAGCCGACGGCACCATTCAGGTGGTAAGCCTGATGACGGTTGATGGCTTACAGCGGATTATTTCAAATTTAGTGACTAACTTTACCAGTTTCGCGCCTTTAGGCGTGGTGTTAGTGGCCTTGCTGGGTGTCAGTGTGGCGGAGCACTCCGGCTTAATTTCTGCGGCGATGCGGGGATTGGTGATGAATGCATCAAAACGCATGGTCACGGTCACGGTTGTGTTTGCCGGTATCATTTCTAATACCGCCTCAGAGCTGGGTTATGTGGTGCTCATTCCAATGGCTGCCTTAATTTTTTACTCGTTAGGCCGTCATCCGTTAGCCGGTTTAGCCGCGGCTTTTGCTGGTGTTTCTGGCGGTTACAGTGCCAATTTATTTATTGGTACGGTCGATCCCTTACTGGCAGGCTTTACCACTTCAGCGGCGAATTTAATTGATCCAAACTATGTCGTTGGCCCCGAAGCTAACTGGTACTTTATGATTGTCAGTACCTTTGTTATTGCAACGCTCGGTGCTTTAGTCACAGAAAAAATTGTCGAGCCAAAACTGGGCAAATACAACCCGAATGAAGCCTCGGTCGATTTGGGTGAGCAAAAACTCGATGCACTGACGCCTCAAGAAAAACGCGGTTTAAAAGCGGCGGGTTTAACGTTTTTATTCTTAGGCATTTTGCTGGCGCTCAGTATCGTGCCAGAGAATGGTGTGTTACGGCATCCCGAAACCGGCTTGGTAGATAACTCCCCGTTTCTTAAAGGCATCGTTGTTTTTATCTTTATTACTTTTGGTATTCCGGGTTACGTTTATGGTCGCATTGTCGGCACCATGAAAAGCGATCGTGATGTGATTGATGCCATGGCTAAAAGCATGAGCTCGATGGGGCTTTATATCGTGCTGGTGTTTTTTGCGGCGCAGTTTGTCGCGTTTTTTGGCTGGTCAAATTTAGGGGCGATATTTGCGGTAAAAGGCGCCACCTTGTTACAAAACATTGGTTTAACCGGGCCAGAACTCTTCGTGTTTTTTATCGCAATGTGTGCTTTTGTCAATTTGTCTTTGGGCTCGGCTTCTGCACAGTGGGCGATTTTCGCGCCGATTTTTGTACCGATGCTGATGATTGTCGGTTACTCACCAGAGGTGATTCAGGCGGCGTACCGTATTGGTGATTCTGTCACTAACCTTATTACGCCAATGATGAGCTATTTTGGGCTTATTTTGGCGGTGGCCTCACGCTATAAAAAGAACATGGGGATCGGTACGCTGATTGCCACCATGCTGCCTTATACCATGGTGTTTTTCGTGGGCTGGGTCATCTTATTCTATAGTTGGGTGTTCTTATTAGGGATGCCCGTGGGGCCAAATGCCCCAACCTATTACGAATTCACACAGTAATTGGTAATCAGGCTTACTGCTGCTTGAAAGCTGTGATATAACATGGCTCAGGCAGCTAAGCAGCAGTCTGTATAGCGCCTGGCTTGTTCCGCCTTACTGCGGGCCGACCGTTCCATAGCCAGGTTAATGAGTGAGATGCTGCAGCGAACCAACACAACATACTTAATTTAAAATTTTAGAGAGCAGAGTAGTATATGGCAGAAAATAAAGTAGTGGCGTTACACAAAGAAGGCCACGCCAAAACTAAGATCAACACGCAAAATCTTTTTCAACACATTGCTAATGAGCATATGTTACCGGTTGTAGTGCATGAGTTTGTGGTTGCGGGTGCTGAATTCCCTATCGTTTTTGTTAAAGATCAATCGGGTGAAAATTTCCAGCCAGTGGTGTTATTAGGTTTATCAGCGCAGCAAAACCTGGTGATCAAAGATGGCAAGTGGGACGGTATGTACGTTCCTCGTGTTGCTCGTAATTACCCTTTAGTGCTAGTACAAGATCAGCCAGGTAGTGATCGTTTAATCGTGGCTATCGACGAATCCTCTGAGCGTGTGAACGACACTGAAGGTTTTGCCTTATTTAATGAAGACGGTACAGAAAGTGAATACTTAGTTGCACGTAAGCAGCAAATGGCTGATTTTGTTGATTTTAGCCAAATCACTCATAACTTCACGCTAAAAATGCAAGAATTAGGCTTAATTAAAGAGCAAGTGCTTACTGTTACCATCAATGAAGAAAAGCGTAATATCAACGGTATCAACATGATTGATGACAAAGCGTTGAATGAGTTAAGCGATGAAACCTTCCTTGAATTACGTAAGTTAGGTTACTTGACTGCAATTTATGCTCACCTGATGTCACTTCAGCATACGCAAAAATTAGTGCAAAAGTTAGCCGCACGTGATGCGGCTGCCGCTGCTGCAAAAACAGAATAAGGCCATAGCTAAGCGGTTACTGTTGCAGTAACCGCCAGTGCAATAAAAAAGGGGCGCAGTTTACTGAGCCCCTTTTTTTGAGCGGTATGTAAGTTATTTAGCCAGCGCTCTGAGCTGTTGCAGCCACTTGGGCTAAACGTGCTTGCAGCGCAATTTTGACATGATCGGGGACAAAGCTCGACACATCACCACCATGACGACAGACTTCTTTGACCAAGGTGGATGAGATAAAGGTATTTTTTTCAGAGGGCGTCATAAAGATGCTGTCTAATTCGGGGTTTAACGACCGATTCATACTGGCTAACTGAAACTCGTATTCAAAATCAGCGACCGCACGCACACCGCGGATCAATACCTGCGCTTGTTGTTCTTGGCCAAACTTGGCGAGCAAGCCGGAAAAGCCAATGACACTGACATTGGGGCAATCTTTAAATGCCGCTCGAGCCAGTTCTACGCGCTCTTCTAAGGTGAATAACGGTTGTTTACTTGGGTTAGACGCCACTGCGACGATGACGCTATCAAAGAGGCGGGCAGCACGCAAAACCAAATCAGCATGGCCATTGGTCAGAGGGTCAAAAGTGCCAGGATAAATAGCGCGGATTTTCATCAATGGGTGGTCCTCGGCCAGCGTACGCAACAGCTGGCTGGTAATTACATTCAGTTTGGCGTTACTATAACAAAATACTTGCTGATTAACAGAAGCCCGCACGACGTAATGGAAAAGAAGTTAAGAACCAAAGACCGCATTTTACAGGCCAGTATTGCTTTATTTAACGAAGTAGGTGAACGTCAAGTTACCACTAACCATATCGCTGCACACTTGGGCATAAGCCCGGGTAATTTGTATTATCACTTTAGAAATAAAGAAGATATTGTGCGGCAGATCTTTCGCGAATATGCCAAATTACTCGATACACGGATCAAACCCCCTGCGCAGCCTGAACAGGCACTGGATTTACTAACCGACTATCTTGATGCGGTGTTTGAGTTAATGTGGCGTTTCCAGTTTTTTTATGCCAATTTGCCGGATATTCTGGCGCGCGATCCCGCGTTACAGCAAGATTATTTGCACGTACAACAAAACGTGTTAGCACGGGTCATGGCGGTGATTAAGGGCTTAAATGACGCTAAGGTGATTGCTATTGAGCCCAATGATATCCGCGACGTGGCGCATAATATCAAGTTGCTGGTGAGTTTTTGGATCAGCTATTTAAAAACCCAAGCACCGTTAGCGGCAGTCAATAAGGCTAATTTATATCGTGGCGTACTAAAAGTACTGTTATTGTTTAAGCCTTATGCCACGGCAGAAGCCTTACCCGATTTTCGGAAGCTGCAGCAACATTATACCGATTTAGCCGGTAGCGATGAATTTGCTGCCGATTTGTAGGTTTTTCTTTACAGCTTGGCGGCGCTGCCGTCGGGCTGCTTCACGTTGAACGCTGCAGTCACTGCACTAAATCTTTACAATAGCGAGTTCAACAGCTTAATTCCTGCCCAATATTGCCAGAGGAGGCTTTATGCGCAATAGCGCTTTTCTGCACCATCTAGAACAACAACTCGAAGAGGTGAAAGCAGAAGGTCTGTACAAAGCAGAACGTATCATCACATCACAACAGCAAGCCGATGTGACGGTTGGCTCACAACAGGTACTCAATTTCTGTGCGAATAACTATTTAGGTTTGGCCAATCATCCTGATCTGATTGCTGCCGCTGCGGCCGGTTTGCAAAGCCATGGTTTTGGTGTGGCATCGGTGCGCTTTATCTGTGGTACGCAAGATATTCATAAAACTTTGGAAGCCAAAGTGAGCGAGTTTCTCGGTACCGAAGATACCATTTTGTATTCTTCTTGCTTTGATGCCAACGGTGGTTTGTTTGAAACGATTTTAGGTGCTGAAGACGCGGTCATTTCTGATGCACTGAATCATGCTTCTATTATTGATGGCGTGAGGTTGTGTAAAGCGAAACGCTATCGTTATGCCAATAACAATATGGCCGAATTAGAAGCGCAATTAAAACAAGCCGACGCCGACGGTGCGCGTTTTAAGCTCATTGCCACTGATGGTGTCTTTTCGATGGATGGCGTGATTGCCGATCTGAAATCAGTGTGTGATCTGGCCGACAAATATAATGCCATGGTCATGGTAGATGACAGTCATGCGGTCGGTTTTGTCGGTAAAAACGGTCGCGGCACTCACGAATATTGTGAAGTAATGGATCGCGTTGACATTATTACCGGCACTTTAGGTAAAGCCTTAGGTGGCGCCTCAGGCGGCTATACCTCGGGTAAAAAAGCCATTATTGATTGGTTACGGCAACGTTCACGGCCTTATTTGTTCTCGAACTCTTTAGCGCCCTCTATTGTTACCGCGTCGATTAAAGTATTAGACATGCTGGCGCAAGGTGATGAATTACGCGCGCAGCTATGGCAAAACGCTAATTATTTCCGTGAGCAAATGACGGCGGCAGGTTTTACGCTGGCTGGTAAAGATCATGCCATCATTCCGGTGATGTTAGGGGATGCCAAGGTGGCGGCCGAAATGGCAAAACGCATGTTGGCAGAGGGGATCTATGTGGTGGGCTTCTCCTTTCCCGTGGTGCCCAAAGGCCAAGCGCGGATCCGCACACAAATTTCAGCAGCACACACAAAAGCGCAATTAGATAAAGCCATTTCGGCCTTTATCCGAATTGGTAAAGACATGGGCGTGATCGCATAAGGCGGGGCGTAGTAATGAAAGCATTAGCAAAGTTAAAAGCAGAACCGGGTATTTGGCAAACGGAAGTTGAAAAACCAGAAGTGGGCCCGAACGATGTGTTAATTCGCATCAAGAAAACCGCTATTTGCGGCACCGATGTGCATATCTTCAAATGGGATGAGTGGGCGCAAAATACCATTCCTCATGGCATGGTCGTTGGTCATGAGTATGTGGGGGTGATTGAAGGCATGGGCTCAGAAGTTCGTGGCTTTAGCATAGGCGATCGCGTATCGGGCGAAGGTCATATCACCTGCGGTTATTGCCGTAACTGTCGTGCGGGTCGCGTGCATTTATGCCGAAATACCATAGGCGTGGGCGTTAACCGTACCGGCTCTTTTGCCGAGTATTTAGTGATCCCTGCTTATAATGCCTTTAAACTCGCCGACAATATTCCAGACAACATCGCGGCAATCTTCGATCCGTTCGGTAATGCGGTGCATACCGCATTGTCATTCGATTTAGTGGGTGAGGATGTGTTAATCACCGGTGCTGGCCCTATTGGTATTATGGCGGCTGCCGTAGCACGGCACGTCGGTGCACGCCATGTGGTGGTGACCGATGTAAACCCTTATCGCTTGGAACTCGCTAAAAAAATGGGCGCAACCCGTGCCGTTGATGTCAGTAAAGAAAACTTGAAAGATGTGATGCGCGAACTGGGCATGACCGAAGGCTTTGACGTCGGTTTAGAAATGTCAGGTGTGCCGTCTGCATTTAGCAGCATGCTTGATACCATGAACCACGGTGGCAAAATTGCCATGTTGGGTATTCCACCCAGCTCAATGGCGATTGACTGGAATAAGGTTATTTTTAAAGGTTTAGTGATTAAAGGCGTTTATGGCCGTGAGATGTTTGAGACCTGGTACAAAATGGCCAGCTTAATTCAATCAGGCTTAGATTTAAGCCCGATCATCACTCATGAAATGCCGATGGAAAACTACCAAGAAGGCTTTGAGATTATGTGCTCAGGCCAATCGGGCAAAGTGATCTTAAACTGGTCTTAAGGCTTTTGCTGTGTACTAAAAGACACAGCCAACTGCATTACACAGAGCGAGCTTCGGCTCGCTCTGTTATTTCTCGCTGCTGTTGCAATAGCGCTAAAATATCGGCGCTTCGAGTTAGCACACGTAATTGCTGAAACAACTCACTGGCTTGTGGATACTGCAGTTTTAAATAGCTAAACCACTGTTTTACGCGGTTGGCGTAATACTTACCTTTCTCGCCCGACATCTCAAATTCCGAATAGCGCATTAATAGCGTGAGTACCTCAGGCCAGGGTAATGGTGGCTGTTTTAGTCGAATATGCTGAGCTAAATTCGGCATCGCTAAGGCACCACGGCCGAGCATAATATCTTGGCATTGGCTTTGCTCTTGGCATAACAAAGCCTGTTCGGCATTCCAGATCTCACCATTGGCGACTAATGGGATAGCGACCTGTTGTTTAATTTTCGCGATCCAAGGCCAATAAGCGGGTGGGCGATAGCCATCCGATTTAGTACGAGCATGAATGGCTAAACTGCTAGCACCCGCTTCGGCGATGGCGCAGGCATTAGCAATGGCTAAGCGGGTATCTTCATAACCTAATCGAATTTTAGCTGTCACCGGAAATTCAGCCGGTACCGCAGTACGTACTGCTTTGACAATACGATACAACTGCTCGGTATCACGCAACAGTACCGCACCGCCACGGCTTTTATTCACCGTTTTAGCAGGGCAACCAAAGTTTAAATCGACACCTGGCGAACCTAACTCGACGGCACGCACGGCGTTTTCGGCTAACCAGTCGGGCTCTTGGCCTAATAACTGTACGCGTACAGGTGTGCCGGCGAGGGTTTTACCGCCTTGTAATAACTCAGGGCAAAGCCGCGTAAAGACCCGGGCAGGCAGTTTTTGATCGACAACACGGACAAACTCGGTAACGCATAAATCATAACCACCAATGGCCGTGAGCATCTCGCGCATCAAGTGATCGACCACACCTTCCATCGGTGCCAAGATAATTCGCATATTAGGGGGATACTTTATCGTTGCTGCGTTGACGTCGGCAGCGCTCTGAGCAATAACGCACTTCGTCCCAGTGCTGTTGCCATTTTTTCCGCCAACTAAAACTGCGTTGGCAGACGGGGCAGATTTTTTCAGGTAAATGACATTTCTTGTGCGCCATATTAAACGCTATAAATGGTATGTAAATCTTGGCGATGCAGCAGTTCCGCCAGTTCAGGTAATTGCAGCGGCTCTAGCTCCAATACATCGAGGATGGCGCTTTGCTGGCTTTGCCACTCAGGATCTTGATGAACAGCGAACAATTGTCGGCTTTCACCACTAAAATACTCTGCAATCTTTAACAGCGCAAAACGTTGCTGTTCGGCTGGGTTTTCAGTTGCCAGGATTAAAGGCGTGCTGTGGTGATAGGCAATCACATTGCACAACATATCTGACAGCCCCCAAGATTCGGCAATCAAATAACCTAATACTTCATGGCTGGTGTGAAAACGTGGCTCTTCAATTTCACTATAGTGTTGTTGCTGTTGTAGGCCTTGCTGCATGATGGCAGCATAGTCATTGCGCTGTTGGCTAATTAAGGCCATGCCGGCATTGCGAAACAAGCCCAGTGAATAGCAATCATCTTGGACGTGTTGGCTAAAATTCAATTGTTTGGCGAGTGTCATGGCAATATTGGCAGTGTGCAAGGCGTTATTCCAGAGCTTTTGATTAAAAGCATCTTGGCGTCCGTCTTCCAAGGTAAAGCGTAATAACACACTGCGCGCCAACATGATCACACGGTTTAAGCCTAGGTAGCGGCAGGCCTGCTCTATCGAGGTGATTTTATTTTTCAGCCCAAAAAAGGCAGAATTGACCACTTTTAAAGTAAAACCCGCAGTACCGATATCCAGTGCAATTAAGGCTGCAATACGATTCAGATCGGGATCCTGACTGCTGAGTTGTTTTTGAATATGCTGCAAAATTTGCGGCTGTGGCGGAATGGTAAAACCTTGTAAGGCTTGCTCAATTAAGCCCATATTGATTGCTTGTACCATGCCGCTACTCCGCGTGCCTGTTTAGACGGTTTAATGCCGTTGTTATGAATCGAGGTAAGGGCGACCAAGCATCAATTGCTGCGCCAGTTGTTGTTCAGTTTGCTGCTCTGTGAGTTGCAAATCGTTAAACTGCACATCAAATTGCAATAATTCGTCATCCGGTAAATTCACTGCAACCAGTTTATCGGGTACCTGACCGACCTGACGATAAGCATTAATCGCTACTTGAGCCGCTTGTTCCATTAATACTAAGAATTGACCTAACGGGTATTCCTGAAAAATAGCGGCATCAACATGTGCCCAGCCTAATAAATCGCCGCTGATACTACCATCAGCATGATCCGTAAATAGCATAGACACTGCAGCACACTCGGGGTTTTCACCCGGTTGAAATTGTTCTACATCGTCGGCAGAAAATAATAATACATAGCCAAATCCTGGGCAGCCTTCTGCATCCATTTCGTCGAACGAGGCATCGTACAACAAGAATAAGCGATTATCAGACATGGCACCTTCCAGACAATTCAACAAAGCGCACATTGTACCTTAGCCTGCGCTTGTGCTAAAGCCCTGTCTGAAAATCAACACCTAACTAAAATCTGCTGTTAAGGGGACGGGCATTTCTAAGAGCATTGCCAGTAAGTTAGTCATCGCTTGTTCCGCGTCACTGAAATGTTTATCGGCAGCGATAGTAACAAGTACGGCTTGCCACAGTTGTTGTTTAACTTTGGGAGCAGCGTCGATCAGCATAGGTAAGGCAGCCGTTAGTGCCTGGTAGTCGGTGACGGGTTTTGCAGGCACATTGGGCAAAGCCAGTTGCTGCCAAGCGGCTTGCCACGCGGGTTCGGTTTGCTCAGGCCCAGCGCAGTCGGCTAGTGCGCTGAATAAGAGTGTTAATTGGGGCTGTAACTGCGCCAAACTGTGCGAATGCGCGCGATGATGGACGTCTTTAGCGCTGAACTGACTGGCGACAGTATGCTGAATAAAATTTAAACATAGCCAAGCTTGTAAGCTGGGGTTGTTGGCGGTTAATTGTTGCATCAGCGCTGAAAATTGTTGAAATTCGCTGGCGCTAAGTTGTTTCAGGGTGGGGATCGTCAGTTGCAATAATTGCACCTGTTGCGCCAGTGGTAAACGGCTCACCTCATCGGCCAGTTGATCCACTTGTTGTAAAAGTGTGGGTGAGCCTTGGTTTTTAATCATAGCTAATTGTGTAGCAAATTGCTCTGGGGTCAGTAACATGGCACAGACAATGGCTTTAGCGGGTAATAGCTGATGACTACTTTGGCTTAATAGCAACGGCAGGGCAGCGAGCATGCTCTGACGCGCGGATAATGCCGGCGAGTCGCTCGTGGTTTGTTCTGTACTGGTTTTTTTTTGGCTCGTTGCTGCCGCGAAACGACCATTCCAAGTGGGATCTAAGCGTTGGATACGTTTTGCTAAAGGCGGGTGAGTGGCAAAGATACTGGTCCAGCGACTCAGTGCTTCGCCAAAAAAAAGATGGCTCATTTCATCCGCGTTCGGGTGGTTAATTTTTGAGCCTGCTTGATAGCCGCCAATCCGTTTCAAGGCGCCACTGATACCCAAAGGGTTCCGGCTAAATTGAACCGCAGAAGCATCTGCTAAATATTCGCGTTGTCTGCTTACCGCGGCCTTAATTAAATTACCAAAAAATGAACCTAGATAGCCGATAACCACTAAGCCAATGCCGAACAGTAATAAGCCACCGGCATTCTTATTGCGTTTTCGGCTACTCATCAGTGCGCTGCTACCGCGACCAGAGCGCAATAAATAATAGCCAATATGACCAATAAACAAGATGCCATTTAAAATGGCAATCAAGCGGATATTCATCCGCATATCACCATTTAAAATATGACTAAATTCATGCGCGATAACGCCTTGTAATTCGTCTCGGCTTAGTTGTTGCAAGCTACCTTGGGTGATACCAATCACCGCGTCAGACTGGCTGTAACCGGCGGCAAAGGCATTGATACCGCTTTCAGGCAGTAAATAAACGGGGGGAACAGGCAAATTAGCCGCCAGGGCCATTTCTTCTACCACATTCAGTAAACGGCGCTCTGCGCTATTGGCGGTATCAGGGTTTACCCGTTCACCACCTAGCGCCTCGGCAATAGTGCGGCCACCTTGTTTTAGCCGCTGCCACTTAGCCATAATGGCTAAACCAACCACGGCAATGACCACTAAACTGATACTCGTTATCACTTCCCATGGCAGCATAAAGCTGCTTTGTACGTCTTGCACAAAGCCCAGGCTAATCATCACCAGCAAGTTAGTCAGCACAATCAGCGACAACACCGCCATGCCAAAGATCACCACCAACAGACGGGTATTGCGACGTGCTAAATCTTGCTGCTGAAAAAAGTTTGTTGCCATTATTTAAAAGCTAACTTTCGGTGCCGCTTGAATGGCTGCGCTATCAGCAAACTCTAATAACACCGCATCTTTGCTATGGCCAAAACTGGCTGCGAAAAACATCGGCGGAAAGCTTTGCTTGTAGCTGTTGTAGTCTGTCACCGCGTCATTAAACGCTTGTCTGGCAAAAGCGATACGGTTTTCTGTGCTGGTCAGCTCTTCTGATAATTGCTGCATATTCTCGCTGGCTTTTAAGTCAGGGTAAGCTTCCATCACCATACTAAAGCGCGCCATTGAGCTTTGTAATGCCCCTTCAGCAACCGCCAGTTGGCCAATTGCTCCGGCATCGCCTGGATTATTGGCGGCCACTTTTAGCCCCGCTAACGCGGTATTTCTCGCTGCAATCACCGCTTCAAGCGTCTCGCGCTCATGTTTCATGTAGCCTTTCGCGGTTTCGACTAAATTCGGGATTAAATCGTAACGACGTTTCAGCTGCACTTCGATTTGTGCGAAGGCGTTTTGAAAACGATTTCTGAGTTTTACCAGCTGATTAAAGATGCTGATGATGTAAAACACCAGAGCCGCGATCAGCGCTAAAATGATAAGGGGTGCCATAGCCTACTCCAACAATATATTTGGTTTATTGTTAACGAAGGTTTAACTGATTGTCCAGCAGTTCTTCGGTTAATGCGTGTAAAGTTTGTTATCAAGGCTGCTATTCACTAAGCGCTGCGCTATGATAAGGCCTTTTCTGAATGAGGTGAAAATGAGCGATTTTAAACGTATCTCGGTGGCCGAAACTCAACAGCTGATCACGCAGCAAGCCATTATTGCGGATATTCGGGATGAAAACAGTTTTGCTGCCGGTCATATCGAAGGCGCTTATCACTTAACGAATGGCAGTATTGTGCAATTTATGCAGCAGTTTCCGTTTGAGCAGCCCGTGGTTGTGGTGTGTTATCACGGCAATTCTAGCCAAGGTGCCGCGCAATATTTAGCACAACAAGGCTATGAAGAGGTGTATAGCATGGACGGTGGCGTTGCAGCTTGGCGTGCCGAATATCCGGTTGTCACTGATGACAATGCATAAGTTTGTCGCGTTTGAGTCGGCTATTCCTGCGCGTTTATTTGCAGACTATTGCACCAGCAAAGGTTTGCAGGTAGAGCTGGCGCAGGAAGGGCAAACAACCACCTTAGCCGCACCGGCCGAGCAACTGAGCCAAATTGAGCCGTTATTAAAGCAGTTTTTGACTGAACCCGAGCACGCCCGTTATCAAGCCGCCGCTTGGCAACAAAGCCGAACCATGGCAACAAGCGGTAAGCGGCCCAGTCTGCGTTGGTCACAGTTACTGCAATCTCCAGTTACCTCACTCATAGTGCTGCTGGTATGCCTCATATATTTATGGCAACAACTCAGTTTTCAAGCGGCCAATAGCGCTCTGATGTTAACAGAGCCGGCGCAAATTTGGCGTTGGATAACACCAATACTGCTGCACTTTTCGCTCACGCACATCGTGTTTAATTTGTGCTGGTGGTTTTTGCTTGGGCAAAAAATTGAACAGCGAGCGGGCAGTGCGTTGCTTATTCAATTAACCTTGAGCAGTGCATTATTATCAAATGGTTTGCAGTTGGCGTTAGTTGGCCCTGATTTTGGCGGCTTATCGGGTGTGGTGTATGCACTGTTTGGCTATTGCTGGCTGAGTGATAAGTTGGCCGGAAAACACCATTACCCAGTGACCGATGGTTTAGCGGCGTTTATGCTGCTGTGGTTAGCCTTAGGATTTATGGATGTGCTATGGGTTAATATGGCCAATTGGGCACATTTAGGCGGGTTGGCGTGTGGCCTAATTTGGGCTGTATTGCGTCATTCAAAACAGCCCGTGTAAAGCGGGTTTATTGGTAAAGATACTTCGTAAATAAAATATCTTGCACCATGGTTTGGCCGGTTTCCCGTTTCAATACCACTTTTAACTGTTCAAAAATCTCTAAACGGATTTCTTCACGACCAGTAATTGATTTGATTTTTTGTTCAGGCTGTTTGCTTAAAATACCAATAATGGTGTCTAGGATCATCGGCTCGTGATACTCGATAACAGAGAGCATTTCTTTATTTGGCAGCATCAACTCAATGGAGACTCGCACATAGCCTAAACTGCGGCGATTTTCCGAGACAAAATTCGTCACGATATCCGGCTCAAAACCGTAATAAACCACTTCGGTAGTTGTTTGTTGCGCCGCTGCAGTACCAGACAGCAACAGGGCGAAGCATAGACCTTGCAGAATTGATTTCAAAGGCAGAAGTTCCGTAACCGTAAAGAGATAACGTGTTTTAATAATATCAGCAGATCCTGAAATCACCTAGTGCACGGGCAATTTGAGCTGAAAAAAATTTAAGCAGTTGCTATGATGCGGCAACTTTTTTTAAGGGCTTGATAGCAGAAAACGATGAGTGTTGTTTTATCATTAGAAGAGGCTTGGCAGCATGCGGCCACGTCGCTTTTACCCACACCTTTAGCGCCTTGGCTGTTAGAGTCGGGTTCCTTAACCGCCAGATTAAAAGCGCACAGCACGTCTTTTCGCTTACAAGTTATTGCCGAGACTGCGGCTGTACTGCCGCATTTTCTACAAGCGAGTTTTCCAAAGCCAGTGCAGCAGTGTGTGTGCCGAGAAGTGTTAATGTGGTGTAATGAACAACCTGTCGTTTATGCTCAAAGCTGGTTGCCAAAGCAAAGTATGCAGCACATCCAAGCCTTAGTTGCGCTAGGCGAACAGCCGCTGGGCGAGTTGCTATTTCAATTTGATGATGTCAGCAGAAGCGCTATTGAAGTCGCACAATTAGCCTTAACTAAGGGCTTTGCTGGCGTGGCACCGGGGCATTTTTGGGCGCGACGCTCGGTGTTTTCAGTAGCAGAGCAACCGTTATTAGTTGCAGAAGTCTTTTTGCCCGGGGTACTAAATTTATGAGTTGGCAGTTACGTTGGCAGCAGCGGGCTTTTTACAGCCAGTTAATGCGACTAGATAAACCTATTGGTATTTATTTGCTGCTATGGCCAACATGGTGGGCGCTGTGGCTCGCTGCCGAAGGTATACCGTCTTTTAGCATGTGGCTGGTTTTTACACTGGGGGTGATTTTAATGCGCTCAGCCGGTTGCGTGATTAATGATTACGCTGATCGTAAAGTCGATGGTCAGGTAGAACGCACGAAAAACCGACCGCTTGCAACTGGCGCGGTCACCGCCCCCGAAGCGTTGCAATTGTTTGTACTACTGCTGGTACTGGCGGCTAGCTTATTGCTGTTTCTCAATAGTGCCACCCAGTTATTGGCATTAGTGGCCGTGCTGCTGGCCAGTTGTTACCCCTTTATGAAGCGCTACACTCATTTACCGCAAGTGGTTTTAGGTGCGGCTTACAGTTGGGGGATTCCGATGGCATTTATGGCCTATCAGGGTGAGATCCCCGGTTATGCTTGGGCGTTGTATTTAGCCAATTTATGTTGGACAGTGGCTTATGATACTTACTATGCGCTGGTCGATCGGCCAGACGATTTACAGATTGGTGTAAAATCTACGGCGATTTTGTTTGGTGCCTTCGCGTTACCGATTATTGCCTTGCTGCAACTGATCTTCTTAAGCCTATTAAGCTGGATTGGCTGGCAGTTATTATTAGGTTGGCCGTATTATCTGGCTATTGTTGCTACGCTACCGGCTTTTGCTTACCAGCACTGGTTAGCGTATAACAGCAGGCAAGGTGCTTTTAAAGCCTTTTTACATAACCACTATGTGGGTTTAATTATTTTTATTGGGCTTTTTGTGAGCTTTGCTCAACAAAGCCAGGGGTGATTTGCATGAAAGCATGGTTATTGAGTTTCTGTTTGTTATTAACCAGTTGTGCCGCGATAACGCAGACGACGCTGCTGACTTTTCCCGCTGCGCGTTTGCAGTTAGACTCGGTAACAGTACCGGTGCAGTTGGCTAATACCCCTGCGTTGCGCGCCCAGGGTTTAATGTTTCAACAACAGGCCGAACCCGGTATGTTGCTGCTTTATACCGAGCCACAAGCAATCAGTTTATGGATGCGCAACACCAGCATGCCGTTGGATGTTGCCTTTATTACCGCAGATTGGACCATCCACCATATTCGTCAGCTGCAGCCATTTGATGAAACGCCGGTACCCTCTGAGATTGCAATTATTGCGGCATTAGAAATGCCGCAAGGTTGGTTTGCTGCGCAAAACCTAGGTAAAGGTAGTACCGTTCGTTTGCTGGCCGCAGAAGCACAACCTTAAACGTTAATTGGGCGGATCAATGTGTCCTTGCAGGCTATTATTGCGTCTAAACCATCCGGCAATACTGTATCGTTCGTCTTCGGCCGGTAAGACTTGATGCGGGAAACGCTCGCTTTCGAACAAAATTAAACTGCCCGCCGTTGGCACAATACTACTGATAAGTTGATCCTCTTCGCTAAACAGTTGTAGCTCGCCACCTTGGCTGACCGTATTCAAATAGCTGACGGTGGTCAGCACCCGGTTAGAGCGGCCGCTGAATGCATCAAGGTGTTTGTGATAAAAGTCGCCTTGGCTATAACGCGCATAGTGACACTCAAAATCAAATAACCCTAAAAAAAATGCCCGATTAAACGCCTGTTGTAGGGCTTGCATTAATTGCAGGTACTGTTGTTGCGCAGCGCTTTGCCCATCAAACCACGCCGTTTTATCACGCCGAATGTCTGCGTTGATGCTATGTGCTTGCTGTCGTCCTACGCCCGCCTGCTGCAACTGTTGTTGCTGCAAATCCGCTAATAGCGCCTGATTTAAAGCCGCAGGCACAAAGTGAGGGGCTAATACCCATCCCTGTTGGTTAAATTTGTCCAATAAGGGGGCAAATTGCGCAGGGTCAATGCTGAACATGAAGA
Source organism: Rheinheimera sp. UJ51 (assembly GCF_020819615.1). Lineage (NCBI taxonomy): Bacteria > Pseudomonadati > Pseudomonadota > Gammaproteobacteria > Chromatiales > Chromatiaceae > Rheinheimera > Rheinheimera sp. UJ51. Next base: position 418,578 of record NZ_JAJHOG010000002.1, read on the forward strand.
GTCTTCTTGGCAAGAGTAACGGGGCGCTAGTTTGCCATAGTACTGAGCCAGACGGTAGTTATTGGCGTATGCTTAAGCAAGGTTTATCAGGAGATCCGATATGCGTATTTGTATCATGGCGGCCGCGTTATTGCTGGCCGGTTGTAGTCAGTCGGTGCAGCAGTATCAAGCCGAAACACCCAAGCTTTCGTTAAAAGAATTTTTCTTAGGCAGTGGCAAGGCTTATGGGGTACTGCACGATTGGCGCGGTAAGCAAACATTACGCTTTACTGCAGACTTGTGCGGTGAGTGGCAGGGTGATAAAGGTGACTTATATGAAGTCTTTTATTTTAGCGATGGCCGAGTTGAGCAGCGGCATTGGCAGTTAACACAATTTGCCGATGGTCGCATAACCGGTTCTGCAGGGGATGTCGTGGGTGCAGCAAATGGCCAGTTGGCCGGTAATAGCCTGTATTGGCAGTATGTATTGCGTATTCCGTATAACGGTGATGAATTAGATGTTACGGTTAAAGATTGGTTGTACTTGGTGGATCAACAAAACCTGATTAACCGCACAACAATGCATAAGTTTGGGATTAAGGTGGCGGAATTAACCTTGTCTATTCAACAGCTAAATCCGCAAGCCAGTTGCAGTAACCTTAAACAACAGGTTGCTGAACTGGCCAGTAACAGCTAAAGCCGCTAGCGCGCCACTTAGCGGCGCGGTTGTGGGAACTTGTCGAAAATATTCGCAACAACCTGAGCCATTGCTTGACGTGGCTCTTCTAAATCTTGTCTTTTTAATACGCCTTCAGCAACCCCTTCCCACACCAATTGCTTACGTGCCGCATCAACCACGTCGATATTGACGGTGCCAATTTTGTAACGCACGGTTTCTACTTCTTTTTGATAGTAAGGAAACGGGCTGTAAAAACCACGACGGTAATGGTAATAGCTATAAGGCGCAAGCGCGGCAGAAGTGGTGGTGCGAATATCAGTGCGTTGTTCCACGTTCGAATTGAAATTGACTAATAACTGCGGGCTTTCTTCAGAAAAGCGATAACCGCGTGCGGTCATTTCAGCTGTGACCGCGGCTTTCAGATGTTGTGTCACCAGCGAAGTATAACCGCCTCGGTCAGTGGCTAACTCGGTCATAAAGCCAAAGGTTTGGTAATTAGCCAGGTTGGCATCGGGGGCTTGATCTGAGCGTACGGTAGGGCCAGTCGCGCAGGCACTAAGGATCAGCAAACTGCCCGCTGTTACTAAAGTACGCCACATGGTTGAAAAAGATTGTCTGTTCATAAACACCTGCTTACCGTTACTGATACAAAGTATTTTACTGCAAAATGCCCAAGTGCGATCAGCACTTAGCATCGACTGGATCTGGCATTATCTGCACAGGGTATGACTGTTAAAACTACTTAAAGGTTCCTATTATAGCGAATTGCGCCATAATACTGAGCCATTGTTATCATACACTGCGCCGACCTTGGCGTAAGGCATGGTGCTAAAATATTTCGAGGCCAACATGCGGTCAGTGTAAATAGTCGAATTTTCTCGCCGATGCTTGCAACATCGATCGCTAACATTAGGCTATAATCGACAACTCACTTAACCACGCTGTCTTTGTCAGTACCCTTAGCAGGATCTTTATGAATCAAAAAGCGAATAACTTTCAATTAATGCGCGAATTATCGTTATATCAACAAGCCGCGATTGCCGCGACGTTAATGGAAAGAATGTTACCGAACTATCAGTTGTTCGCTGAAGTAAGCGAGTTTGGTGACAGCAAGTTGTTACGCAATATTTTAGATCTGTGCTGGGAATGGTTAACGGTAAAAAAAGTTAAAATTAACTTTGAGCGTTTAGCGGAAGAGCTAGAGTTGGTGACGCCAGAAGTGAATCATTTTGATATGTTCGGTGTTTATCCGGCGGTTGATTGCGCCACGGCGTTAGATATGATGTTAAATGGTATTTGTCAGCTAGATGCTGCAGAGTTTCTCAATGTCGCTAAAATTTCGCAAGCGACAGTGGCGCGTTTAATTGAATACAACACGGTTGATGAAGATATTACTACCGAAGCCGAGTTGAAGAAGATTGTGCGTGAAGATCCGCTAATGTGCTATGAAATGGAGTGTTTAGCTGAGCTTATCGCGTTAGTAACACCGATGACCGTGATAGGTCGTGAGCAAATGCAAAGCCTTAAGGCCTGGGTAAAAGATCAGGGGCTAACCAACCTAGCAATGGAATTGCCCCAAAACCCGTCATCAGCCTCTTAACCATAAGCGATACGTTAACTGACCGGCGATATTCTCTTTTAATAAGCGCCAATTCGCCGGTATGCTTTCTAATGTCAGTTCCTTTTCTGTTTCCAGATAAATCAGCGCATTTTCAGCCAACCAACCTTGTTGTTCTAATGCTGCACAGCATGGCTGCGCTAAATTCTGACGAAAGGGTGGGTCAATCAAAACTAAATTATATTGGCGTAGCGCCGGGCGTTGTAACCACAATAAACAATCTTGATTTAATACCTCAGCGTTGCTGGCGTCGAGTTGGCGTAAATGCTGCTGTAATTGTTTAGCCAAGTTGGGCGCCTTTTCAACTAAGGTTACAAAGGCCGCATGCCGCGATAAGGCTTCTAAGCCTAAACTGCCACTGCCGGCGAAACAATCTAGCACAGTGCTTTGTGCAGTATCGTGCATCAACCAATTAAATAGCGTTTCTTTTACACGATCGGTGGTTGGGCGCAAACCCAGAGCATCGGCTACCGGCAGCTTTTTACCGCGCCATTTGCCACTGATAATTCTGACAAAGCCAGGTTGTGCTGCCTTGGCCGCGTGCGTTTTCAGTTGTTTCATCTATTGCATTTTGCCTTGCTGATAAAGGTGTTAGTATAAAGCCAATTTTATCCTAGTTTTCCGACTCTGACACAAAAGCATATGACAAAACAAAATAAACTCTTCTCCTGGTTAGGTTTTGGTAAGAAAAATAACCCACCGGCCGATGCCCCTGCGGCTGATACCACCAAAAACGATGCAACGCCTGCGGCAGTTGAACCTGCTGCTGAGCCTTTGTTAACGCCCACCCAGCCTAACGCCGATAACGCACCAGAGACGGCTGCTGCAGAGCCTGCCGTAACGGATGCTACTCCAGCATCTGATGTGCGAGTACCGTCAGAACCCACTGCGGTGACGGCGGCGTTAAAGCCAGCAGAGAGCGTTGCAGAGCCAACGCCTGTCGACCCCGCTCCTGTAAAATCTGCCGAGGTTGAGCAAGCCGCCACGAAACCTCAAGCCGAGGTGGAGACTTCAAGCCAGCATGCTGCAGTTTCACCTGACGTAGCGGTCAGCGCTGAGCCTGCGGTCGTCACGGCCGCTACTGCCGTGGTACATGCAACGGCTCATAACGAGACGCGCAGTGAAAACACGGCAAATCAAGCGGCAGCAGAGCCGACTCGCCCGCTAGTCGAGCAAGCTTTGCCGACCGTCAGTGCTGAAAACAATGCAGAGCCCATGGCTGCAGTACAGCCACAGAAAAAACCGGGCTTTTTCACACGCTTAAAACAAGGCTTAGCAAAAACCAGCCAAAACCTCGGCGCCGGTTTAGCGGGTTTATTTGTCGGTAAGAAAATCGATGACGAGCTGTACGAAGAATTAGAAACGCAGCTATTGCTGGCTGATGTGGGCATGGACACGACACAAAAGCTGATTAAACAACTCACCACGCATGCCGATCGCAAAGCATTAAAAGATGCCGGTTTATTATTTGATAAACTGCAACTGGATATGGCAACGTTATTACAAGATGTGGAACAGCCTTTAGTCCCAGAAAACAGCAGTGGCCCCTTTGTTATTTTAATGGTTGGTGTTAACGGTGTGGGTAAAACCACCACTATCGGTAAAATGGCGCAGCAATTTAAACAGCAAGGTAAGAGCGTGATGTTAGCCGCTGGTGATACCTTTCGCGCGGCGGCGGTAGAGCAATTGCAAGTGTGGGGAGAGCGTAACAAGATCCCGGTTATTGCACAGCATACTGGTGCCGACAGTGCCTCTGTTATTTTTGATGCTTATCAAGCGGCTAAAGCGCGTAAAGTGGATATTTTAATCGCTGATACCGCAGGGCGTTTACAAAACAAAGCGCACTTAATGGAAGAGTTGAAGAAAATTGTGCGCGTGCTGCAAAAAATTGACGTGCAGGCACCACATGAAGTGATGCTAACGTTAGATGCCGGCACCGGCCAAAATGCGCTAAGCCAAGCCAAGTTATTTAATGAGGCTGTGCCGCTAACGGGCATTAGTTTAACCAAGCTAGACGGCACAGCCAAGGGCGGGGTGATTTTCGCAATTGCGGATCAGTTTAAAGTGCCAATCCGTTTTATCGGTGTGGGCGAAGCCATCGACGACTTGCGGCAGTTTGCTGCTAAAGATTTTATCCGGGCGTTATTTAATAAGGACTAAACCGCATGTTGCAGTTTGATCATGTCAGCAAAAGTTATCCCGGCGGTTTTGTGGCGCTTGAGCGTATCAATTTCCGCATCGCCAAAGGCGAAATGGTGTTTTTAACCGGCCATTCTGGTGCGGGTAAAAGTACCATTTTAAAGCTGATTAGCATGATCGAACGCCCCAGCACCGGGCGGGTGATGATCAATAATATTGATTTAAGCCGTTTAAAGCGCAGTCAAGTTCCCTATGTTCGCCGCGATGTGGGGATTATTTTCCAGAACCACCGCTTATTAATGAATCATACGGTTTTTGATAATGTCGCCTTACCCTTAGTCATTGAAGGCTTTACAGGCAAAGAGATGGTTAAACGTGTGCATGCCGCCCTCGATAAAGTAGGGCTGTTAGATAAGCAACGTTGTTTGCCTGAAACCTTATCAGGCGGTGAGCAACAACGTGTCGGCATTGCACGGGCAGTAGTGAATAAACCGCCGCTGTTATTAGCGGATGAGCCTACCGGTAACCTTGATCCCGAATTATCACGCGATATTATGCAAGTCTTTGAAGCCTTTAATCAGGTAGGTGTGTCTGTACTGGTAGCAACCCACGATTTGGGGCTGATTGCACGAATGCGTTATCGTACTTTGACCTTAAAGCAAGGGCGCATGATCAACGATGATCTGATCCCGTCGAGGGATCAAGTATGAGTATTTTGTTTACTGGCCGCGCCACGGGGGCGAAGGCTAACCGTATTGGCTTGGTGCGCCGTTTTCTGATGTTTTTTGTGCATCATATCCGCCAAGCGTTAAGTAGCTTAGGTGAGTTATGGCGCACGCCTGCGGCCTCGTTTTTAACCATTATTGTGCTGGGGCTCAGTTTAACCTTACCGGTTACGTTGCACTTATTGGTCAAGAACGCCCAGCAAATCAGTAATAGCTTTGCTAAAGCTGCCGAGATTAATTTATTTATTCTAGAAGACGCATCGGCGGCGCAAATTCAAAGCCTGCAAACTATTTTAAAAGCCGATCCACAGATCACCGCGGTTCGGCATATCAATAAAGCCGATGCGATGGCTGAATTTCAAGCGGCGTCTAGCTTTGGTGAAGCCCTGAATTACCTGACACAAAATCCGTTGCCAGATGTGTTAGTGGTTATGCCCGCGAACACCGAGCCTGCGGCAGCGCGGGCCTTAATGCAACAATTAGCGGCTGAGCGCATCGTTGAGTTCGCTAAACTGGATTTGGAATGGCTAACCCGCTTAGAAGCGGTGGTGCGCTTGATGCAGCAAGCCGTCATCGCCATCGCATTATTATTACTCAGCGCCGTACTGTTTATTGTGAGTAATACTATTCGTTTATCGATTATCAGCAAACAAGCTGAAATTGAAGTGATGAAATTGGTCGGTGCAACAGACAGTTTTATTCAGCGCCCTTTCTTATACACGGGTTTTTGGTTTGGTGTGCTGGGGGGCTTATTAGCGTTTTTGGTGTCTGAAACCTTGCTTTGGGGTTTACGGGGGGCCATCAGTGATATCACCAGTCTTTATCAAAGCGACTTTCAATTACAGGCGATGAATCTATACGAATTTTGCGGTGTTATTTTACTGGCGGTATCCTTAGGTGTTGGCGGTTCTTACCTTTCGGTACGTCGACATATTCGGGCGATTGAGCCATCCGGCCCATAGTACTAAAAGTGCTTAAAAAGTTCTTAGTTATAAAAAGCAGATCTTAAAAAAGCTGATCTAGGATTAGCACTCTCCCGTAAAGAGTGCTAATATCTCTCCATCGTTTGTTTTAAGGATGTGCAAAACCATGACACAATCAGCTTATATGCCACTTTCTGTAGCAGCCAGCGGTAGTCTGGAAGCTTACACTCACTCAGTTAGCTCGATTCCAATGCTAACGGCTGAGCAAGAGCGCCATCTGGCAGAGCGCCTTCATGAAGACGGCGATTTAGAAGCTGCCCGTCAACTTATTATGTCTCACCTACGCTTTGTAGTGCACATTGCGCGTAGCTACTCAGGTTATGGCTTACCGGTTAGTGATTTAATTCAAGAAGGCAATATTGGCCTGATGAAAGCCGTAAAGCGTTTTGACCCTGCAGTAGGCGTACGCTTAGTGTCTTTTGCTGTGCACTGGATCAAAGCCGAAATTCATGAGTATGTGCTGAAAAACTGGCGCATTGTGAAAATTGCCACCACTAAAGCCCAGCGTAAATTATTCTTTAACCTGCGCAAATCGAAAAAGCATCTGGGCTGGTTTAACCAAGACGAAGTAAAAAACGTTGCTGAGTCGTTAGGGGTAGCCGAGCACGAAGTGCGTGAAATGGAATCTCGTATGAGTAACTATGATATGCCGTTTGATGCCCCCGATGAAGATGATGACAGCAGCTACACGGCACCGGTGTATTATCTGCAAGATAAAAGTTCTGATCTGGCCGAGCAAGTAGCCGTCGAACAGTGGGATACTGCCGCAGTGGATCGTTTACAAGCAGCTATGCGCACTCTTGATGATCGCAGCCAAGATATCGTGCGCGCACGTTGGTTAGACAATCAAAAACTCACTCTGCAAGAGTTAGCTGAGCGTTATCAAGTGTCTGCTGAGCGAGTTCGCCAGCTAGAGAAAAACGCCATGAAAAAGCTGCATCAGGCGTTAGTGAGTTAAGTTTTTTGTGCTGCTAAGCAGCGCTAAACAATAAAAACCCGCGATAATCACTGAGTGATGCGCGGGTTTTTATTAATTAATTATCTGGTTCATTATTAAGCCTTTTCGCCGTTGGCGAGTAACTTTCTTTTGTTTCGCCAAAAGAAAGTATCCAAAGAAAATGCGACCCTACGTTGCGGCGAAAGCCCGTTCAATTTTGCCCGCCCAAGGCGACGAGGTAACTCGCTCGTCGCTACCGCTTCTCACTCAAATACCCCTCGTCTTAACACCTTGGTCGTACAAACTTGCACGGCTTGCAACGTAATGGGATTAACAACACAGACACTTCGGATTGAGCTGGCGAGTTAACAGCGAAGTAAACTTTGGCTGGAGACGTCTTTTTCAGGGATGAAAAAGAGGAGCGTACAAGGATGTATTTATAGCGTGCTCCAGCCGAAGCTTTACGCAGCGTTTAACGTTTTCGCCGTTGGCGAGTAACGTTCTTTTGTTTCGCCAAAAGAAATTTTTCAAAGAAAATGCGGCCTACGTTGCGGTGAAAGCCCGTTCAATTTTGCCCACCCAAGGCGACGTGGTAACTCGTTCGGCACTAACGTGCCTCGCTCAAACACCCCTGCATGTTACGGATGAATCCGAACACTGATTTCGGTTCAATCCGATCACTCATTTCGGTTTAATCCGATCGCTTGTTTCGGTTTTATCCGATCACTTTTAGCCCTTTTCCGAAATAGCTGTTCGGAATGCCGAAATGCCATTCTTTTTCTAATCAAATCAACTGGTAAGCTCTACCTAATTTTAATTAACTTAGGTAGGCGTTGACCATGGCTAGAAAGAGAACAGACATGAGCAAAATTAAAG